>NZ_JBRBWD010000065.1:0-272865 GCF_052825245.1 Sagittula sp.
ACGTCGAACCATTTGCCCGACATGGTGACCGGCGAGCCGTGGGTGAGGTGGCCGCCATGGGCGAGGTTCAGGCCCATGATGCGGTCGCCCGGTTGCAGCAGCGCCAGGAACACCGCCTGGTTGGCCTGCGCGCCGGAATGCGGCTGCACGTTGGCAAAGCCCGCGCCGAAGAGCTGCTTGAGCCGTTCGATGGCCACGGTCTCGACCTTGTCGACGAATTCGCAGCCGCCGTAATAGCGCTTGCCCGGGTAACCTTCGGCATATTTGTTGGTGAGCACAGAGCCCTGCGCCGCCATGACATCGGCGGAGACGATGTTTTCAGAGGCGATCAGCTCGATCTGGCTCTGCTGGCGGTCGAGCTCCTCGGCCACGGCAGAGGCGATCTCGGCATCACCGATACGGGTCTTGGGAAGATGGTCGAACATGGATGCGATCCTGAGAAAAGGTCAGTGGGACTGTGCCGCGAGTTCGCGGCAGCCGGTGTCGAGCAGCGCCAGGACATGCGGTGCAAAGCTTTGCCACACATCCATGCGGAAACGGTCCTCAGCGTCGCGCCAGAGCACGACGGTCACCCCGTCGAACACCGTGCGGCGGCCCTGGCCGGGCAGGATCGTCTCGATGTCGCGCGGGCAGCCCAGAGTCAGCAGCTCGGCGGCCTGCGTGCCTTCGATCTCGAAAGTGACCTCACGGCCAGAGATGTCAACCAGGCTATGAGGATGTGCCTCGTAGATCTCGGCAAAGGCCGCCTCGATCTGGGCGGTGCGCGGCACCGGCGTGGTCAGCGTCCATTCGTCGGGGCCGAGCCGGATGATCTCCGTCCCGTCCACCGAGGCGCGCTGACCGATGGAGAGCGGCAGCGCCACCCCGAGCGCCGCCCCGAAGGGCGCCAGATCGCCACGGGCACGCAGCGACAGCCGGCCGATGGCGGGGGCCTTGCTGATCCGGGCGGCGCTGGTCTCGACCAGCGCGCCGGAGGTGAAGGAGGATACAGGTGCGTTCATGACAGGCTCCTCAGATCTTCAGACGGGCGTTTTCGGGATCGACGAAGATCGTCGAGGTGATCTTGGCGGCGATGGTGCGGTCGGGCATCGGGATATAGACGGTCTCGCCCAGTTTCTTGTGCCCGCCCTCGACCAGCGCGAGCGCGATGGGGCGCCCGGTGGTGCCGGTGTCGTAGGAGGAGGTCACATGCCCCACCATGGTCATCGGAACCGGCTGCTTGGGATCGAAGACGATCTGCGCCCCCTCTTCCAGCTTGCTGCTGTCCTCGGTCAGAAGACCGACGAGCTGCTTGCGGTCCTTGGCCTGAAGATCGGGCCGCGCAAGGCCGCGCATGCCGACGAAATCGGGCTTCTTCTTGCCCACGGCCCAGCCCATGCCGGCGTCGTAAGGCGTCACCGTGCCGTCAGTGTCCTGACCGACGATGATATAGCCCTTCTCGGCCCGCAGGACGTGCATGGTCTCGGTGCCATAGGCGGTAATGCCGTATTGCTGGCCCGCCTCCCACAGGGTTTCCCAGAGCTGGCGGCCCATGGGCGCCGGCACGTTGACCTCGAAGCCGATCTCGCCGGTAAAGCTCACCCGGAAGAGCCGCGCGGGCATGCCCGCCACGGTGCATTCCACGCAGGACATGTGCGGGAAGGTCTCTTCGGTCAGCTCCACGCCCTCGACCAGCGGCGCCAGAAGCTTGGCGGCGTTGGGGCCGTTCAGGGCGATGGTCGACCATTGTTCGGTGGTCGAGGTCAGCCAGACATTGAGATCGGGCCATTCGGTCTGGAGATAATCCTCCATCATGTTCATGACCCGTGCCGCGCCGCCGGTGGTGGTGGTGACGTGGAATTTGTCCTGACCCAGACGCCCGATCACGCCGTCGTCGCGGATATAGCCGTCATCGCCCAGCAGCAGGCCATAGCGGCAGCGGCCCACGCCCAGCTTGGTCCAGGGGTTGGTGTACATGCGGTTCATGAACTCGACCGCGTCGGGACCGACCACCTCGATCTTGCCCAGCGTGGAGGCGTCGAAGATGCCCACCGACTTGCGGGTCGCGGCGCATTCGCGCGCCACGGCGGCATCCATGTCCTCGCCCGCTTTCGGGAAGTACCACGCCCGGCGCCACTGGCTGACCGGCTCGAACACCGCGCCGTTCTCTTCGGCCCAGGGGTCGATCTGGGTCTTGCGGGTGACCTCGAAGTGATCACCCCGGTGATAGCCCGCGAAGGCCCCGAAGGAGGTCGGCGTGTAGGGCGGCCGGAAGGTGGTGAGACCCACCTGCGGCTGCTTCTTGCCAAGCGCGTCGGCGGCGATGTTCAGACCGTTGATGTTGGACATCTTGCCCTGATCAGTGGCCATGCCGTTGGTGGTGTAGCGCTTGACGTGCTCGATGGAGCGCATGCCCTCGCGCACGGCAAGGCGCAGGTCCTTGGCGGTCACGTCGTTCTGATAGTCGACAAAGGCCTTGGCCTTGCCGGGGCTGCGGTCGGTCGGCAGCTCCTTCATCGAGATGCCGGTGCCGGTGCGGTCAGCCGCCACCGAATAGGCCACCTGCGCCGGGGTCTTGCCCAGCAGTTCGGCGACTTCCCGGCCCTTCTCGGCGCCGTCTTTCAGCACCGCCTCGACGCCCCAGAGACCGCGGCTCGCGCCGGCGATCAGGCAGTCCTCGGGGGTGTCCTTCGGCAGGAAGGTGGTGCGGTCGTCATCCCAGGCGAGCGAGCCCTTGGTGTGCGAGAAGAGGTGCAGCGAGGGCGTCCAGCCGCCCGACATCAGCACCGCGTCGCAGCGGATCTCTTCGCCCGCGCCGACGCTGCCGCCACTGACCGGGTTCACCCGCAGCGAGGAAACGCGCAGGCGGCCGGAGGTGGCGGTGGCGGTGTGCGACAGCTTCACGGTGATGCCGCGGGCGCGGGCCTCCGACAGAAGCTTCTCATGCACGCCCTCGCGCAGATCCACGATAGCCTGCACCTGCGCGCCGGCATCCTGAAGATCGAAGGCCGCGAACCAGGCGGAATCGTGCGAGGTGACAATCACCGGACGCTTGCCGACCAGCACGCCATAGCGGTTCAGGAAGGTCTGCGCCGAGCCCGCCAGCATCACACCGGGGCGGTCGTTGCCGTGGAACACCAGCGGCTTTTCCAGTGCGCCCTGCGCCAGCACGACCTGTTTGGCACGCACCCGCCACATCCGCTCGCGCGGGGTGTCTTCGGGCAGCTCGGGCAGGTGATCGGTCAGCTTCTCGACCATGCCGATCATGTTCTGGTGGTAGTAGCCGATGGCGGTGGTGCGGGTCATGATCTTGACCCCCGCCGCCTTCAGAGCCTCCAGTTCGGCGGCCAGCCAGTCCCATGCGGGGCGGCCGTCGATCTGCGCCTGCGGCTCGGACAGCAGCGTGCCGCCGGCCTCGGCGTTCTCGTCCACCAGCACGACCTTGAGTCCGTCCACCGCAGCGGCGCGCGCGGCGGCGATGCCGGTGGGGCCGGCGCCGACGATCAGCACATCGCAGTGCAGGTAGCGCGAGGCGTAGTGATCCGGATCCTCTTCGGTGGGGCTCACGCCCAGACCGGCGGCGGCACGGATGAAGGGCTCATAGACCTTGTGCCAGAAGTTCTTCGGCCACATGAAGGTCTTGTAGTAGAAGCCCGCCGAGAACAGCATGTAGGCGGCATCGTTCACCGCGCCCACGTCGAACTTGAGGCTCGGGTACTTGTTCTGCGAATTGGTCTCGAGACCGTTCCAGATCTCCTGCACGGTGGCGCGGGTGTTGGGCTCGAACCGGCCCGGGCCGCGGCGGGTGCCGATCAGCGCGTTGGGCTCTTCGCTGCCGGCGGCAACGGCGCCGCGCGGACGGTGGTATTTGAACGACCGGCCCATCAGGTGCACGCCATTGGCCAGCAGCGCCGAGGCGACGGTGTCGCCCTGCGCGCCGGTGAAGCTCTTGCCGTCAAAGGTGAAGGTCACGGGGCGCGAGGTATCGACGCGGCCCCGGCCGGAAACGCGGTATTGGCTCATTTCTGGCGCTCCGTCAGGCTGGAGAGATCGGGACGCGGGGCGTCCGCCTCATAGGTGGTCAGGAACTTGTCGGACACGGTGTCGCGCACGGCGTTGAAGAAGCGCCCGCAGCCGTGGAAATGCCGCCAGCGTTCGTAATGCGGACCCTTCACATTGGTGCGGATGAACAGGAATTCTTCCCACTGTTCATCGCTCTGGCCCGAGGGCTGCTCGGGACGCACGACATGCGCCTCGCCGGCATAGGTGAACTCGGCCTCGGGCAGGGTTTCGTTGCAATAGGGGCAATGGATCAGAAGCATCTCTGGAAACCTCGTCTCAGTGGGCCACGGCCGCAGCGGCGGCTTCGTCGATGAGACGGCCGGTGCGGAAGCGTTCCATGGTGAAGGGCGAGTTGATCGGGTGCGGCTCGTCCTTGGCGATGGTCCAGGCAAAGGTATGCGCCGCGCCCGGGGTCGCCTTGAAGCCGCCGGTGCCCCAGCCGCAGTTGACATAGAGCCCCGAGACCGGGGTCTTGGAGATGATCGCCGAGCGGTCCGGGGTGACGTCCACGATGCCGCCCCACTTGCGTAGCATGCGCATGCGGTTGAAGATCGGGAACACCTCGGAGATCGCCGCCACGGTGTGCTCGATCAGCGGCAGGCCGCCGCGCTGGCTGTAGCTGGTGTACTGGTCGGTGCCCGAGCCGATCACCAGCTCGCCCTTGTCGGACTGGCTGCAATAGGCGTGCACCGCGTTCGACATCACCACGCAGGGGAAGATCGGCTTGACCGGCTCGCTCACCAGCGCCTGGAGCGGATAGCTTTCCAGCGGCAGGCGCACGCCGGCGGTGTCCATCACCACCGAGGTGTGGCCGGCGGCGGAGACCGCGACCTTCTTGGCCTTGATAAAGCCCTTGCCGGTCTCGACACCCGCGACGGAGCCGTCGGCGTTGCGGCGGATCGCCGTCACCGGGCAGTTCTGGATGATGTCGACGCCGCGCATCGCGGCCCCCCGGGCATAGCCCCAGGCCACCGCATCGTGGCGCGCAGTGCCGGCCCGCTCCTGAAGCGCGCCGCCCATCACCGGATAGCGGGCATTGGGAGAGATGTTGATCGGCGGGCAGTATTCCTTGCACTCCTCCGGCGTCAGCCAGCGGTTGTCCACACCGTTCAGGCGGTTGGCGTGGATGTGGCGCTTGAAGCTCTGCACGTCATGCACGTTATGCGCGAGCATCAGGCAGCCGCGGCGCGAATACATGACGTTGTAGTTCAGCTCCTGGCTGAGACCTTCCCACAGATCGACCGCGTGGTCGAAGAGCCGCGCGCTCTCGTCATAGAGATAGTTCGAGCGGATGATCGTGGTGTTCCGACCGGTGTTGCCGCCGCCGAGCCAGCCCTTGTCGATCACCGCGATATTGGTGATGCCGTGCTGCGTCGCCAGATAATAGGCGGCCCCCAGCCCGTGGCCGCCGGCGCCGACGATGATCACATCGTATTCGGCCTTGGGCTGGCTGTCGGGCCATTGCTCGGTCCAGTTTTTATGCCCCGAAAGGGCGTTCTTGAGAAGGTTGAAAGCGTTGAAACGCGTCATGATGGCACCCCGGGCTGGGAAGGTATTCGGAATTGCGTAGCGATCCGCGCGGCGCGATGCGTGAAGCTTTGCGACAGGTTGGGTGGAGATATGCGCCACGGCATTCCGCCACGTTTTTTCCGCAGCGCCCCGGCGCCTCACGCCGCGCCGTTCCGGCCCGGAAGATGCCGCCTGAAAGAGCGAATCGCGGCCCTGGACACAAAGCCCGAGTCGCACCCTGCCCCTGGCGCGAACCCGGTTAGGTTGAGCGCCCTCGCCGCCGGATGGGCCTGAACGGCGGCGGTTTCGTCGCGATGCTACCGCATGCCTGTCGCACCCGTTCTGCCGCGTGGTTACGCTTCCCTGAATAACCCGGTGATCGACATTTTGCCTGTCTCCGGTCCGGGTTCAGGTCAGCGCAAAAAAGCAAAAGGCGAGCGTGGGAATCGCCCGGCACTCCCGGTCACAGCCTGCCGATGCAGGCGGGAGAGCCGGCCAGCACCCCACATCCCGCTCGCTCCCGCGTCAAGACGGGACGGCGATTCCGGACCTTCACCCCGGCAGGCATTGCCAGCACAGGAGGACGACACTTGACGCAAATTTCCGACACGGACGGCTCCGAGGCCGAAACGCCGCCCGACGGGCTCATCCAGACCGACTACACCATCGGCCGAGACAATATCGAGGGCTCGGTCGGGCCGTTCGGCTTTGACGTGCACAACCCGGTCTTCGCGATCTCGGCCTTTGCCGTCGTCGCCTTCGTGATCTTTACGCTCGCGCTGCCCGCGCAGGCGGATGCGCTGTTCAGCGCGATGTTCTCGGAGGTCACCAAGGGATTCGACTGGTTCTTCATCGGCGCCGCAGACGTGTTCGTGCTGCTCTGCCTGGTGCTGGTGATCAGCCCCTATGGCAAGATCCGCCTCGGCGGGCGCGACGCCACCCCTGATTTCAGCTATGTGAGCTGGTTCTCCATGCTCTTCGCCGCCGGTATGGGCATCGGCCTGATGTTCTACGGCGTGTCCGAACCGCTGAGCCATTTCTCTTCCTCGATGGGCGGCACCGCCACCGGCGCGGACGGGCTGCGCAGCGACTGGGCGCCGCTCGGCGCGGCGGGCGGCAATGCGGACGAGGCGGTGCGCCTCGGCATGGCCGCCTCGATCTTCCACTGGGCGCTGCACCCCTGGGCGATCTACGCCATCCTGGCGCTGAGCCTCGCGCTCTTCAGCTACAACAAGGGGCTGCCGCTCACCATCCGGTCGGCCTTTTACCCGATCTTCGGCGAGCGCGTCTGGGGCTGGCCGGGCCATGTCATCGACATCCTCGCGGTCTTCGCCACGCTGTTCGGGCTGGCCACCTCGCTGGGCCTCGGCGCGGCGCAGGCGAATTCCGGGCTGCACAAACTCTTTGGCGTACCGATCAACAGCACCGCGCAGATCGTGCTGATCATCGCCATCACCGCCATTGCGCTGTTCTCGGTGATCCGCGGGCTGGAAGCCGGGGTGAAACTGCTCTCCGAGATCAACATGGGCCTGGCCTTCCTGCTGCTGGTCTTTGTGCTGCTGGCCGGGCCGAGCCTCCTGCTGCTCACCGGGATCGGCGACTATCTTCTGGCCTATCTCGAATACCTGCCGGCCCTGTCGAACCCGGTCGGGCGCGAGGACGTGAACTTCATGCAGGGCTGGACAAGCTTCTACTGGGCCTGGTGGATTTCCTGGTCGCCCTTCGTCGGCATGTTCATCGCGCGGGTCTCGCGCGGGCGCACCGTGCGCGAGTTCCTCATCAGCGTGCTGCTCATCCCGTCGCTGGTCTGCGTGATCTGGATGTCGGTCTTTGGCGGCGCGGCGATCAACCAGGTGCTGCGCGACGGCTATACCGCCGTGCAGGACTCCGAGCTGCCGCTCCAGCTCTTTGCCATGCTCGACGCGATGCCGCTGACCGCGATCACCTCTTTTGTCGGGATCGTTCTGGTGATCGTGTTCTTCGTCACCTCGTCGGATTCGGGCTCGCTGGTGATCGACACCATCACCTCGGGCGGCAAGGTCGATGCGCCGGTGCCGCAGCGGGTGTTCTGGTGCCTGTTCGAGGGCGTGGTCGCAATTGTCCTGCTGCTCTCGGCGGGCGGGCTGAAATCGCTGCAATCCATGGTGATCTCGACGGGCCTGCCCTTCACCGTGGTGCTGCTGGTGATGTGCGTCGCGATCTGGCGCGGGCTGGCAAGCGAACCGCGCTGAGTCTCGAACCATGCTGAACAACCGCCGCGGGGGCCCTGCCCTCGCGGCGGTTTGCGTTTCAGGCGAGCGCCGTATCGCGCTGCTGGCGCAGTGCCAGCGGCGTGCAGCCGAAGCGGCGGCGGAACATCCGGCTGAGATGCGAGGAATCGCAAAAGCCGCAATCCACCGCGACCTGGGCGATGGATTTCTCGCTGCTCTCCAGGAGGTGATGCGCCAGCGACAGGCGGATGCTGAGAAACGCCGCTTGCGGCGAGGTGTCGAGCGCCACGCGGAAATGCCGCTCGAGCTGGCGCTTGCTGTGCCCGATGCGCCGCGCCACCTCGGTCACCGAAAGCGGCGTGTCGATATTCTGCTGCATCAGCAAGAGCGCGCGCAGCACGATCGGGTCACGGGTCTTGAAATCCATGGTGATGCCGGGCTGCGGTTTCTCCGCCTGTAAGGCATCGTCGATGATCATGATATGCAGGCTCTTGCTGGCCTGCGCCCGGCCCACATGCTTGTCGACCAGATAGGCCGCCAGATGCGCCGAACTGGCACCGCCCGAACAGGTCAGCCGGTCGCCATCGACCACAAAGATCTGGTCGGCCACCGGGTTCAGCCCTTCGAACTGTTCGAGGAAATCGGCGTGGTGGAACCAGCTCACACAGCAGCGGTAGCCGTCGAGCAGCCCCGCCTGGTGCAGCATGAAGGCGCCGGTGCAGATGCCCACCAGCGGCACGCCCGCCTCTGCCGCCTGATGCAGGAAGCGCACATAGGCGGCGCTGAGCCCGGGCATCTCGTCCATCAGCCCGCCGACCACGACGATATAGTCGAATCGCGTCGGGTCCCCCAGCCGCTCCTTGGGCTGCACGGTGATGCCGCAGCTCGACGAGACCGCATCCATCGTGTCCGAGAGCACCGTCCAGTTACACAGGATGGGGCGCGAACGGTCGCCCTCGTCGGCGGCAAGCCTCAGAACGTCCACGAAATTCGCGAAGGCGCAGAGGGTGAATCGCTTGGCCAGGATAAAGCCCACATTCAGCCGCGCGCCCTCGGGACGCGCACGCAGGGCACGGCTCGCGGCGTTGCGGGGGGCCGGTCTTGGCAGCTCGGATCGTGTCTCCATCGGGTCGCTCCGCCGCTCAGGGGAATTTTCTGATCCGGTGTCGTAGCCATAATCCCGGGTTGACGCAATCGTCCTGTTTTTTCGAGGCGCTTCATCGCAATAGTTCCGATCACGAATCCGGGTGACTGCCTGTCTGTGAGGCATGGCAGCGCCCAATCAAGCAAAGCGGGCGCGTCCCCGCATCGAAAACGGAACGGCAGACACAGCAGATTGCACGTCGCACCCGTTCTACCGAACACAACCGGCCCGGCAGCAAAGCCCGGGCGCATCTGTCCCGGCGCGCCCGGGGCTCTGACAGAGAGGAACTGGCATGAAAGTCCTGGTGCCTGTGAAACGGGTCGTCGATTACAACGTCAAAATCCGCGTCAGCGCGGATGGCAGCGGTGTCGATCTGGCCAACGTCAAGATGTCGATGAACCCGTTCGACGAGATCGCCGTCGAGCAGGCGGTGCGCCTGAAGGAAGCCGGCACCGCCTCTGAGGTCATCGTGGTCTCCATCGGCCCCGCGCAGGCGCAAGACGTGCTGCGCACCGCGCTGGCCATGGGCGCCGACCGCGCCATCCTGATCACCACCGAAGGCACCACCGAGCCGCTCACCGTCGCAAAGCTCCTCAAGGGCGTGGTCGCCGAGGAAGAGCCGGGCCTGGTGATCCTGGGCAAGCAGGCCATCGACGACGATTGCAACCAGACCGGGCAGATGCTTTCGGCGCTGCTAGGCTGGTCGCAGGCGACCTTTGCCTCCGAGATCGCGCTGTCGGGCGATATGGCCAAGGTGACGCGCGAGGTCGACGGCGGCCTTCAGGCGATCGAAGTCACCCTGCCCGCCATCGTCACCGCCGACCTGCGCCTCAACGAGCCGCGCTATGCCTCGCTGCCGAACATCATGAAGGCAAAGAAAAAACCGCTCGACACCAAGACGCCCGAGGATTTCGGCGTCGATGTTGCGCGCCGCCTGAACGTGCTGCGCGTCGAGGAGCCCGCGGGCCGTCAGGCCGGTGTGAAGGTCGGCTCGGTTGCCGAACTGCTCGACAAGCTGAAAAACGAAGCTGGCGTCATCTGACCGGACGGGGACCAAAGACCATGGCTATTCTTCTCTTTGCAGACCACGACAACGCGGCGCTTTCCGAAGCCACCGCAAAGACCCTGACCGCCGCGACCCAGATCGGCGGCGAGGTCGATATCCTGATCGCCGGCAAGGGCGCCGCCGCCGTGGCTGATGAGGCCGCCAAGCTCACCGGCGTGCGTTCGGTGCTGCTGGCCGAGGGCGACGCGCTGGAGCAGCGTCTGGCCGAGCCCACCGCCGCGCTGATCGTGGCGCTGGCGGGCGATTACGACACCATCCTCGCGCCGGCGACCACCACCGGCAAGAACGTGCTGCCGCGCGTCGCCGCGCTGCTCGACGTGATGCAGATCTCGGAAGTGATCGAGGTGGTCTCCGCCGATACGTTCAAGCGCCCGATCTACGCCGGCAACGCCATCGAGGTGGTGCAGAGCAGCGAGGCGAAAAAGGTGCTCACCGTGCGCACCGCCGGGTTTGCTGCCGCTGCCGCCGATGCAAGCGCCCCGGTCAAGACCGTCGAGGCGGGCAGCGAGGGCGCCGAGCTGTCGCGTTTCGTGGAGAACATCCTCTCGATCAGCGACCGTCCCGAGCTGAGCTCGGCCAAGATCATCGTCTCCGGCGGGCGCGCGCTCGGCTCGGAAGAGAAGTTCCAGGCGGTGCTCAACCCCGTTGCCGACAAGCTCGGCGCCGCTGTCGGCGCGTCGCGCGCGGCGGTCGATGCGGGCTATGCGCCGAACGACTTCCAGGTCGGCCAGACCGGCAAGGTGGTGGCACCGGATCTCTATGTCGCCTGCGGCATCTCGGGCGCGATCCAGCACCTGGCGGGGATGAAGGACTCCAAGATCATCGTCGCGATCAACACCGATGAAGAGGCGCCGATCTTCCAGGTCGCCGATTACGGTCTGGTGGGCGATCTCTTCGACGTATTGCCGCAACTCGAAAGCCAGCTCTGACGCCAGCCACGGGGAAGGGAGACCGCCCATGACCGCGCATATCATCGACGGCAAGGCCTATGCCGCAGGGCTTGGCGACAAGATCGCCGAAAGCGTCGCCGCCTTCACCACCGAGACCGGGCGCGCGCCCGGCCTTGCGGTGGTGCTGGTGGGCACCGATCCGGCCAGCGAGGTCTATGTCCGCAGCAAGGGCCGCATGGCCCGCAAGCTGGGCATGGAAAGCTTCGAGCATGTGCTGCCCGAGGACACCACCCAGGCGGCGCTGCTGGCGCTGGTGGCGGAGCTCAATGCCGATGACAGCGTCGACGGCATCCTCGTGCAGCTCCCCCTGCCCCGGCATCTCGACAGCCTTGCCGTGGTCGAGGCCATCGACCCGGCCAAGGATGTGGACGGGCTGCACCCGGTCAACGCGGGCTACCTCGCCTCCGGGCTGCCGGGCCTGACCTCCTGCACGCCGCTCGGCTGCCTGATGCTGCTGCGGGATTCGCTGGGCGATCTCTCGGGGCTCGACGCCATCGTCGTGGGCCGCTCGATCCTCGTCGGCAAGCCGATGGCGCAGCTGCTGCTGGCCGAGAACTGCACGGTGACGCTGGCGCATTCGCGCACCCGCGACCTGGCGGAGAAGGTCGGCAAGGCGGATATCGTCGTGGCCGCCGTCGGCTCGGCCGAGATGATCCAGGGCGACTGGATCAAGCCGGGCGCCACGGTCATCGACGTGGGCACCAGCCGGGTGATCCGCGACGGCGAGAAACGCCTCGTCGGCGATGTCGATTTCGCCGGCGCCGCGCAAAAAGCCCGCGCCATCACGCCGGTGCCCGGCGGCGTTGGACCGATGACCATCATGAGCCTGATGCACAACACCATGCTCGCCGCCTATCGCCGCGCCGGGCTGCCCGCGCCGCAACTCTGGTAACCTTCTCCCCGCCGCGCGTGAAACGGTCGTTTTTCGCGCGGTGAATGCCGGTTGGGCCGCAGTGCCGCGCCGGTTCATACTTACTCTGCCCGCAAACCTCTCGAACAAGTGGAATCACCCATGTCTTCGTTTCCTGAACGTGCAAACGTCGTCATCGTCGGTCTCGGCGGCATCGTCGGCGCATCGGTCGCGCATCACCTGATCGAGCGCGGCTGGGACAATATCGTCGGCATCGACAAATCGGCTATCCCCACCGATATCGGCTCCACCGGCCACGCGTCGGATTTCTGCTATGTCACCGCGCATGACCAGCTGACCACCTGGACCTCGAATTACTCGGTCGATTTCTACGAAAAGCTTGGCCATTACAGCCGTATCGGCGGCATCGAAGTTGCCCGCGTCGGCGATGACGGGCGCCTGGAAGAGCTCAAGCGCCGCTGCGATTCCGGCCGCGCCTTCGGCACCCGCGTCAAGATGATCTCCGCCGCCGAGGCGAAAGAGAAATTCCCGCTGCTCGAGGAAGACCAGATCCAGGGCGCCATGTGGGATCCGGATGCCGGTCTCGTCGTGCCGCGCTCGCAGACCGTCGCGGGCAAGCTGGTGGATGCCGGCGAAAAGGCCGGCAAGCTGCGCGCCTTCGCAAACACCCCGGCGCTGGAACTGATCCAGGAGAACGGGCGCGTTGTCGGCGTGAAGACCCATCGCGGCACCATCATGGCCGATCACGTCATCGTCTGCGCCGGCCTCTGGGGCCGCCTGATCGCCGATATGGTAGGCGAAGACCTGCCCGTCATGCCTGTCGACCACCCGCTGACCTTCTTCGGACCCTATGACGAGTTCGCCGGCACCGGCCTCGAGATCGGCCGCCCACTGCTGCGCGACCAGGGCAACTCCGCCTATCTGCGCGACACCGGCGACCCCTCGACCACCGAGGGCGGTCAGATCGAATGGGGCTATTACTACGAGAACGAGCCGCGCATGGTGCATCCGCGCGACATTCTCGAAAAGGGCCAGGCACGCCTCGGGCCGTCCATGCGCGACCTCGAACTCGAAGACGTGATCGAGCCGCTCGAAAAGGCGATGGAGCTGACCCCGATCCTCGCCGAGCTGGGCTTCAACGAGAGCCACTCGTTCAACGGGTTGCTGCAAACCACCACCGATGGCGGCCCCTCCATGGGCGAAAGTCGCAAGGTGCGCGGGTTGTGGTACGCCGTTGCGATCTGGGTCAAGGACGCGCCGGGCATGGCCAAGCTGCTGGTCGACTGGATGACCGACGGGCGCACCCATATCGACCATCACGGCATCGACTATTCGCGCTTCCAGGATTACCAGCTCACCGAAGACTTCATCTGGGGCCGCTGCGAAGAGACCGCCAAGAAGATCTACAACCCGCCGGTCCACCCGCGCGAGCCCTTCGCCAACGCGCGCGGCATCCGTCGCTCGCCCTTCTACGAGCGCGAGGTCGAGCTGGGCGGCTATTTCATGGAACTCGGCGGCTGGGAGCGGGCGCATGGCTACGCGGCCAACGAGCACCTGCTGGAGAAATATGCCGATCAGGTGCCGGTGCGCGAGAACGAGTGGGACAACCGCCATTTCTGGCGCGTGTCCAACGCCGAGCAGCTTGAGATGAGCGCCGATTGCGGCATCATCAACCTGTCGCATTTCCATATGACCGACATCTCAGGCCCGGATCACGTTGCGCTGATGGAGTATCTCTGCGCCGCGAAAATCGGTGGCGACAACAATATCGGCAAGGGCATCTACACCCATATGCTCGATGACGAGGGCAATGTCCGCGCCGACTTCACCGTGTTCCGCATGGAAGACCGCTGCCGTCTGGTGAACGGCGCCGATGCCGGCCCGCGCGACCAGATGTACATGAAGCGGATGGCGCAGGACAAAGGCTTCGATGTCACCATCGTGGATGTGACCGAGGATTTCACCACCATCGGCATCTGGGGGCCAAACGCCCGCGAAAACCTGAAGAAGGTGGTCGCCGATCCGGACCTGCTGGAGAAAGAGAACTTCCCCTTCGCGGCGATCAAGACCATCGAAATCGCGGGCAAGAAAGTCTCGGCCTTCCGCATCTCCTATGTCGGCGAACAGGGCTGGGAGCTTCACATGGCCTATGAGGACGGTCTGGCCGTCTGGGATGCGCTACGCGATGCCGGCGTGATGGCGGTGGGTGTCGAGACCTACGCCAACTCGCGGCGGCTGGAGAAATCCCTGCGCCTGCAAAACGCCGACCTGCAAACGGAGTACAACCTCTACGAGGCCGATCTGGCGCGTCCGAAGGTCAAGGAAGCGGAGTTCCGGGGCAAGGAGAAGCACCTGGAATACCGTGCCCGCGAGCACCAGCCGGCGATGCTCTGCACGCTGGTGATGACCGACAACACCGACAGCAAGGGCGTTGCCCGCTACCCGGTGAACACCATGCCGGTGATGGATCCGGAGACCGGCAAGGTGCTGGTCGACGAGCTGGGCCGCCGCTCCTACACCAGCTCGCAGGCCTTCGGTCCGACGGTCGGCAAGAACATCATGCTGGCCTATCTGCCCTGGGATTACTGCCAGGTCGGGCGCACGCTGAACGTCACCTATTTCGACGAGACCTACCCGGTCGAGGTCGCCGGGGTGGGCTATGCGCCGCTCTACGACCCGGAGAACCTCAAGCCGCGCAGCTGAGGCCGGATCGGTATAGATAAACTCAAGCGACTCCGGCGGTTTTCCGCCGGAGTTTTTTGTTGTGCGGAGCGGTGGGCAGATTGCCCACCCTACGTGGTTCGTAAGATCGGGAAGGCAGTACGAGCCGCGCAAGCGCCAGCCCACGATCCGGCGCTGACGCGCCTCTCGGCGTTTGCTTGCAAACGCCTGCCTCTCACACATCGCTTTGCGATGTGTGAGAGGCACCCTGCGGGCTTGTTCCGCGCCAAGGCAATGCACAATCGTAGGGTGGGCAATCTGCCCACCGCCCCCGACGCACACACTCCCGCTAAAGCGGCGTCTCCTGTTCTGCCAGCCAGTCCGCGAAGAGCCGGGCATTGGCCGAGGCGCGGCCGTGGATGCGCAGGTAGAACGGGTGCGGCGACTCCATCGCCTCGGGCACCAGCTGCACCAGCCGCCCGCTGTCGAGATAGCCGCCCAGCAGCCCCTCCCAGCCCAGCACCGCGCCGACATGGTCCTCGGCGGCCTTCAGCGAGATCAGGTAATTGTTGAGGAAGAACCCCGGCCCCTGCGGCGCGGTCCGGCCCAGGGTCGAGAACCATTCCGGCCATTCCGTCCAGGCGTTCACCCCCGATTGCGTGTGGATCAGCGGCACGTCCAGCAGATCCGAGATATCGCGAATGCCGTAGCTTTCGGCGAACTGCTCTGTCCCCAGTGCCAGGATGCGGTCGCGGAAGAGCACCCGGGTCTCATCATCCTCCAACGCCGGATCGCCGTAGTGGATGCTCAGATCGACGCCCCGCGCCCGGCTGTAATCCTCGATCATCTGCGAAATCGCCACACCCGGATGCGCCTTCCAGAAGGCCGCGAGCCGGGGCGTCAGCCAGAGCCCGCTCATCGCCGTTGTGGCGGCGATCGACACGCCGCTGCGGTCGTGGCGGCTTCGGATGCGGGCGACGCTTTCCGAAATCCCCTCGAAGCCGCGTTGCAGCGAAACGAACAGAAGCGCCCCCGCCTCGGTCAGCTCCACCCCCCGATAATGGCGGTTGAAAAGCGGCTGGCCCAGCTCTTCCTCCAGCGCCTTGATTCGATGGCTGACCGCCGCCGGGGTCACGTTCATCTCCGCCGCCGCCATCTTGAAGCTTAAATTTCGGGCAGCGGCTTCGAAACAGGCAAGATCGCCAAGAGATGGCAAATCATAGGGTTTCGGCATCTTCGGTCGCTTTCAGGCAAGGTATGTCGCGAATGGAACAAATCGCGAGAGAGTTTAGTCAGACTAAACCCAGATGAGATTTTTGCCAATTGTCAACGAGTCTGTGGAATGTCTCTTTGCCGGAAATTCCCCCCTCTCCCGCGACAGGAGTTCCGATATGGCAAGCCAGACCGCCCCGCTCTCCGACCTGCTCGTCCAGCACCGCCCCGGCCATGCGCTCCAGCAGCCCTTCTACACCACGCCCGAAATCTTCGAGGCCGATCTCGAAACGATCTTCTACCGCGAATGGCTCTATGCCTTCCCGGCCTGCATGCTCGACAAGACCGGCGCCTATCAGCGCCTGAAGATCGGCGCTTATGACGTCATCGCCATCCGCGACGGCAAGGGCGAGATCCGCGCCTTCCACAACACCTGCCGCCACCGCGGCTCGGTGATCTGCTCGGCCTCCCAGGGCCGCGTCGCCAAGCTCACCTGCCCCTATCACCAGTGGACTTACGATCTGGACGGCAAGCTCATCTGGGCGCGCGACATGGGTGCCGATTTCGACCCGTCCCAGCACGGGCTGAAGCCGGTGCACTGCCGCACCGTCGCCGGGCTGGTCTATATCTGCCTCGCCGCAGACGCCCCCGATTTCGACGCTTTCGCCGGCACCGTCGCCCCCTATCTGGGCGTGCACGACCTGTCCAATGCCAAGGTCGCGCATCAGTCGACGATCATCGAAAAGGGCAACTGGAAACTGGTCTGGGAGAACAACCGCGAGTGCTATCACTGCGCCGGCAACCACCCCGACCTCTGCCGCACCTATCCCGAGGATCCGACGATCACCGGCGTCAGCGCCGATGGCACCTTCCCCGAAAAGGTCGAGACCCACTTCAACCGTCTTGAGGGTGCCGGTGCGCCGTCGCGCTTCCGCATGGGCGAGGACGGCCAGTTCCGCGTGGCGCGCATGCCGCTGCTCGACGGCGCCGAGAGCTATACGGTGAACGGCAAGATCGCCGTGCAGAAGCGCCTGGGCCAGGTACCCTTCCTAGACGCCGGCACGCTGCTGATGTTCCACTACCCGACCACATGGAACCACTTCCTCACCGATCACTCGATCACCTTCCGCGTGACCCCGATCGGCCCGCAGGAAACCGAGGTGCAGACCACCTGGCTGGTCAACAAGGATGCGGTCGAGGGCGTGGATTACGATCTCGAGAACCTCACCCGCGTCTGGACCCACACCAATGACGAGGACCGCCGCGTCGTCGAGGACAACCAGCAGGGCATCAACTCGCCGGTCTACGAACCCGGCCCGTACTCGACCACCCATGAGGATGGCGTCGCCCAGTTCGTGAGCTGGTATCTCGACCGCATGCGCGCCGCGCACACCCCTTCCACCCTCGCAGCGGAGTAAAGCGATATGGCCAAGACCCAGGCAACCGCCGCCGGAGCATGGACCGACGACGAGGTGCTGGAATGCGTCTCGATTCTTCCGGAATCGCCGAACGTGGTCACGGTCTGCTTTCAGGCTCCGTCGGGCCGGCCCTTCGTCTTTCAGGCCGGGCAGTTCATTACGCTTGAACTGCCCGTGCCCGGCGGGCCGCTCTACCGGACCTTCACGATCTCCTCGTCGCCGACGCGCCCGAAATCGCTGACAATCACGATGAAGGCGCAGTCGACCTCCATCGGCGTGCGCTGGATCATCGACAACCTGCGCCCGGGCATGACGCTGAAGGCGACCGGCCCCGCCGGTCGGTTCACCTCGGCGGAGTACCCGGCGCAGAAGTACCTGTTCATCTCCGCCGGCTCGGGCATCACCCCGATGATGTCGATGACGACCGAGATCTACGATCTCGGCCGCCACCGCGACGTCGTCTTCGTGAACTGCGCGCGCCGTCCGTCGGAAATCATCTTCAAGCGCCGGCTCGAACATATGGCCACGCGGGTCGAGGGGCTCGACCTGAAATGGGTCGTGCAGGAGCCGGACCCGTATTCGCCCTGGACGGGCTATCAGGGCACGTTCAACCAGCTGATGCTGGGCCTGATGGCGCCCGACTATCTGGAGCGCGAAGTGTTCTGCTGCGGCCCCGAGGGCTTCATGCAGTCGGTGCGCGAGGCGCTGGCGGGCCTTGGCTTCGACATGGATCATTACCACCAGGAGAGCTTCCACGCGCCGGGGACCCCCGGGCCGGAGCTCATCGAAGTGGAGCTGCCGGACGACGATCTGCCCGAAGACGACGTCATGGCCGAGATCGTCTTCGACATCTCGGGCGTCACGCAATCCTGCCCCGAGACAGAAACCGTGCTCGCCGTCGCGCGCAATGCCGGGATCGCGATTGCCTCCGGCTGTACCTTCGGCGTCTGCGGCACCTGCAAAACCAAGAAGCTCTCGGGCGAAGTCCACATGGTGCATAACGGCGGCATCACCGACGAAGAGATCGAAGAGGGCTATATCCTCGCCTGCTGCTCGAACCCGCGCGGCAAGGTCACGCTCGACCTCTGAGACACATGGCGCGGCGCGGTCACTCCGCGCTGCGCATCAGCACGCCGACCGCAGGCAGATCGTCTCCCGGCTCGAACCGGCCCTGTGCCTTGCGGTATTCCGCCGGCGTCACGCCGCGCTCGGCCTTCATCGTGCGCGACAGGTGCGGCCCGTCACAAAAGCCGCAGGCCAGTGCAATATTCGTGACAGAGGCATCTGTGGTGCGCAGCCGTTGCAGCGCCCGCTCCAGCCGCAGATCGAGATAGGCCTTGAGCGGCGTCTGCCGCAGATCCGCGAGAAAGCGCCGCTCCAGCGTGCGCCGCCCGACCCCCAGCTCGCGCGCCAGATCCTCCACGGTCTTCGGCACCTCCAGGTTCTGCTGCATCCGCAGCAGCGCGCGGCGCACCAGCTCGTCCTTGGCGCGGCGCGCCAGCGTCAGGCCGGGCTGGGCCTTTTCGCCGCCCATGGCATCGTCGATCATCATGATATTGAGGCTCTTGATCGCCGCCGACTGCCCCACATGCCGCTGCACGAGGAAGGCCGCGAGATGCGCCGCGCCGTGGCCGCCGGAGCAGGTCAGCCGGTCGCGGTCGACCACAAAGATCTGGTCGGAGATCGGCGTTTCGGCCTCGAACTGGTCGAGAAAATCCTGATGGTGGAACCAGCTTACGCAGCATCGGTAGCCCTTGAGCAGCCCCATGCGTTGCAGGATGAAGACGCCGGTGCAGAGCCCCACCAGCGGCACGCCCGCCTCGGCCTGACGCCGCAGAAAGCCCTGCGCGGCGCCGTTCAGCGCGGCGCTGTCGCCGATGAGCCCGCCGACCACGACGATATAGTCGTAGCGCGCCGCCTGCCGCAGCCGCGTGTCGGGCTGCACCCGCACGCCGCAGCTCGACCGCACCGCCTCCAGCGTGTCCGACAGCACCACCCATTCGCAGAGGATCGGGCGGGAATGGTCGGCCTCGTCGGCGGCCAGCCGCAGCACGTCGACGAAATTGGCAAAGGCCGAGAGCGTGAAACGGTCGGCCAGCAGGAACGCCACGCGCAGGCGCTTTGCGGGAGGAGAGGACGGGGCGGGCATGGCGGCATCCTTCAGGCGAGGTGTCGCAAATATACACGAACATCGCCGCCGGATTCCATCGCGCCGCGACCTCTGATGGCCCCGGCGCGACGGATCACGCGCCGTAGAGCAGGTTCGGCAGCCAGAGCGCGAGCTGCGGGAAGGCCACGAGAATGACCACCGCCAGTCCGAAGAGCAGGAAGAACGGCACCGAGGCGCGCGCCACCCGCCCCAGCGGCCAGTTGGTCAGCCCCTGCAACACGAAGAGGTTGATCCCAACCGGTGGCGTCAGCAGCCCGATCTCGACCATCAGCACCAGGAAGACGCCGAACCAGACCGGATCGTAGCCCGCCGCCGTCACCAGCGGCAGCGTCATCGGCAGGGTCATGACGATGATCGCCACCCCGTCCACAAAGATCCCCAGCAGCAGGTAGAACACCGCCAGCAGCATGATCAGCGCGAGCGGATCGAGGTTCATCGCGCCGATGGCCGCGCCCAGCTCCTGCGGCAGGTGCAGATAGCCCAGCGTCGTGGAGAGCAGCGAGGCAGAGATCAGGATGATGCAGACCATGGTGCTGGTCTTGACCGTGCCGAGCAGGCTGGCGCGGACCAGTTCCCAGTTCAGTTCCCCCAGCAGGATCAGCACCACGAAAGCCGCCAGAACGCCCACCGCCGCCGCCTCCGAGGGCGTGGCGATGCCGGAATAGATCGCGCCCAGCACGATCCCCATCAGCGCCACCACCGGCAGCAGATCCAGCGCGGCGCGGGCATAATCGCGGAGCGCAAAATTCTGGTGCCCGGCGGGCGCCACACCCGGACGGATCAGCGCCATCGCCATGATGAAGGCGGAATAGAGCCCCGAGACCACCAGCCCCGGAAGCACCCCCGCCGCGAACAGACGGCTGACCGAGACCTCGGCCAGAATGCCGTAGATGATCATCGCAATCGAGGGTGGCAGCAGCAGCCCGAGGCTGCCCGCGCCGGCCAGCGAGCCGACGGCAAGCCGTTCGTCATAGCCCCGCGTGACGAGTTCCTTCGAGGTGATCTTGCCCACCGTCGCGGTGGTTGCTGCCGACGAGCCGCTGACGGCGGCAAAAAGCGTGCAGCCCAGCACATTGGTGTGCAGCAGTCGTCCGGGGATGCGGTCGACAAAGGGGGCGAGCCCCTTGAACAGCCGCGCCGAGACCGTGGAGCGGAAGATGAGTTCCGCCACCCATATGAACAGCGGCACGGCGGCCAGTTCCCAGGTGGAGGCGCTGCGATAAGTGATCGAGCCGGCGATGGAAAAGACGCGGCTAAGCGGCATGCCGACGAGGAAATGCAGCCCGGCGAAGGAGACGAGCAGCAGCCCGGCAAAGATCCACACGCCGCTGCCCAGCGTCACCACCAGCATCGCGATCAGCGCCAGTCCGGCGAAAAGCGGGTCCATGAATTCCCTTTCTGCCTGTCTCTACAGGTCGTTCTGAAGCGGATCGTCATTGCCCGGCGGGACCGGCCCCGGCAGGTCGAAGATCTGGCGCAGGATCCAGGCAAAGACCTGAAGGCTGAAGATCGCGAGCCCCGCGGCACAGACCGCCTCGGGGATCCAGAGCGGGATTTCCGCAATCGAGCTGGAGGTGCGGCCACGCTCGAAACTGCGCATCGCGGTCTTGGCGATCACCCAGGAGATCTGCGAGGTCACCGCCAGCGTGGCGACGCCGCAAAGCGTCTCCAGCGCGCGGCGGGCGCGGCCCGAAAGCCGGTCGATCAGCAGCCCGACCCGCACCAGCGCGGAATGTTCGAACGCATAGCCCAGCGACAGGAAGGTGGCGCCCGCAATGGCATAGCCCACCATCTCGTCGAGCACAAAGGTCGAGCGGTCGACCATCCGCAGCCCGATTTCGAGCAGGATATGCAGCACCATACCGACCACCAGCACCGCCGCTACCACGGCGGCGGCCTGCGACAGGGCAAAGACGCCGCGCTGAAAGAGCATCGCCGGCCCGGTCCGGCCGGCGATGTCTTGGGTGTCGGAGACGCCGCTCATTCCGCGCGCATTTCCTCGAAGGCGGCGAGGATCGAGTCGGCATCGTCGCCCATCTTCTCTTTCCACTCCTCAAGCGCCGGCTGCGCGGCCTCGGTCAGCGCGGCGATATAGGCCGGGTCGACACCGGTCACGACCGTCATGCCGTGGCTTTCCATCTCGGCATAGTTCTGCGCCACGCGGTCTTCGAGCAGCCCCCAGCCAAAATCCTCGGCGGCAGCGGCGGCCTCGGTCACCCAGGCTTTCTGCTCGTCGGTGAGCGCGTCATAGACATCGCGGTTCACATGCACGAATTGCAGCGGCATCGCATAGTTCACCTCGGTGAAATGCGACTGCTGCTCCCAGAGCTGCGAGGCCGAGCCGCCATCGGCGGAGGTCAGCACCGCGTCGATGGCGCCGGTGGAGAGCTGCGGCACGGTATCGGCCCAGCTCAGCTGCACCGGCGTGGCGGCGGTGTTGCCGAAGGTGATGGTGCCGTTGGCGTCATAGGTGCGGAGTTTCACCCCGTCGAGCGCCTCCATCGAGTCGAGCGGCTTGTTGCCCCAGAGCCCGCTCGGCGGCCAGGGCGTGGCGAAGAGCAGCACCTGATTGTCGTCGGCCAGAACCGCCTCGTAATAGGGTTTGGCGATCTCGTAGAGCTGGCGCTCTTCCTCGGGGGTGGTCACCAGGAAGGGGATGGAAGAGAGGATGAACACCGGGTCGATGCCCGACCATGGCGTCGCAAAGGAAGAGGCGAGATCGAGCGCGCCGTCGCCCACCGCGTCGTACTGGTCGATGGATTTGTACCCCAGCGCCGCGCCGTGATGCGCGGTCACCACCATGTCGCCGCCGGAGACCTCTTGCAGCGCGTCGATGAAGGTGTCGGCGGATTGCGCGTGCACCGAGTTCGGCGGGTATTCGTTGGCCAGATCCCAGGTGACCGATTGCGCCCAGGCGGGCAGCGCGGCGGCGGCGAGCGCCCCGGCGAGAAGCGGTGTGGTCAGTGTCTTGAGCATATCGTGATTTCCCTGTTGCTATGGTTGTCTTTGCTGAGGGCCGGGTCGCCCCGGCCCATGCTTATCCGCGCCGCTGCGCGGGATAATTCCGGTCGAGGAATTCCGGGCTGTATTTGCCGGAAAGCGCATCCTCGGCCACCGCCTCGGGTGTGCGGTCGGCAGCGGGGCCGTAACCGCCGGAGCCCGGCGTTTCGACCACAATGGCCTGATCGCGGTTCAGCGGCACGGCGGAGGGTTTGTTGGCAAGCTTGCGGCTCTCGCCCGCGCCTTCCAGCAGGAACTGCCCGGGCCGCCCCTCGCCGCCGCCGAAGATGCCCCAGGGCGCGTTGGAAAACCGCTCGCCGGCGCCGTTGAAAGTGCAGTCGTGATCCACCGGCGCGATCACCCGGCGCAGGCCCGCGCCGCCACGATAGCGCCCTGCCCCGCCGGAATCCTCGACAAAGCCGTAGCTGACCACGCGCAGCGGATATTCGGTCTCGATGGCCTCGATGGGCAGGTTGGAGGTGTTGGTGATATGCACCTGCACCCCGTCCTTGCCGTCGCGGTCGCTGCGCCCGCCGGCGCCGCCGCCCAGCGTTTCGAGATAGAGATACGGCTTGCCGTTGCGCGGGTCGATGCCGGAAAAGACGGCGGTGGTGTTGGCGCCGTTGGCCGCGCCCACGGCAGCATCGGGCAGCGCCGGCGCCAGCGCGCCGATGATCACATCGACCAGCCGCTGCGAGGTATTGAGCCGCTGCGCCACCGGCGCGGGCGCGATGCAGTCGACGATGCTGCCCGGCTCGGTCAGCAGCTCGCAGCATTCCAGAATGCCCTCGTTATTGGCGATCTCCGGGTCGAGCAGCGTGCGCAGCGCGTAGGCCACCGCCGCCTTCGAGGCATTGCGGGTGAGGTTGATATTGCCCTTCACCTGCGGCGCCGAGCCGCGCAGATCGAACACCGCCCGGTCGCCGGTCACGGTGATTTCCAGCTTCAGCGGAATGTCCGATGTGCCCACCCCGTCATCGTCCATCACGTCCTCGAAGCGATAGGCCCCGTCGGGCAGCTCGGCGATGGCGGCGCGCATCCGGTCGTGGGTGCGGGCGAGCAGCGAGTCCCAGACCTGCTCGATGAGCTCGGCACCGTAGCGCTCGGCAATCTCGCCGACGCGGCGCAGCCCCAGACGGCAGGCGGCGATCTGGGCGAAATGGTCGCCCCGGCGCTCTTCTGGAATGCGGGCATTGAGCAGCAGCAGGTCGAGAATGTCCTGTTGCAGCTCGCCCTCGCGGAAGAGCCGCACCAGCGGGATGCGCAGCCCCTCCTGATAGATCTCGGACATGCCGCCCGCCATGGAGCCGGGCACCATACCGCCGATATCGGCGTGGTGGGCGATGTTGCAGACAAAACCCAAGAGCTGGCCGTCGACAAAGATCGGCGCGGCATAGTTGATGTCGGGCAGGTGCGTGCCCCCCGCCGCGTGCGGATCGTTGGCGACAAAGATATCGCCCTCGCGTATGTCCTCCGGCGCATAGCGCGTCAGCACCGCCTGCATCAGCCCGGTCATCGAGGCGAGGTGAATGGGCAGCGACAGGTCGGCCTGCACGATCAGCCGCCCCTTGCGGTCACAGATCGCGGTCGAGTGGTCGTGGCGTTCCTTGATATTGGTGGAATAGGCGCTTTTCATCAGCGCGATGAAGGTCTCGTCCACCACCGAGCGGAAGGCCGAGGAGACGATCTCGACGGTGATCGGATCGGGCCCGGCGTCATTCGCGGCGGCGGGGGCGGTGAGGGTGTCGTGAAGGGTCACAGGTCGGTCTCCCCGCGAGTGATGAGAATGTTGAGCGCGTCGTCGACGCGGGCGTGATCGCCGGGGAACAGCAGGAGCGTGGAGTCGAACTGGTCGATCACGGCGGGGCCTGTCAGCTCCGCCCCGGCGGCGAGTTCGGCACGATCATAGACCGGCGTGTCGAGCGCGCGCGGGCCGGTGAACCAGACCGGGCGCGTGGCCTTGGGCTGCGGCTCACGCGAGGCGGTTGCGCTTTGCGGCGGGCTGCCGATCTGCGGCCGCGCGCCCTGCGGGGTCATGCGCAGCGCCATGATCTCGACCGGATCCTCGGGATTGAAGAAACCGTAGGCCTGGGCGTGCGCCTCGAAGAAGGCCTGTTTCAGCGCATCGAGATCGGTGACGCTGTTGCCGCCCACCGGAATCTGAAGTTCGTAATTCTGGCTGGTGTAGCGCATGTCGGCGACCAGCTTCGTGCTGCGCTCCGCCTCCGGAATGGCCTCGGCCTCGAACCAGGTCTCGGCCTCTGCACGCATCTCGTCGGCCAGCCGCGACAGGATCGGCCCGGCGGCGTCATTCAAAGCGATACGCTGCGAGCGCACGAGGCTTTCCGATCGCCCGGCGACCAGCAGCCCCTCGGCGCAGAGGATGCCCGGCAGCAGCGGCACGAGGATCTGCCTGATCCCCAGCGCGCGGGCGCAAGCCTCCGCATGCAGCGGACCGGCGCCGCCAAAGGGCATCAGCGCGAAATCGCGCGGGTCGTGGCCGCGCTCGACCGAGATCGCCCGGATCGCGCGCACCATATTGGCGGCCATCACATCGAGAATGCCGCGCGCGGCGGTCTCGACCGCGACGCCCAGACGCTCGGCTACCTTGCCCACGACGCGGAACGAGGCATCGACATCGAGCGACATGTCGCCGCCCAGCAACCCGCTGGTCGAGAGCCGCCCAAGCACCACATTGGCATCGGTCACCGTGGCCTGATCGCCGCCGCGCCCGTAGCAGGCGGGGCCGGGCCGCGCGCCGGCACTGGCGGGACCGACCTTCATCAGACCGTCGCGGTCGAACCATGCGAGCGAGCCGCCCCCTGCCCCCACCGTGTTGATGTCGACCATCGGCATGCGCACCGGGAATTCCGCCACATCGCGGTCGAAGGCGAGCCCGATGGTGCGGTCGCGGATCAGCGCCACATCGGCGCTGGTGCCGCCCACGTCGAAGGTGATGACATTGCCGATGCCCGACTGCATCGCGGTATGGATCGCGCCGTTCGCCCCCGCCGCCGGGCCGGACATGGCGGTGCGGATCGGGAATTCCCGCGCGGTCTCCACCGACATCAGCCCGCCGCTCGACTGGTTCACGCCGAGGCTGGAGACGGGCGAGCGCGCCGCCACCTCACGCTCCAGCGTGCGCATGTACTCGGCGAAGGCCGGTTGCAGATAGGCATTGAGCAGCGTGGTGGAGGAGCGTTCGTATTCGCGGAATTCCGGCATCACATCCGAGGAGGCCGAGACCGCCACATCCGGCAGCGCTTCCATGATACGCGCCTTTACCGCCTGTTCATGCGACGGGTTGAGATAGGCGAAGAGGAAGGCGATGGCGACCGCCTCGACCTTTTCGGCGCGCAAATCTTCGATCACCGCATCGACGCTGTCCATGTCCAGCGGCTCGACCACGGCACCGTCGGCGCCGACGCGCTCGGTCACCTCAAACCGCAGGTGGCGCGGCGCGAGCGGCGGCGGGAAATCCGCCTTGAGGTCATACATCTTTGGGCGGATCTGACGGCCGATCTCGACCAGATCGCGGAAGTTGCGGGTGGTCACCATGGCCACCTTAGCGCCGGTGCGCTGGATCAGCGCGTTGGTCGCCACGGTGGTGCCGTGGCCGATGGCGCGCACGTCCCCGAGGTCGAACCCCGCCTTCTCCGCCAGCGCGTCGAGCCCTGCGATGATCGCCTCCGCCGGGTTGGCGGGCGTGCTCGACACCTTGTTCAGCGCGATGCGCCCGCTGGCGCTTTCGATGGCGCAGAGATCGGTGAAGGTGCCTCCGACATCCACGCCTATCGTCCAGGTTTCGGCCATGTTTGAATCCTCTTCGTATTTCATTAAAATACACCGTGTATAATAAAGATGAGTCAACAGTTTTCTTCGGACCGGATTATTTCTTGGAAATTGCGCATGCGCGGATGTATACGCGCGCTTGCAAATCATGCAGCGGAGACAGGGACATGGCGAAAAAACCGGCAGCGTCGAAACCGGCCTCCGAACGCGGGGCCGAACATGTCTACCGCATGCTGCGGCAGGCGATTCTGCGCATGGAGCTGCGGCCCGGGTCGGATCTGGACGAGCTGGAGATCTCGGCCCGTTACGAGGTGTCGCGCACGCCCGTGCGCGAGGCGCTGATCCGCCTGACCGCCGAGGGGCTGGTGCAGGCGGTGCGCGGGCGCGGCTCGCGCGTCGCGGCGATGAACCTCTTCGATCTGCGGGATTTTTTCGAGTCGCTTGACCTGCTCCAGCGGGCCCAGACCACCCTTGCCGCGCTGCGCCGGAGCGACGAGGAGTTGCGCGGGATCGAGGCGGCCGAGCGCGGTTTCGAGCAGGCGGCGGCGGGCCGCGATGTGGACGCGCTCAACGAGATGAATTTCCGCTTTCACCTGGCGATCAGCGAGGCGGCGCATTCGCGCCACCTGCACCACGGTTATGAGCGCGCGCTGATCGAGGGCATGCGCGTGGGTCATGTGAGCTTCATCGAACATGACGGCACGCAGGCGCGATTGCGGGAGCATCTCGACCGCACGATTGCCGATCACCGCGAGATGGTGGCCTTCATCCGCGATCAGGATACGGAGGGCGCCGAACGCGTCGCCGCCCGCCATGTGGAGCTGTTCCGCAACCGCATCGTGACGACGGTGCTGTCGCCGGATGCCACCCGCAAGATGCAGATCCTGAGCTGAGGCGTTTCGGGACATCCTGAACCGCAAACGCCAAAGGCGCCGGGGTCTCCCCCCGGCGCAGCAGATCACCAGACGCGGTCGAGCAGCGACAGCCAGTTCTCGCCCATCACGCGGCGGATCTTGGTCTCCGACCAGCCCACCCGTTCCATCGCCGCCGTGAGGTTCGGGAAATCGGCGATCGAGCCCAGCCCGTCGGGGAATTCCACCTCCCAGATCTCGGTGAGCTGGCGGGCATACCCCTTGTCGCGGTTGAGATATTCGAAGAATTTCGACCCGTAACCCATGGTGAAATCGGTGCCGAAGCCGACGCGCTCTTCGCCGACGAGGTTCACGATATAGTCGATGGCGGCGACGTAATCGTCCACCGTCGCACCATTGCCGGCGGCAAGGAAGGGCGGGAACATGGTCACGCCGACAAAGCCGTCCTGCTCGGCGATGAAGCGAAGCTGCTCGTCGCTCTTGTTGCGCGGATGCGCCTTGAGGCCAGCGGGCAGGCAGTGGGAATAGGCGACCGGCTTTTTCGACGCGCGGATCACGTCCTCGGAGGTCTTCGGCCCCACATGGCTGAGATCGCAGAGAATGCCGACGCGGTTCATCTCGGCCACCACCTCATGGCCGAAATCCGACAGCCCGCTATCGGTGCTCTCGTAGCAGCCCGAGCCCACGAGGTTCTGGGTGTTGTAGGTCATCTGCACGATGCCCACCCCCTGCTCCTTGAAAAGCTCGATGAATTCCAGCCGGTCCTCGAAGGCGGTGGTGTTCTGAAAGCCCAGAACGATGCCGGTCTTGCCCTCGGCCTTGGCGCGGCGGATATCCGCCACGGTCTTCGCCTTCACGATCAGGTCGGCATGCGCGCGGAACTGCGTGTTCCAGTCGCCGATGGCCGACATCGTGTCGCGGAAATTTTCCCAGACCGAGCAGGTGCAGTTGGCGGCGGTGAGCCCGCCCTGCGCCATGGCCTCGAAGACCGGGCGCCCCCAGTCCGAGATAATCAGCCCGTCAAAGACGATCAGGTCGTCATGCAGCGTGGTCATTTGGGTCTTCCTTCGTCAGAGATAGATTTCGCGCACGATGGCGTCGTGATCGCCCGCCATGGCGCGGACATCGCCGCCATCCACCACCTCGCCGTCGCGCAGGACGATGAAGCGGTCGGCGGCGCGGAAGGCGAGGTTGAGGTTCTGCTCGACCATGAGCATGGTCACCCCGTCCTCCTTCAGCGTGTCGATGATGCGGGCGATCTCTTCGCAGAATTGCGGCGAGAGGCCGCCCGAGGGCTCGTCGAGGAGCAGCAGCCGCGGCCGCGACATCAGCGCCCGGCCGATGGCCACCATCTGCTGTTCACCGCCCGAAAGCGTGCGGGTGGCCTGCTTGCGGCGCTCGGCGAGGCGCGGAAAGCGGTCATAGACCAGCCCCAGCGTCTGGCTCAGCTCCTTGCCGCCCCGGCGCATGGCGCCGAGCCGCAGATTGTCCTCGACGGTGAGGTCGGGGAAGAGATCGCGCGCCTGGCTCACCTGGGCGATGCCATGGGCAAAGATCCTGTGCGGCGGCAGGCCCGCCGTTTCGATCCCGTCGAAGAGCACCGAGCCGGAGCTCGGTTTGACAAAGCCGCAGACGGCGTTGAGCGAGGTCGATTTGCCCGACCCGTTGGCCCCCAGCAACGTCAGACATTCGCCGGGGCGCACATCGTAGGTCGCCCCGCGCAGGATCGGCTTTTTGCCATAGCCCACATGCAGGTCGCGGATTTTCAGAAGCGGTTCAGGAGTGTCCAAGGTAAGCCTCCAGCACGGCGCGGTCTTCGCGGATTTCCTCTGGCGTTCCTTCGGCGATGCGCGCGCCCGCCGCCATCACCAGGATGCGGTCGGCGGCGGCCATCACCAGTTCCACCGCGTGTTCGATGAGCAGGATGCCGACACCCTTTTCCCCCGCGAGCCGGTGGATGATCTCCATCATCTGGGCGCGGGCGACGGGCGAGAGGCCCACGGCGGGCTCGTCGAGCAGCAAAACCGGCGGGTCCGAGGCCACGGTACGGACGATCTCGACAATCCGCTGCTGGCCGCCGGAAAGATCCCCCGCCCGCGTATCGGCCATGTGATCCATCGACATGAGCTTGAGCAGCTCACGGGCGCGGTGGATGTTGCCCGCCTCGGATTTCAGCGCCTTGGAGCGGCCCAGCAGGATGTCGAGGAACGAGCCCTCGGTCTGCGCATGCAGCCCGGTCAGCACGTTTTCCAGCACCGTCAGCGCCGGGAACAGCCCGCCATTCTGGAAGGTGCGGCGCACGCCCTGCTCGGCGATCTCGTGCGGGGTAAGCGTGGTCAGCTCGCGCCCTTTCAGATGCACGCTGCCCGAGGTCGGCGTGGCATAGCCCGAGATCGCGTTGAACAGCGTGGATTTCCCCGCCCCGTTCGGCCCGATCACCGCGCGCACCGCGCCTTCCTCCAGCGTGAAGGAGACATCGTCCAGCGCGGTCAGACCGGAAAAGCGGACGCTCAGTCCCTGGACGTTCAGAAGCTCGGTCATGACTCCTCCCGGTAATAACGTTCGACGAAGATCGGCGAGAGACGGCGCAGCAGGCTGGCGAGCCCCATGGGCATGGCGACCAGCACGGCGGCGACGATCAGGCCGAAGAACAGCTCTTCCATGCCCGGAAAGGCGCGCAGATATTCCGGCAGCGCGGTCAGCAGCACGGCGCCCAGCACCGCCCCCAGAACCGAGCCGAGCCCGCCCACCAGCACCATCGCGAAGGAGGCGATGAGGTGCAGCATGCCAAAGCTTTCGGGAAAGACATGGCCCACATGCCGGGCAAAGAGCGCACCGGCGCAGCCCACCACAAAGCCCGACCAGATGAAGCTGACGAGGATCACCCGCGCCGTCGGAATCGCCAGCGACGCGGTGGCAATCTCGTTCTCGCGCACCGCCATCACGGCGCGGCCAAAGCGCGAGCGCATCAGGTTGAGCGTCGCCTTGACCAGCACCACGGTCACGCCGAGGAAGATGTAGAATTTCAGCGTGTCGTCGCTGAGCGAGATGCCGAACATCGCCTCGCGCGGCAGCGGCAGCCCGTCGGTGCCGCCGGTGAGCGGCTTGCTGTGCAGATAGGCCCACCGCATCAGCTCGCCAAAGGCCAGGGTGATGATCGCGAGGTAATAGGAACGGATGCCGCGAAGGGCTGCGGAGGAGGCCAGGAAGCCCCCCAGCGCACCAAGCGCACCCGCCAGCGGGATCGTGACGATCCAGGGCAGGCCAAGCTTGGCCGAGAGGATCGCCGAGGCATAGGCGCCGATCCCGAAAAACGCGGTATTTGCAAAGGCGAGCTGCCCGAGATTGCCGATCACCAGCGTGAAACCCAGCGTCACCAGAACCGAGATCAGCATCCCGTTCACGATGAATTGCGTATAGGCGTTGGTGGCCAGCGGCAGGAACAGAAGCAGCACGGGCACGGCCCAGAAAGCCCAAGTGCGGCGCTGACGTTGGCGGGGGGAAGGCATGGTCGTGCTCATGATCTTACACCTTCACCACGGCCTTGCGGCCAAAGAGCCCCTGCGGGCGGATGAAGAGCACCAGCACGATGACCACATAAGCGGTGATCTCGATCAGCGCGCTGTCGAGATAGGCGCCGGCATATTGCTCGGCCAGACCCAGCAGGATGCCGCCCAGCACCGCGCCGCCCAGCGAGCCGAAACCGCCCAGCGTCATCGCAGCAAAGCCCTTGATGAGAAAACTGGCGCCAAGATCGGGATGCAGCAGCGAGACCGGCGCCACGAGGATGCCGCCAAGCGCGCCGAGCGCCGCGCCGATGCCCCAGCTGAAATCGTTGAACCGCTCGACATTGAGGCCGATGAGCCGCGCCCCACGCGGGCTCTGATAGACGGCCTGCACCATCTTGCCTAGATCGGTCAGCGCCAGCAGGCCGAAGAAGAGGATGAGCAGCACCAGCACCGTGCCGATGATGAACACCGCGTCGCCGGTGATCACCAGATCGCCGATAAAAATGGGCTCCATATCGAAGACCGCCGGCATCGGCAGCACCTCGCGGCCCCAGACCATGCGCGCGATGCCGCGCAGCACATAGCCCGCCGAAATGCACATGAGCGCCAGCCCGATATGCGGCCCGCCCCTTATCGGGCGGATGAGCCCCTTGCTGAAGAGCACCCCCAGCACGAACATGGCGATCATCGCCAGCGCCGCCGCCGGGAGAAAGGCGATGCCCGCCAGCACCACCAGCACATATGAGAGGAAGGCGCCCGCCATGACGAAATCGCCATGGCCGAAATTCACCACCGTGGTCGAGCGGTAGACCACCGTGAGCGATAGCGCGATCAGGGCATAGATGGCCCCTTGGGCGAGTCCGCCCAATGTCAGCTGCATCAGCATCGGTATTGCTCCTGGAAAAGGCCGGGCACGGACACGCCGCGCCCGGCAGTCGGGGAGGTTAAGCTTAGTAGGGCTGGCCCCAGGCTTTCAGGACGGTCGGTTCGCCGTCGACAAAGCCCGCCACGGCAGAGCCCTTGACGCCCTGGTGATCCTCGGGCGTCCAGGTGATCGGATCCGACAGGATGCCGGTGTCGAAATCGCGCACCTCTTCCAGCGCCGCGATCAGCTTGGAGCGGGTGAGATCCGGACCCACCGCTTCGAGTGCCGAGACAAGCGCCTCGGCGGAGCCGATGGAGACGAAGGAGAAGGTCGAGAGCTCTTCGTCGGGGTAGTATTTGTGGATCATCTCGCCCCAGGGTTTCATCTTCTCGCCGTCGAGATTGTCCACATAGGAGTGGATCACGTGGTAATTCTTGACGGTGTCGAAATCGCCGGTGCGCTTGAGCGTGTTCTCGAGGTCGGTGCCGGCGGTGCCCATGACCGGGATATCGCCCATGCCGTATTTCTTCAGGTCGCGCAGGAAGATGGCGGTTTCCGCCTCGTAAAGCGCCGCGATGATGAAATCGGGCTTGTTCTGGCGCAGCTTCAGCACCTGCGCGGTGGCATCGGTCTGGCCACGCTCCATGGTCAGCTCGGCCGTGGGCTCGACGCCATTTTCCTTGAGGTAGTCGCGCGCCGGGTTGGAATAGCTGTGCGCCCAGTCATTGGAATGCTCGATGATCGCCACGTTCTCGGTGCCCGGCTTGGAGAGCACAAAGGCGGCCATGGCACGCCCGTTGGCGCTGCCGGTGGGCACGCCGTGAAAGATGTTCCCCGCCAGCGGATCCGAGATCGAGTCGCTCACCGCGTGGGCGACGATCCAGGGCAGGCCCGCCTCTTCGATGGTGGGCCGCAGCGCCAGCGCCACGCCCGAGCAGGAATTGCCCTGAAGCATGAAGACCTCGTCCTGCGAGATCAGTTTCTTGGCGGCGGCGAGGCCCTTGGCGCTGTCGCAGGCGGTGTCTTCCTGCACGGCAACCAGCTTGCGGCCATGCACCCCGCCCTCTTCGTTGACCTTGTCGTAATAGGCCATCATCCCGATCAGCGCCTTGCTGTAGGACGACGCATTGCCGGAAAACGGCCCCATCACACCGATGGTGATGGCGTCGTCGGTGAGGCCTTGGGTTTCCCATTCGGCGTCCTGCGCCAGCGCCGGCGCCGCCGCAAAGGCGACCACAGCCATGAGAGAGGTGAGTTTATTCATCGTTATCTCCTGTTGAACGTTTCTGGTTGAATGCGGCTTGTCACCGCTTGTGATTGGGGCGAGGCCCGATTTAAAAACCGGCTGTCTTGTTTGTTTTATTGTACACAAAATACCGGGTACGGATTGCGCTCAGGCGGTGCCTGTCACGGGCTTCACATGGCTTGCCAGCATGACCTTGAGCGCCATGAGCATCTCGCGGAAATAGCCCTCATCGCGGCGCAGCACCGCCTGCACGGCCATGCCGCGAAACACGTTCAGCGCCAGGTTCAGCGCCACGCGCGGGGTGATGGCGTCCGGGCTGACCGCAACGAAGGTCTGCGACCAGATCGCCTCCAGCCGCTCGTGCAGATCGAGGATCAGCGGCGCGAGCTGCTCGCGCAGCTCCGTATCGCCGCGCGCGGCGACGATGATCTCGAGCGAGGAATAGAACCAGTCGCCCTTGAGCACCTCGTCCCAGACCGCCTCGAAGAACGTATCGTAGTCGAGCGCACCGCTCCGCATATCGGCGGCCAGCGCCTCCAGCCCGGCGGCGAAATTGGCGAACATCTCTTCGGTGGCGGCGACGATCAGCGCCATCTTGCTGGGGTAGTGATGCGTCTGCGCCCCGCGCGACACGCCCGCCCGCTTGGCAATGCCGGCGGTGCTGGTATTGGCATAGCCCACATCCATCAGCATCTGCACCGTCGCCGCCAGCAGAAGCCTGCGGGTTTCGGTGCTGCGCTGATCCTGGGTGCGTCGTGTCGATACGGTCATTTCGCCCTCATTTAAAAACAGGCTGGTTTGTTTTTATGATTCGGTCAAGCGCCTTGCCCCGCCTTTGCAAGGGTCAAACCGGTGGGCCGGGCGAATTTGCACAAAAAAGCGGCGGCGCGGCACCCCTGCCCCATGCGCAGACGGGCATTTCGCACAAAAAACGCCGGGCTCCGCAGAGCCCGGCGTCGATCTCGAACCGGAAAAGGTCCGGCTTGTTCAGCCGAAATCGTGCTTCGACAGCGGCAGGCTGCGGATGCGCTGGCCGGTCAGCACCGCCACCGCGTTGACGATGGCAGGCCCGACCGCCGGCAGGCCCGGCTCGCCGATGCCGCCCATCTTGGCGCCGCTCTCGACGATCTCGACATGCACCTGCGGCATCTGGTCGGGGCGCAGGAACGGGTAATAGTCGAAATTTCGCGCCGTGGGTTCGCCGTTCTCATAGACCAGCTCTTCCATCAGCGTTTGCGACACACCCAGCGCCACCGCCGATTGCACCTGTGCCTCGATGGTGGCCGGATTGACGATCTGGCCGGGGTCGATGGCGACCCAGACCTGATGCACCGCCACCTCGCCGCCATCGACCGAGACCTCGGCGATCACCGCCACCTCGGAGCCGAAGGGCGAGGCCATGGCGACGCCGCGTGCCCGCTGGCTGCCGTCCTCAGACTCGAAGACGCCGGGCTTCCAGCCGCCCGACAGTGTGCCCACGGTCTCCAGCAGCGTGCGGTGACGCTCGGAGTCCGAGAGCAACCGGCGCCGCATCTCGAACGGGTCGAGCCCGGCGGCGGCGGCCATCTCGTCGAGAAAGCTTTCATACATGAAGTCATGCATCGAGTGCCCCACGGCGCGCCAGTAGCCGATCACCGCCGGGTTCGGCACGTAAATCTGGCCGATATGGGTGTTGGCAATGGCATAGGTCTTGCCGGAAATCCCCTCGGTCGCCGAGGGATCCTGCCCGGCAGGCGCCTTGTACCAGCGCCCGGTCGGGCCCTCGCCCACCACCTCGACGCTGAGCGCGGTGGGGCCTTCGGCGCTCACCGCACCCCGGAACCGGGCAAAGCCCATGGGGCGCACCGCGTCGCGCAGGAATTCCTCCTCGCGGGTCCACTGCACCTTGACCGGACGGCCCACCGCCTTGGCCAGCATGATCGCCTGCGGATAGGGGTTGGCGGTCTCGTAGAGGAAATGCCGCCCGAAGAACCCGCCGAGGATCTGCGAATGGATGCGGATATTCTCCGCCGCGACCCCGGCGATCTCTGCCGCGGCGCCCTGGAACATCTCCGGCGCCTGGTTCGGCAGCCACAGATCCAGCGTGCCGTCGTCATTGAACCGCGCGATGGTCGAGGGCGGCTCGAGCTGGCCATGCACCAGGAACGGCGCGTCATACTCGGCCTCGAGCACGGTCTCGGCACCCGCAAGCGTGCCGGCGGCATCACCCTGGGCCTCGATCTCGATCACCTCGCCATCGGCACTGGCCAGCGTGTCGCGGAAGCCCTGCGAGGAGAAATCCTCGGGCATCGGCCAGCTCGCCTCGCCCGGGCCCCATTCGACCTCTGCCGCCTCGACCGCCTTGCGCGCCTGCCAGAACTTGTCGGCCACGACCGCGACGGCGCCCGGCAGCAGATGCACCGAATGCACCCCGCGCATGCCCTCGATCTCGGCCCGGTTGGTCACCGATACCGGCGCCAGCCCGAGACGCGGCGCGTGCTGCACGGCGGCCAGCAGCATGCCCTCGACCGAGGCGTCGATGGCGTAATTCGCCCGACCGGTGGATTTGTCATGCACGTCGTAGCGCGGCAGCGGCTGGCGGATCCAGCGGAAGGTCGACGGGTCGCGCAGCGGCACATCCGCCGGCACCGGCAGATCCATCGCCGCGCCCGCCAGCTCGCCATAGCCGAGGCTCTCGCCGCTCTCCGGGTTCACCACCTTGCCGGGCTCGGTGGTCAGATCCGCGGCATCGACGCCCCATTGCTGCGCCGCCGCCTCGATCAGCATGGCGCGCGCGGTGGCGCCGAGCTGGCGCATCAGCGGATAGCTCGAGCGCACCGACGAGCTGCCGCCGGTGAAGCGGAAACCGCCCATGATGTCGAAGGGCGCGCCGGGGGGCGCGCTCTCCACGGTGAAGAGCTCGGGGTGAAGGTCCAGCTCCTCGCCGACGATCTGCGGCAGGGCGGAAAAGATCCCCTGCCCGCCCTCGATGAACGGGCTGCGGAACAGCGCGGTGCCGTCGGCGCGCAGCTCAAGGAAGGCCGGCACGGCGGGCGGTTCGGCCTCGCCTGCGGCCTCTTGCGCGCGGCTGCGGCGCGCGGGCAGCGCGGTGGCCAGCACCAGCGCGCCGGTGCCCGTCAGGAAGCCGCGGCGCGAGACGTTGACCGGCTGGCGGGTGAGTTTCTGCATGATCCCCATGGCTCAGCCCTCCGCCGCGCCGCGCACGGCAGCGCGGATCTTGTTGTAGGTGCCGCAGCGGCACAGGTTGATCATCGCGCCCTCGATATCGTCGTCGCTGGGCTGCGGCGTCTCGGTCAGCAGCGCGGCGGCGGTCAGCACCTGGCCCGACTGGCAATAACCGCATTGCGGCACCTGGTTCTCGACCCAGGCCTCGACCACGCGCTTGCCTACTTCGGTCTCGCGCACCGCTTCGATGGTGCTGATCTCGGTGCCGGTGACGCTGTCGGCAGGAGTCACGCAGGAGCGTGTCGGGATGCCGTCGACCAGCACGGTGCAGGCACCGCATTGCGCCACGCCACAGCCGTATTTCGTGCCGGTGAGGCCCAGTTCCTCGCGGATCACCCAGAGAAGCGGGGTATCGGCATCCACATCGACGTCGCGCGTCGTTCCATTCACTGTTAGCTGCATCGGAGGCTCCCTTGCCTGTCGGTGTTGCGTTTGCTCTCCCCGCCCGACCGCAGCCGCGCGGGAGCCGTTCAAAGAACGTCTCGTTAGGTCTTAAAAATGTGTCTGCCGCGCACGAAAACTATCCCGGGAGGCCGATAGATCCGATGAGCTGACCTCATCAATCGCGGCAGTCCGCCCGGACGCCCTGGGATGTCGCCTGTGCGTTGCGCACCGGCCGCGCGGGTCCGGATCCGGGACACCGCTCTCCCGATAGCGCCATCATACGTGTCAGACTGTCGCAGTCAACGCCGGCGGGGTCGTAGCCCCCGGGCGCAAAGAGGCCCGGCGCGATGCCGGGCCCCCGATCGCGGTGCCGGATTACCAGGGCTGGTTTGCCGGCCCGACGGTGAATTCGTTCACCGTGGTGTCTTCGGGCAGGTCCAGCGCAAAGGCCACGACGCGGGCGATCCGGTCGGGCGAGATGCCGAAGGCGTCATAGACCTCCTGCATGCCGCTGCCGGCCTGCTTGTCGGTGATCGTGTCCAGAAGCTCGGTGTTGATCGCCGCCGGATAGAGCGTCGCCGTGCGGATATTGGTGCCTTCCATGGCCGATTCCATGCGCAGCACTTCCATGAAGTCGCGCACGAACCACTTGGTGCCGCCATAGACCGCAGTGCCGGCATAGGCCTTGAGCCCCGCCACCGACGAGACCGCCAGGATGTGACCCGATTTCTGCTCGGTGAAGGTCGGCATCACGGCGGCGACACCGTTCAGCACGCCATTGATGTTCACGTCGACCATCTGCTTCCATTCGTCGGTCTTCAGCGCAGAGACGGCGCTGACCGGCATGATCCCCGCGTTCAGAAAGATCGCGTCGACGCGGCCAAAGCTGTCCTTGGCAAGCTTGACGATGGCGTCGTTGTCTTCGGTCTTGGTCACGTCGATGGCCTGATAGACCGCCTCGCCGCCCGCCGCCTTGATGTCGTCGGCGATCTGCTTGAGCTTTTCCTCGCGCCGCGCACCGAGCACGACCTTGGCGCCCTTGCTGGCGATTTCCTTGGCGGTGGCCTCGCCGATCCCCGAGGAAGCGCCGGTGATAATAACGACTTTGTCTTTGATCATGACAGATCTCCTATTCTTTGCCTCTGTGCCAGGCGCCGCCCCTGCCATGTCTCTCGGCACCGGCCGGCCCTCGGCTCGACTACATCAATCCCACAGATCATCGCGCATACGGTAGAATGATGCGCCGCATTTCTTGCCTGATCCTCCGAGAGACGAAAATTTCTGACGACGGCACGGCGGCGCTTCGCTATGCTGCATGCATCAACCGCAAGGAGCGACCGCATGTCAGAGCAGATCCGTATCGAGACGCCGAATGCCGGCATCCGTGCCCGGCAGGCAGAGCTTGCCGCGATCATCGACCCGTGGACGGTGGGCAAGGAGGATTACGCCACCGCTTTGCCAAACCTAGGTCTGTTCCGGCGCGAATCCACCTCCGAGCCCCATGCCTGCATGATCGAGCCCAGCATCATCATCGTCTGCCAGGGCGTGAAGCAGATGCATATCGGCGCGCGCGGCCTGACCTATGACAGCGAGCGGTTCCTTGTCGCCTCGCTCGACCTTCCCGGCGACAGCCGCGTGCTGGAGGCGAGCCCAGACCGCCCCTGTCTCGGCCTGGTGCTGCGGCTCGATCTGCGGCTGATCGCCGAGCTCAGCACGCAGGTCAGATCCGCCCCGGCGCAGCAGCACAGCATGGAGCCGAGCGCTGCCATCGGCCAGCTGACGCCGGAGCTGCTCGCGCCCTTCGCACGGCTCGTGGCGCTGCTCGACGAGCCCGAGGCGATCCCGGTGCTGGCGCCGCTGATCGAGCGGGAAATCCACTACCGGCTGTTGCAGAGCGATCAGGCGCCACGGCTGCTGCGCATGGTTTCGGTCGGCAGCCAGAGCCACCGCATCGCCCGCGCCATCGACTGGCTGAAAACGCATTACGCCGAGCCGCTGAAGGTCGAGGAGCTCGCCGCGCAGATCCATATGAGCCCGTCGAGCCTGCATCATCATTTCCGCCAGCTCACCGCCATGAGCCCGCTGCAATATCAGAAGCGGCTGCGGCTCAACGAGGCGCGGCGACTGATGCTGACCGACGATTTCGACGCGGCGGGCGCGGCCTTCAATGTCGGGTATGAGAGCCCGTCGCAGTTCAGCCGCGAATACAGCCGGCTGTTCGGCGCCCCGCCACGCCGCGATATCGAGCGCATTCGCGACCGCGCCACCGCGCCGCAGGCGCTGGCCTAAAAGCCCCGGAAGCTGGCGAACTCCTCATGCGTCAGCCGCTGGGTCCGCACATCGTTGACCGGGTGCGAGCGGTCGGGATGACCAAGCGCGATGCCGCAGACGACCATCTCCTCCTCCGGCAGCTCCAGATGCGCATGGGCGATATCGGCGACCTCGGCAATCGCGCCAATGCCGCAGGCACCAAGCCCCCTGCCCTCGACGGCAAGAAAGAAGCTTTGCAGCACCATGCCGAGATCCATGAAACAGCCCGCGCCCATGCGCCGGTCAATGGTCACGACGAGGCCGACAGGCGCATCGAAAAAGCGGTAGTTGCGGGCGAATTGCGCGCGCCTTGCGGCCACGTCGCGGCGCGCGATCCCCAGCGCGGAATAAAGCGCATAGCCCGCCGCCCGCTGCCGCGCCTTGTATTCGGCGGGCATGGGCGCGGGGAAGTAGCTGTATTCGCTGACCGGAGGCCGCCCGCTCGTGGCGGCACGCTCCAGCGCGTCGGCGAGCGCGGCCAGCGGCTCTCCGGCCAGGACATGGAACCGCCCCGGCTGGAGATTGGCGCCTGACGGCGCGGTACGGGCGAGATCGAGCAGCTCGGCCACCTCCTCGCGCGGCACCGGATCGGGCCGGAAGGCCCGGACCGAACGCCGTGCACGCAGGACTGCGTCGAGTGCCCCGCCCCTCATGAGCGCGACAGCACGCTCGCCGGACGCGCCCGCGCCAGCGCCGAGGTCAGCATGCCGGCGATCACCGCCTTGATGGCGTCGCCCGGCAGGAAGGGCGTGGCAAGCAGCGTCGCTTCGGCCAGCGTCTTGTCGAGGGTGACGGCCATGCCGACGATGCCGCAGATATACATAAAGAAGATGCCGCCGATGGCCGCGCCCGCCGTCGCGGTCACAACGAGCGGCAGGCTGCGGGTCTTTTCGACGATGAGCCCGGCGACAAAGGCGGTGACCGGGAAGCCGACAAGGAAGCCCACGGTCGGCGAGGCAAACACCCCGAGACCGCCGCGACCGCCTGCCAGCAGCGGCAACCCCAGCGCCACGAGCAGCAGGAAGAGCAGCACGGCAAGCGCGCCACGGCGGGCGCCCAGCACGGTGCCGCACATCATCACGCCGAGGCTCTGCGCGGTGATCGGCACCCCGAAACCGAGGGTGATCGCCGGGATCAGCCCAAGCACCGCGATCAGCGCGGCGAACAGCGCGATCATCACAACATTGCGTTCCATCGTGGTCGTCTCCTTGTTGACGTCGGGACAGTGTCTTCCGGCAGTAGCAGCCCCCGCCGGGATTTGCATCTATTGATCGGCCCCCGGCGGCGCCTGCCCGATGCCGCCGCGCGCGCGCAGCGCCTCGGCGACCTGCTCGGCATCGTCGATGGCCAATAGCCCCAGCGGCAGCACGATGCGCCAGCCCGGGGCGCGTGCACTGCGGGCGCGCCAGGCCTCGCGCAGCCCCCGCGCCTTGGCCAGCAACACGGGTGTGAAGCGAATGGTGACCGCCATGGCGAACCCGACCGGCGCGGGGTCGAGACCGATGCGCCGCAGCGGCGACAGCAGGCGCAGTACCACATCGGTCAGATCGTCGAGCCGGCTGGTCATGGTGACGAGGTTGGCGATGCCCACCGCCGCAACCAGCCGCAGCACCAGCGCCACGCCACGCGCCGGAGCGCCTTCGATCAGGTGCCAGACGAGCAGCACGACCACGAAGGGCCAGAGCGGGCGCGACAGGCGCAGCCCCTCGCGAAAGAACCGCCGCCCGCCGACGAGATAGGCCGCTGCCACCGCGCATGTGATCGCCGCGAGCCAGAGCGGGCTGTCGATCAGGTAGATACCCAGCACGCTCAGCGAGGCGATGGCGAGCTTCACCCCCGCCGGCCAGCGGTGATAGGGTGTCTCAATCGAAGAGGTCAGTGCCAGCATCGGCATCCTCCTCCATCGCGGCGAGATAGAGCGCCAGCGTCTCCTCCGGCGGGCCGTCGGCGCGCACCCTGCCCTCGTCGAGCCAGATCACCCGGTCATAGCCATCGAGCGCAGACGGGTCATGCGTGATCTGAAGCACGCGCGGCGCCACCCCGTCCAGCATCCGGCGGAGCTGCCGCGTGGTGGGAATGTCGAGCCCGGAAAACGGCTCGTCGAGCAGGATCACCGCCGGCGACATCGCCAGCACCGCCATCAGGCAGAGCAGATGCCGCTGCCCTTGCGACAGCTCGGTGACCGAGCGCTCGCGCCAGGCGCGCTTGCCGAACCGGTCGAGCATCGCATCGGCCCCGGCGGCGGCCTCCGCCCGCGACTGACAGAGCTGCTTGAGCCCGAAGGCCAGCTCTTCGGCGACGGTGGGAAAGATGATCTGGTGATCGGGATTCTGGAACAGCACGCCGATCAGCCGCAGCGCCGCGCGCCGGTCGCGCGCCACATCGGTGCCGCCGATCGTCACCGCGCCGCTGTCGGGCGCGATCAGCCCGGCAAGCACCCGCGCCAAGGTGGATTTGCCCGAGCCGTTGCGGCCCACAAGCCCGATGCGCCGTTCGGTCAGCGTCAGGTCGATGCCGCGCAGCACCTCGCGCCCGGCGAGGCTGTGGGCGACGCCGCGCAGCTCTATGGCCGCGTCGGGGGCGACGACCGTCTCTTTGCCGGGATTGCCGCCAAATCTCATCATGCGTGCTGCCACTCCGTCACAAGGGCCGTTCCGACGCCGCCGGCAGCGGCGATGGCGGTCAAACCGCGACCGCCGCTCTCACATAAATCATGAAACAGGCGAACGGAAAGGATTGCGCCCGAGGCGCCGATGGGGTGGCCCCGCGCCAGCGCCCCGCCGCGCGGATTGACGATAACCGCATCCAGCTCCGCCAGCTCGACACAGGCCAGTGCCTGCGCGGCGAAGGCCTCCATGATCTCGGCCTGTGCGAGCTGTTTCGGCGCAAGGCTCAGCCCTGCCAGCGCGTCGCGGATCGCCGCCACCGGCGCCAGCCCCGGCAGCCCGGGATCGCCACCGCGCGACACGCCACCCAGGACCGCCAGCCCCGCCAGCCCGGCGCGACGCGCCACGTCCTCGGAGACCACCAGCGCCATCGCCGCCGCATCGGCGGCCACCGCCATATTGGCGCTGGTGACGCTGCCGCAGATCGGGCGCGCACGGGCGCAAACCGCCGGGCTCAGCCGCCGGGAAAACGCGTCGCGATCCGGCAGGCCGACGATTTCCCGCGCGAGCCGGTCGCGCGCCGCGCAGGCCTTGTCGTGGCTCGACACCGCCCAGGCATCCTGCCGCGCACGATCATAGCCGAGGCTCTGTGCCAGCGCCGCCGCCGCCTCGGCCATGTCCGGGTCGCGATCCGGCCAGGGGGTAAAGGGTGGGCGGTCATAGGCGACAGGCGCGGCACCGTCCTCGCCCGGGCGCAGACGGATTGGGCGGCGCGAATAGCTCTCGGCACCGCCGGCGAGCACGATATCGGCCTGCCCCGAGACAATCAGCGCATCGGCGAGCAGCAGCGCGTCGAGCCCCGAGCAGCATTGCCGGTCGAGACTGATCCCGGCGACACGCTCGGGCAGCCCGGCAGCCAGCGCCGAAAGCCGCGCCGGATTGCCCCCGGCACCAAGCGCATTGCCCAGCAGCACCTCGTCCACCGCCTCCGCCGGCAGGCCGGCATCACCCAGGCAGGCGCGCATGACCGGGGCGGCGAGCTCATGGATCTCGCGATCCGCCAGCGCCCCGCCGCGCGGCACCACCGCGCTGCGCCGCGCCGCCACGATGACCGAGCGCCTCATGCCCCCTGCCCCAGCAGCGCCGCGAGCGCGCGCAGATCGGGCTTGCCCGAGGGTAGCGCGGGCAGCGCGTCGAGCGTCACGATCCGCCGGGGCGCCGCGCCGGGGCCGAAGCGCTGGCGGCAGGCGGAGAGCAGCGCGCCGGTGTCGAGACCGGCGCCGGAGACAAAAGCGACAGGCAGATTGCCCCGCGCCGCGTCCGGCTCGGGCAGCACGGCGGCGGCGGTGAGGCCGGGCAGCGACAGCAGAAAGCTCTCGATGGCCTCGGGAAAGACATTGCGGTCTGCCACGGTGAACATGCGGCTGCGGCGCCCGGCGAGGAAGAGCGCGCCGGACTCCGACAGCCAGCCCAGCTCGCCGACGCTGAGAAACCCGTTATTCCAGCGCGTATCCGGCGCGGTGCCGGCGGCATAGCTGTCGAAGAGATAGGGGCTTTCGACCCAGATCGTGCCGGTTTCGCCGGCGGGCAGATCCCGGCCCGCCTCGTCGCGCACCCGCAGCGTGACCCCGGGATAGGGCCGGCCCACCGAGCCCTCGGCGCCGACGGTCTCGTCGAGCGTGATAAAGCTGGTCTCGGCGGCACCGTAGAACCCCGTCAGGCCGGCTTCGGGAAAGAGCCGAGCTGCGGCCTCGCGCGCGGCACGGTCGAGAAAGCCGCCCCCCGCCAGCACCCGCCGCACCGAGCCGACGCTTCCCTGCCCGCCGGTGCCGAGCTGCCGCAACTGCGTGGGCGTCGTATAAAGCAGCGTCGGCGCCGCCTCTGCCAGACGGCGCAGGCGTTCGTCGGGGCGGTCGGTGTCGATCACCACCGGGGTGGCGCCGAGATGCTGCGCCGCGAAGAGCCCGTAAAGCGTGAGAGAGTTGCTGAGCGGGCCCATCACCGCGATCCGGTCGCGCGGTGTGATCTGCCAGAGCTTACGGTCGGTCTCGAAACAGGCCCGCCAAGAGCGCAGGCTGCGCCGGATGCGCTTGGCCGGGCCGGTGGAGCCGGAGGTCTCGCATTGCAGATACCCCGCGCGCGCGTCCTGCGCCTGCGGCAGCGGCCGGCCCGGGCTGATGACACATAATTCGCGCTCCTCGACGGCCGCCCGACATGCATGTTCACAGGCGGTCTCAAGCGGCCGCGCGGGAATGAACGCCACGTCCGTGCCGTCGAATTGCTGACTGTCTCTGACCGTCATGCTGCCTCTTCCTAGACCCGTTCCCGCGCGCATACGGTCTATGGTGGCGATGGTGAAGAGGGTTCGAGCCCGAGTGACTGTTACGTTGCGATCTTGCCGGTATGCAAAACAGGCGCAATGCCCTTCGCTACATGCGCCTATTGAAAATGAAATGCGATAGGCGTATTTGTAATGCAAAATCCGAAATCGAAAGGATTGCCCGTATGCCCGAATCGACGATCACTGCAAAGGGCCAAACGACATTGCCGAGGGATGTCCGCCGCGCGCTTCATCTCGAGCCCGGCGATCGTCTGCGCTACATGGTCCTCGACAATGGCGAGGTCCGGATTTCGCGAAGCCGTCCGGTTTCCTCGCTCTCGGGTCTGCTGAAGGACCGTGTCACGCGGCCGGTCAGCCTTGAGGAGATGGACGAGGCCATCGCAGGCGGAGCGCTGGACGAGTGATCGGGCTCGACACCAATGTGCTCGCGCGTTTTCTGATGCAGGATGACCCTGCGCAAGGTGCCGCCGCTGAGGCCCTCATGACGGACCTGACCGAGGCCACACCCGGATTTGTCTGCCGGGAGGTCCTTGTGGAACTGGTCTGGGTGCTGGAACGCGCCTACAAGTTGCCGCGCTCCGCTATCGCCGAGGCGCTGACCGGCTTGCTGGAAGCGCGTGAACTCGTCATCGAAACAGATGATCGTGCGGCCATCGCCGTCGATCGCTATCGGCGCGGCGGCGCAGGCTTTGCGGATCAGATGATCGCGCTGGCCGGAGAGGCGACCGGATGCACGGCGACCGTGACCTTTGACCGAAAGGCGGCGACGCTGCCCGGTATGCAGACCGTTGGGTAAGTTCCAGGCCCCCTGCCCTATTCATAGTGTCGCTGTTTATTTTCCTACCTAAGTGGCGCGAGGTGCATTGGAACCGAAATGCCACGACCCCTTTGATTTCCGCTTTCAATGGCGTGACCCGGCGTGTTTGCGTGGGTAAGCTACGTTCAGCGCAAGACGACGGCCAAGGTGTCTGAGTCTTTGCTACGCGCATGAGCGGCGGCGCTTGTCTGCGAGATAAAAGGACTGAAGCGCCCCACTCTGACGAGCTCCCTCATGTCCGATAATGCTACCTATATCTGACCGATATGGCCGAATGTTTTCGATCAGTTGGTGCAGCCATGAGACAGAACAGAGAAATAAAGTGCCGTTCGGTGGTCGCGGACTGTCTGAACTTGATCGGGTCTGTCAGAGAAAATGCACAGGCCCCTTTCCGCTATCCCAGCGCTGATTGGCCTTAGGCGAGATTTCCGGCCCGCTGACTGATGAGTTCAAAATGCTAAAGGCTGTCGGCTCTGCTTGTTCCAACATCCAGGTTTGATTTCGTCAGAATACTGTACCACGGTACAGTTTGCAGGCTTGGTCGCATTGACTGAGGAAATGTGGCCTTCTGATAGCTGTACCACGGTACAGCTCTGACGCTGATAGCCGCGCTGTATTTGGGAAGCGAGGCGAGTATGTTCGTGCTGCCAAGGATCCAGCCTGGCGGGTGCATATGTGACTTGCGCGCCCTCGGAAGCGGCGTTTCTCAAGAGCATTTCCAGCATATTCTGAGCTCCTTTTTTGATTCCATGCACCGGATCTGGCCGAAGCTCAGAGTTGCGGGCTATAAGCTTGTCCTTGCTTGCCGGTGAAGCATCTCCGTGCCGAAGTGGAAGCCATGGCTTTTTCGACAAGTTTGGCAAAGTAATCTTCTGGTCGCTGAATGCGATCCGCATGCATCGCGATATACTCGAGAGCATGAAGTGTTTGGTTCAATCCGATGGCGCGAAGGGCAGATATCAAGCTTTTCTCTGCAAGTCCGACCAAACGTGCCAAAATGGGAAGTGTTTCGTTTAGATCGTTCGCTGTTTGAGGGCTCGAGGGGAAGAAGCTCGCGAGGGTTGGGTATTGTGACCACCCACCTGTCAAATCATGCGACTGATCGTTCCGAGGTTTTTTTGTATTAATTTTTTTTGGTTCTACTTGGCGGACAGTTTGACCGTTTCCGCCGGACTCTTTCGTGGTGTTTGCGCTGGTCCGGTGCGGGTTTTCGTGTGCTGGGGCAGGGGCGCTGACCGTGGCTTCGGGCCCCGGTACAGCGGCATCCTGCGTGGCTGGGGACGATGAGCTGCGGATGAGCGCCTGGAGTTTGTCCAGAATATCGCGGGTGCCTGCGAGGCCGAGGCTGACGCGGCGCAGGATGGTTTTCGTGGAAAGGACGAAGGTAAGGTCCGTGTCGGAGAGCGCGTCAGCGGCATCGAGCAGCGTGGCGCGAAGGGTGAGGGCCTGTGCACGCAGGCTGCGGATTTCTTCCTTGTCCTGCTCTGCCTGGCGGGCGAGTTCGAGAATGCGCTCTGCCGAGTGAAACAGCGGAGCGAGGTCGAGCCCGTAGGCGTCGACGATGCGACCGCCCCGTCGCAGCGGAAAGCGTTTGCCGGTGGCGCTGTCTCGGCGCGCGATCAGCCCCGCTGTCACCAGGCGGTCGATATAGCGCCGCAGGCTCCGGTCGCACATGCCGTTCGCCCGCTCACAGATCGTGCTGTTGGCGGCATAGACAACAAGCATCATGTCGGGTCCGACGGGGCGTTCTCCGCCGGTCTGCCGGTCTCGGCAGGGTAGGAAGCTCAGCAATGTGTCGAGCACCTGAACGTCGCGCCCAGAGAGGCCCAGAGATACCCGCGCGGTTCTCAGCGCGTAAAGCAATTCCCTGCGCAGGATCGGGCGAAACCCTGCGATCGGTGTTTGGGCACAGCTCGTCTGTGCCCCGGCACGCGGTGCCGCGGATGTGATCTGTTTCATGCCATTTCAGACGGCAAAATCTACCCGGTCACCGAAATCGGTGTTGAATGCGATTCGATTGTAGGGTATCCAACTAATAGCGACAAAAGTGGGAACCCTTCGGAGACACCGTTTCCGGGGGGTTTCTTTTTGCTTAGATGTCTGCCTCCTTTATTGCTGCTCGATTTTCCGGGTTTTGGCCCGGTTATATGCTCTCACCGGCTGTACCGCGGTACAGCCGGTGAGTTGCATTTCCGTGAAAGTTAAGGCATATCAATTAGTTAATCTCCTCACTTTCCGATTTCCACTGCCGGTACAGGGACTCTCCGCGTTCGGCGAGCCAGTCGGCGAAGGCCTTGTCCGCCTTTGCGGTGACCTTGAAGGCGACCTGCTGGCCGCGGCGTGTGACCTGAAGCCTGCCATCGGCGACGCTCTGGCCCGCCGGCGCTTTCGCCGTGGTCTGGCCGCTCTTGGAGAGCCGGGCCATGGCGCGGGCAAAGCGCTCCTGGCTGGTGGAGATATCCTCCAGCTCCTTGATCGCCGTCTGAACACGCCGCTTGTCGATCTGCTTGGTGATCGCCGCCAGCGCGATCCATTGCCGCCGGCCGACCCCGTGCGCGGGCCCGATCGCGGTGACCAGATCCTCGGGAATGTCGCGGATGACCGCGCTCATCCGGTAGATCTCGTCGGTGGCCATGCTCAGGCTGCGCTCGATGACGCGCGCCTCGACCCCGGCCTCGCGGAGCTGCACGATGAAGGCGGCCTTCTCGATAAAGCTGCTTTCCAGCCGCTCGGCATTCTCGAGCCCCTGGGCGACGATCAGCGCCTCGTCGTCGAAATCCCCGATATAGGCCTTGACCGGAATTCCGATCCGGCGGCAGGCCGCGATCCGCCGCCGCCCGTAGACCGGTTCGTATTCCTCGCTGTCGCCATCGCCGGTGCGCCGCAGCATGACCGGGATCTGCTGCCCGGATTCCCGGATCGAGGCGACAAGCCCGTCGATCTCGGCGCCGGCATCGAAGCGGTCGCGAAACCGCCCGGAGCCGATGCGGTCGGTCTCGACCTCATGCACGGTTTCCTTGCGCAGGTCGTCGAAGGTTTCCTTGAAGCGGCGCACGCTGGGATTGCCGGATCGGGGGCTGACATTGCGTTCCGGCCGGGCAGGGGAGGGGGTATCGGGCGTCTCGGCCTTGCTCCCGTCGCTGGACAGGGTCCGGTCGAGGCTTTTGGTGAGCAGTCCCTTGCGTGCCATTATGATCTCCCCCAGGCCTGCTGGATCAGGCCTTCCAGTTCGGTCGTCACCCGCGACACGGATTCCCATGCCCGCTGATAGGTCTGGCGGTGGAAATTCGACGGGTCGACCTCGACGATGGATTCCGACGAGACCGCCGCGTCGGCGACGGCCGTGGACAGGTAGAACTCGTTGGTCATCACCGAGTCCTCAAGGATCGAGCGCAGATATCCCGCAACCTGCACCGACGGCTGGTCGGTCGGGTTGTAGCGGGTGATCAGGTATTTGATCCAGTCATAGGGCCGCTCGCCCTGGCGGTGCTCGATGACGCTCATCATCTCGCCGGTCATGCCGAGGAAGGTGCCGAGGCTCATCACATCCACGAAGGAGGCGGTCACCGTCACCAGCAAAGAGGTGCAGGTGAAGAGCGCCGACATCACCGCAAAGGACATCTGCGGCGGGCAGTCGAACAGGATCACATCGTAATCGTCGCGGATCGGTTCCAGCGCGTCTTCGATGCGGACGAAGAAAGGCTGCTTGCGCTGATCGCTGCCGGCGGTCTCGTGCTCGAACTCCATGATCTGCATGGAGGAGGGGATCAGGTCGAGATTGGGCATATGGGTGCCGCGCACCACGTCGCGGATATCGACGGGTGCCTCGTCCTCGGGATCGGCCGGGTCGGGGTAGCGGATCGCGTGATAGAGCGTGAGCATGTCGGGCTCGCGCTCGGGGATGATGCCGAAGAGCTGGGTCAGGCTGGCCTGCGCGTCGAGGTCGATCACCAGCGTCCGGTAGCCGCGCATGGCGAGCCCCTGCGCGAGGTGCTGCGCCGAGGTGGATTTCCCGACCCCGCCCTTGAGGTTGATGCTGGCGATGACGACGGTCTGCTCGTCGCCGACGCGCCGCGTGACATTATGCGGTTCGAGTCGGTCATTGGCGATGAGGTGGTCGCGGATTTCGTGGATTTCCGAGGCGGCAAAATGCCGGCGGGTGCCGCGCAGCATGGTGCCCTGAGGCAGGGACTCGTTGCTGCGCAGCGTGTGGCGCAGAGAGTTTTCCTTGACCCCGAGGAAGTGGCATGCCTCCTTGAAGCTGAAGAGCCGCAGCTCCTTGTGCTTTTTCGGTTCCAGCAGCCGGTCGCGGTGCTGTACCAGCTGTTCGGCGATAAGATTGGCGTGCCTGTCGAGCGTGGCTGAGCCGCTGACTCCCATCATTCCTGCCCTCGAATTTCTGCTCTTTTTTTCTGTGTAACACGTTTTTTGCCTTACGCCACAAAAAATGCGTGACGCATGGGGTGGATGAAAATGCCCGTGGCAGCGTGCGAAATCCGATTTTGGGCTTGCTGAGGGGAAGTGAATATTTTGAAAAATATATAATTTTCAAGGGATTGTGGGGAATTCCTGCGCCGGTGCAAGGTTTTCGCGCTCAAGTTGCAGGTTGCACGACGTCGTCGGCGGATATGCGGAATAACTGCCAATCGGATGGGATGGTCCGGTCTGTGGATAATGATGTGGATAAGTTGAGGCGTTCGGCCAGGCGTTGATTCCCGCCGTGACGGGCAGGGTAGGGGAGGATGAAAACGCGGATCAGGCGTCGATGTCGCTGTAAAACCGCGCTGGACGCATCGTTGCCAGTTCCATGACGACTTCACCGTCGAGGATCTCCCGCGCGACGAGATCGGCCCAGATCGGCCCCCAGCCGATGCCGCCATGGGAGACGGCGGAATAATACCCTTGCCGCCAGGGCAGGCGACCAATGACCGGGCCGCCCTGCGGCATCGCCCTGATCCCGACACGTTGTCCCGCTGGCCTCAACCCTGTCAGCGCCGGCACCGAGCGTGCCACATCGGCCAGCATTTCGGCGCCGTCGCGACCGTTGTTGCCGTGCCGGGCGGTCAGCCCTTCGCCGCGCCAGTGGATGGCTGTGCCGAATTCGCGATCCGGCCGGATCAGCCAGCGCGCGCCGTTCACCACATGGCGGGGCAGGCGCGGACGTCCGGCGCCTGCGTAAAGCATCACGCCAGGCACCAGCTCGACCGGGATCGCCAGCCCCGCCAGAGCCGCGATATGCGTCGCCTGACCGCCACCGGCATTGACCACCACATCCGCCTCGATCCGGCTGCCATCGGCAAGACCGATCGAGACAACACCGCGCGCAGCGATGTCGAGCGACACCACATCATCGCCCAGCCGCAACGTGCCGCCGCTCAGCCGAAGAACCCGCAATAGCTGCCCGATCATCGCCGGAGCGTCGATCCAGCCCGAGCGTAGCTCGAAGGCGACGCGCTCGCTTCCGGATAGGGCGAGTTCCGGCGCGATCTCGCGCAGATCCGCCGCGCCCAGTATCTCGATCTGTGCGCCCTGTTCCCGGCAGCGGGCGACGGCAGCATCGAAATCCGGCACTGCGCCTTGCGCCGTCAGCGTGCCGCACCAGTCGAGCCAGTCGCCGCCGATCTCTTCGGCCAGCCGGTCGAAATGCGCGTTCACCGAGAGCCGCAGGCGCCGCCGTGCCTCGGCTTCGGGCCAGCTGAGCTGCGGAAAGGAGGACAGCCAGGAGAAGGAGGCACCGCTGGTTCCCGATCCCGGCGCGCGCCCGTCGATCAGCACAACTTCGGCACCGCGCTCGGCCAGCCGGTAGGCGATATTCGCGCCAATGGCGCCCGCGCCGATGACCGCGACCTTCATCGCGGCGCCCGGAAGATCTCGGGCGTCAGATCGCGGACCGAGGCGCAGCCCAGATGCCCGAGCGTCGTCCAGAACTCATCCTTCAGCAGCTCCAGCACGCGGCGGACCCCGGCCTCGCCATCGGCGGCGAGACCGAGCGCACAGGTGCGACCCAAGGCGACCGCATCGGCGCCGAGCGCCAGAGCCGTGGCGATATCGCTGCCCCGCCGTATGCCGCTGTCAAAGACGATGGGCACGTCGGGGCCGGCCTCGGCCCGCACCCCGGCGAGCGTGGTGATCGCGGCGGGCTCGCGGTCGATGGTGCGCCCGCCGTAGTTGGAGACATAGAGCCCATGCGCGCCGGCCTTCAGCGCCGCGCGTGCATCGGCGCGGCTGGTGACACCCTTGACGAGGCAGGGCAGGGGGGCCGCGCCAATCACCCGCGCGGCCTGCTCCCAGCTCCAGCGCGGTTCGGTGAAATCGAGCAGTTCGCGCAGCATTGCCGGATCGGATTTCCCGGGGCCGAAATTCGAGGGCGCCCCCGCGCCGGGCATGGAAAAGCGATCCTCCATCATCCGCTCGCGCCATTGGCGGATCGGCGAATAGGTCACGCAGATATAGCGATAGCCCGCGTCCTTGGCCCTGTGCATCATATCGATCACATGGCTTTCCCTGCCGCAGAAGGTCATCTGAAAGACCAGCGCGGCGGGAGAGGCGGCGCGCACCTCCTCCAGCGCATGCCCGGCGGCCACGGGCACCATCTGGCGGATGCCGGCGGCATGGGCGGCGCGGCCCACGGCGAGCATGCCATCGGGGTGAAACAGCGTCTCGCCGCCGCCGAAGGGCGCGGTGAGGGCGGGGAAGGACAGTTCTTCGCCGAGGAAATGTGTGCTGGTGTCGGGATTGGCGACCCCGGCAAAGAGCGGCACTTCGTAGAGATAATCGTCGAAGGCGGACACATTGGCGCGGGCGGTCACCTCGTCGCCGGTGCCGCAATGCAGGTAGTTCCAGACCGTTTCCGACAGCGCCAGCCGCGCCGCCGCGCGGATGCCGCGCATCGAGGCGTATTTCCGGGATGTGGCATAGCGGTCGTCGCGGCGGATCTCGTCTTGCTCGGACATCATGGTCTCCTGTCAGGCGCCGCGTGCGGCACGCAGAGCGGCCCGGCGGGCCAGCCGCGCGCGGATGGCGCCGGTATCCGTCGAGGGCGTCGCGGCGAGAAGCTGGCGTGTATAGGGGTGTTGCGGATCGCCGAAGACGGCGTTGCGGCTGCCGCGCTCGACCACCTCGCCGGCCTGCATCACCATCACCTCGTCCGAGATCCGGCGCACCACCGAGAGATCGTGGCTGATGAAGATGTAGGAGAGGTCGAAATCGCGTTGCAGATCGGCCAGCAGGTTCAGCACCTTCGCCTGCACCGAGAGATCCAGCGCGCTGACCGGCTCGTCGAGGATCAGGATGCGCGGGTTGACCATGAGCGCCCGGGCGATGGCGATGCGCTGGCGCTGCCCGCCCGAGAACATATGCGGGTAGCGCCCGGCATGGGCGCCGCTCAGACCCACGCGCTCCAGCATCTCGCCGACCCGCGCGCGCCGCTCTGCCGCGCCGAGGCCGGTGTTGAGCAGCAGCTCCTCGGCCAGCGCGTCGCCGACCTTCTGGCGCGGGTTGAGCGAGCCATAGGGGTTCTGAAAGACGATCCGCACCTTGCGCCGCAGCTCCGCCGAGGGGCGAAAGCGGGCGATGTCGACCGCCTTGCCGTCGATGAGCAATGTGCCATCCGTGGCCGGGTCGATCAGTGTCAGGATCCGGGCGAGGGTGGATTTTCCGCAGCCCGACTCGCCCACCACCGACAGGGTGCGGCCCTGGCGCAGCGCCAGGTCGACGCCCTTCAGGGCGCGTACCGGTGTGGCCTTGCGCAGCAGCCTGCCCTTGCCGGGATAGTCGCGGATCAGCCCCTGGGCTTCGAGCACGATGGGAGGCCGGGCACTCACTGGAACGCCACCCCGTCGAGCGGCCCGTCGCTGCCGCGCTCCGGCAGGGCCGAGAGCAGCGCGCGGGTATAGGAATCCTGCGGCGCCTCGAAGAGCGACAGCACATCGGCCTCCTCGCGCTTCACGCCCTGATACTGGACGATGACGCGGTCGGCTGTTTCGGCCACCACGCCCATGTCATGGGTGATCATGATCAGCCCCATGCCGCTCTCCTCCTGAAGGTCGATGAGCAGGTCGAGGATCTGCTTTTGAATGGTCACGTCGAGCGCCGTTGTCGGCTCGTCGGCGATCAGCAGCTTGGGCGCGCAGGCGATGGCCATGGCGATCATCACCCGCTGACACTGCCCGCCCGACATCTGGTGCGGAAAAGCGGTGAGCTTGCCAGCCGGGTCGGGCAGCCCCACCGCCTCCAGCAGCTCCAGCGTGCGGGCGCGGCGGGCGGTACGTCCGAGGCCCTGATGCTTTTTCAGCACCTCGCCGATCTGGAGGCCGACGGTGAAGGCGGGGTTCAGCGAGGCGACGGGCTCCTGAAAGATCATCGCGATATCGCGGCCGATGATACGGCGGCGGGCGCGCGGGCTCAGCGCCATGAGGTCGGTGCCGTCGAAACGCACCAGATCGGCGCCGACCGTGGCGGTCTCGGGCAACAGCCCCATTACCGCCAGCATCGCCACCGACTTGCCCGAGCCGCTTTCGCCGACGATGGCGAGCACTTCGCCCGCGTCCACATGCAGGTCGATGCCCGAGACGGCGGTGAGCGGTCCCTTGGCGGTGTCGAATGTCACCGTCAGGTTTCTGATTTCGAGAAGATGGGACATCTCAGCTCCTCTTCAGCCGGGGATCGAGCGCGTCGCGCAGCCCGTCGCCGCAAAGGTTGATCGCCAGCACTGTGATCAGTATGGCGAGGCCGGGAAAGGTCACGACCCACCAGGCGCGCAGGATGAACTCGCGCGCATCGGCGAGCATGGTGCCCCATTCCGGGGTGGGGGGCTGCGCGCCGAGCCCGAGAAAGCCGAGCGCGGCTGCATCGAGGATCGCGGTCGAGAAGGAGAGCGTCCCCTGCACGATCAGCGGCGCGAGGCAGTTGGGCAGGATCGTGCGCACCATCAGCCGCAGCGGCGAGGCACCGGCGATGCGGGCGGCGACCACATATTCGCGGGTCTTCTCGCTCATCACGCTGGCGCGGGCGAGCCGGGCGAAATGCGGTTGCAGCACCAGCGCGATGGCGATCATCGCATTGGTGAGCCCGGGGCCGAGGATCGCCACCAGCACCAGCGCCAGCAGCAGCGAGGGGAAGGCGAGGATCACATCCATCACCCGCATGATCAGCGTGTCGATCCAGCCGCCGAAATAGCCCGAGATCAGCCCGATCGCGATGCCACCGGTGAGCGCGATGGTCACCACCATGAGCCCGATCAGCAGCGAATAGCGCGCGCCGAAGATCAGCCGCGAGAGGATGTCGCGCCCAAGCGCGTCGGTGCCGAGCAGATAGGCGCCCCGGCCCCCCGTCTCCCAGACCGGCGGAAGCAGAAGCGCGTCGCGGTATTGCTGCGTCGGGTCATGTGGCGCGAGCAGCGGCGCAAAGAGCGCGACGAGTACCAGCAAGCCGATCACCGTCAGCCCGATCACGGCGCCCCGGTTGCGGCGGAAATCGCTCCAGAACCCGGCCAGCGCGGCGCGGGTCGTGCCGGCGTCGTTTGTTTCAAGTGTAGCGGGATCAGCCATGACGGATCCTCGGATTGATGACGGCATAGAGCAGATCCACGATCAGGTTCACGATCATCACTACCACGGCAATGACCAGCAGGCCGCCCTGCACCACCGGGTAGTCGCGTTTCGAGATGGAATCGACGATCCACTTGCCGATGCCCGGCCAGGAAAAGATCGTCTCGGTGAGGATGGCGCCCGCCATGAGCGATCCGACCTGAAGCCCGATCACCGTGACCACCGGGATCAGCGCGTTGCGTAGCGCGTGGCGGCCCACCACCATCGCGGGGCCCAGCCCCTTGGCCCGCGCGGTGCGCACGAAATCCTCCGACAGCACTTCCAGCATGGCCGAGCGCGATTGCCGCGCGATCACCGCCGTCGGGATGGTGGCCAGCACCACCGAGGGCAGGATCAGGTGCAGCACCGCCGAGCGGAAGGCGCCCGCCTGTCCCGAAAGCAGGCTGTCGATCAGCATGAAGCCGGTGACCTGCGGGAAATAGTACATCAGCGAAATCCGGCCCGAGACCGGGGTCCAGCCCAGCGTGCCCGAGAACAGGATGATCATCAGAAGGCCCCACCAGAAGATCGGCATCGAATAGCCGACCAGCGCCGTGGACATCGAAATCTGCTCGAACCAGCTACCGCGCTTCACAGCCGCCAGCACCCCCAGCGGCAGGCCGATGCAGATCGCCAGCGCCATGGCGCAGAGACCCAGCTCCATGGTGGCGGGGAAGAAGGTCAGGAAGTCCTCGGCCACCGGGCGGTGGGTGACGAGCGACGTACCCAGATCGCCCCTGAACAGATCTCCGAGATAGGAGAGGTATTGCTGCCAGAGCGGCCGGTCGAAACCGTATTGCGCCATTAGCTGCGCATGCCGCTCCGGGGTCAGCCCGCGCTCGCCGGCCATCAGCATGATCGGATCGCCGGGCAGCACCCGGACAAAGCCGAAGGCGACGATGGTGATGCCGAAAAAGGTGGGGACCAGCACCGCCAGCTTTCCCAGAAGGTAACGGAGCAAGGATGCATCCTTTCCAAAGGCCGGGTCGCGCCGAAAGGGACGCGCGACCCGGCAGTCGGCGCGACCCACGGGGAAGGGGGCCGCGCGTATACGCAGACCTCAGTCGACCGCAGCGGTGACCACGATTTCCACGAGCCGTTTCGGATCGCCCAGATCGCAGCCGCCAATGGCTGCGCGCGAAGGCATGTGCGCGGTGTCGAGCCATTCCATCCAGGCCTCGTTCATCTGCGCCTTGGCGGACATGTCCGACAGGTAAACGCGGGCGTGCAGCAGCTTTGTCTTGTCGCTGCCGGCCTGCGCCAGCAACGCGTCGAGCTTTTCGCAGATCTCGGCGGTCTGGCCCTTCATGTCGAGATCGAGATCGGTCGCCGCATGGCCCGAGGCGTAGAGCACGCCGTTATGGACGACGCCGCCATGCAGGTGCGGGCGGGAGTTGAAGCGTTTGGTCATTGTCTGTCTTTCGGTCTTGGGGTTGGCCCCGCTCAGGCGGCGGGGTTGTAGGGATCGAGGCTGAGCTCGGGGGTCTCTCCCGCGGCGACGCGGGAGAGCTGGCGACCGGCGAAGGGGCCGATGGTCAGGCCGGCGGCTCCGAGCCCGTTGCCGAGGATCAGCCCATCGATGCCCGGCACCGGGCCGAGGATCGGGCGGAATCCGGGCGGGGCGGGGCGGAAACCGATGCGGGTTTCCAGCAGCGTGGCATCGGCGAGCCCTGGCGCGTAGCGCAGCGCGGCGCTCAGCACCTCGTGCTGGCCTTCGCAGGTCACCCGGTAGTCGAAGCCCTTGCCGTCCTCGCGGGTGGCGCCGACCACGACGCGGCTGTCGTCGAAGGCCAGCAGGTAATGGCTCGCCATCGGCAACAGCACCGACCAGCGCGAGGTATCCGCGCCCTTCATACCGAAATGCAGGATCTGCCCGCGCTGCGGCTTGACCGGGTGATACAGCGCCAGCGGGCCGAGGATCTGCGCGGCCCAGGCACCGGCGGTCACCACGATCTTGTCCGAGGGGATCTCTTCGCCGCGCCCGTCCAGCACCTTGGCGCGGGCGCCTTCGAGCTCCAGCGTCGCGAGATCGCTGAGGAATGTCGCGCCGAGCGCCACCGCCGCGCGCAGCATGGCCGGCGCGAGCTGCCGGGCATTCACCCGAGCGCCACCCGGCACATAGAAGGCCCTGAACGCCGGGTTGATCGGCGGGAAGCGCGCCTGCGCCTGCTCCGGTGAGATTTCCTCGAAGCCACCGGATTCGGGCGCCTTGGCGGTGCGCCGCGCCAGCCGTTCGCCCGCAGCGTCGTAGACATCGGGGTCTTCGGCGGTCACCAGCGCGCCGACCTTGCGGTAGCCGACATCGCTTTGCCCGCGTTCGGCGAGCCCCGCGACCAGCTCCTCGTAGTAATGCGCCCCGGCGGCGTACATCTTGTACCATTCCGGCTCGTCGAGCTTGGTCGCCCAGGGGCAGACGATGCCGGCCCCCGCCAGGGTCGCCTTGCCCTGGTGTTCCTGATCGACGACGGTCACGTCATGCCCGGCAAGGGCCAGGTGATAGGCGGTACTGGCGCCGAGGATCCCGGCGCCAATCACAGTCACTTTCATTCGACGCTCACCCCCGACAGGCGCGAGGAGCCGAAGATCGCCGGCACGTAGCCTTTCACGCTCTTGTTCACCGCAGTGATGGTGTCGGCGCCGCCGAGGACGACCACCGGCACCTCGTCATGCACGATCTGCTGCGCCTCGTGATAGAGCGCGATCCGCTCCTCCTGATCGGTGATCGAGCCGGCCTCGCGCATCACCGCGTTGAAGCCATCGTCGCACCAGGCGCCGATATTCGACGGCGCGGTTTTGCCCTCGGGCGAGCAGGTGAGGTAGTTGTTGGGGATCTGGCTGGGATCGGGGAAATCGTAGATCCCGCCGAACATGCCAACCTGCGCCTCGCCGGCCCGCGCGCGCTGGATGTATTCGGCCCATTCATAGGTCACGATCTCGGCGGTCACGCCGATCTCGGCCCAGTCGGCCTGCACGATCTCGGCGGCGCGGCGGCCGTTCGGCATGTAGGGGCGCGCGACGGGCACCGCCCAGACCTGGGTGTCGAACCCGTCGGGATAGCCGGCCTCGGCCAGCAGCGCCTTGGCGGCCTCCGGGTCGTAGGGCCAGGGGGCGATATCCTCAGCATGGCCCCAGAGCGCCGGCGGCACCACGGCGCCGGTCACATGGCCCATGCCGCTATAGACGACCTCGACAAGGGTCTCCATGTCGATGGCCTGCGCCAGCGCCTGACGCACCTTCTGATCCTGAAACTTCTCCTCGCCGAAGTTGAAATGCAGCATGCCGGTGGAGGCGACGGGGGTCTGCACCGCATCGACCGTTTCGGAGGCCTCGATGGTCTCCTTGTCGGCCAGGTTGGGGTAGAGCCCGATCAGGCATTCTCCGGCCAGCGCCCGTTGCAGCCGGACCGTGGCATCGCCAGAGATCGCCATGACCACCGCATCCACCATGGGCGTGCGCAGATCGTCGCCGAGACCTGCGCCCCAGGTGTCCGCGAAGGGCAGCAGGCGGACAATGGCGTCGGTCTGATAGGCCTGAAGCTGGAAGGGGCCGGTGCCGATCGGTTGCAGATCCATCTGCTCGGGCGTGCCGGCGGCCATCATCGCGTCAGCGTATTCGGCGGAGGTGATACCGATGGAGCCATGCGCCATAGTGCCGATGAACGCCGCCAGCGGCGCTTTCAGGGTAAAGGCGACGGTGTGCTCGTCGATCTTCTCCACCGCCTCGAGATTGTCCGCCAGCTTGGCGTTGAAGGTCGGGTAATTGCCGCCCGAGACCTCGTAGAACGGATGCTCGGGGTCCATCATCCGCGCAAAGGTAAAGACCACGTCATCGGCGTTCATTGGACGGGTGGGCGCAAAGGCATCGTTCGACTGCCAGCTCACGTTTTCGCGCAGGTGGAAGGTGTAGGTCTTGCCGTCTTCCGAGACCTCCCAGCTTTCGGCCAGCGCCGGTTCGATCCCCGAACCGCCGCGCTCGACCGAGACGAGCCCGTCATAGATCTGGCCGAGCACATAGGCGGTGGTGCCGTTGCTGGTCAGCTCGGGATTGAAGATCTCTGGTGCGCCTTCGAGGCAGACCGTCAGCACCTGGGCCTGGGCAGCCGGCGCGAGGGCAAGCGCGGCGGCGCCGCACAGATATGCCAGTTTATTCATTTCAGTACCTTCCTGTTTCGCATGTGTCTCATCCTTGGCGTTGCCCAGCTGGTTTTCCCGGATGACACCATGCGAGCGGCAGGCTAACATGAAAGTCAAATCGCTTATTCTCCAAGCTTTATAACGAAACCTCATACTGTGGTTGACCAGGGGATACCGCCGGAATGAACATTCGCCAGCTCGAAGCCTTTCACGCGGTGATGGAAACGGGATCCGTCACGCTCGCCGGTGAACGGCTGGGAATCTCCCAGCCCGCCGTCAGCAAGCTATTGAAATCGTTCTCGGAAAACTGTGGCTTCCGGCTCTTCACCCGCAGCGGCGGTCGCATGCTGCCGACCTCAGACGCGCAGCTTCTGGCCTCCGAAGTCTCGCGCCTGTTTTCGGGCACGGACCGGATTCAGAAGCTCGCCCGCGCCGTTCGGGATCGCGAGTGGGGCGAGGTCACCATCGCCGCGCCGCCGGCGCTCTCTGCCCGTTTTCTGGCCCATGCGCTTGGCCCGCTGATGGCCGCGCAGAAGAATATGCACATCTCGATCACCAGCCAGTCGAGCCCGCGAGTCGCCGAGCTGGTCGAAAGCCAGCAGATCGACATCGGCCTGTCGGTGCAGCCTTTCGAGCATCCCCATGTGCGCTCCGAGCTGGTGATGCGCTTTGCGATGATCTGCGCGCTGCCCGCCGCGCATCCGCTGGCCTCCAAACGGCTGATCCGGGTCGAGGATCTCAAGGATGAGCCCTTTGTCGGGCTGGCGCGCGACGATTGTTCGATCATGACCATCGACCGGGCCTTTCAGCTGCGCGGCGTGCAGAAACGCGCGGTGGTCGAGGTGCCGATGTCGGAAACCGCCTGCGATTTCGTCGCCGGCGGGGCAGGGGTCTCCATCGTGCCGCCCTTTGTCGGGCTGGGCTATGGCGAGGACAAGCTCGTCCGCCGCCCGATCGTGCCGCTGACCACGATGAATGTCTGGATCATGCTGCCTGCCTCGCGCCCGCCCTCACTGGCCGCGGAGCGGATCGTCGAGGTGCTGCGGGCCAAGCTCCAGCGCTATGACGTGGATATGGCCGAGGGTGGAAACGCGGCGGATCGCCGGCCCGAACGGGCCTAGCGAGAGGCGGGCTCTAGCGCAGGACGAGCACCGGAATGTCGCTGTGGGTCACCACCTCGTTGGTCTGGCTGCCCAGCAGCACGCGGTTCACCCCGCGCCGGCCATGCGTCGCCATCACGATCAGGTCCGCATTCGACATCTTCGCCGCCTGAAGGATGCCCTCCGCCGGGTGCTGGTCGCCGACATGGCAGGTCTCGCAGGCGACACCCGCATCGCGGGCCAGACCGCAGGCCGCGTCGAGGATCGCCCGGGCATGATCTGACTCGTGCGCCTCATAGGCCTGAATCGCCTGCACCGCCTGTTTCGGCCGCTCCCGCGACATGTCCAGCGCCGACCACATCTCGGTCACCGTGACCACGACGATCTCGGCGCCGACGGCCTTGGCCAGCGCGACGCCGTGCTCCAGCGCCTTGCCGGCAAGCGGGCTGCCATCCGTTGCGATCAGGATTGTCTTGTACATTGGCTCTCCTCCATGCCGAACCGCGGGCCAATTGGCCCCGTTGCGTTTTTTCTCACTCGGCGGCCTTGCCGGGCACCATCCGCTCCGCTTCCTGGCCGAAGAAGACAGGCGCGCTGCGCAGCGCTTCGGGGCTGTGCAGGCCGATCTGCGCCATGGTCGAGCGCATTTCGGCGATCAGGATCTCGATGCATTGCGTCGTCGCGGCCTGACCGCCCGCCGCGCCCGCATAGGCAAAGCTGCGGCCCGCGAAAACCATATCCGCGCCAAGCGCCGTGCCCTTGACGATATCCTCGCCGCCGCGCACGCCGCCGTCGAAAAACACCGGAACGTTGTCGGGGGTCGCCGCGCGCACCGCCGGCAGCAGATCGACGGTCGCGGGTGAGGACTCGAGCTGTCGCCCGCCATGGTTCGACACCCAGACCGCGTCCGCCCCTTCGCGCACCGCGCGTGCGGCGTCCTCGCCGTTGGAAATGCCTTTGATCACCAGACGTCCCTGCCAGGCCTCGCGGATGCGCTTGAAATCGTCCCAGGTGGTGCCGAACTTGTTGCGCTTGCCGGCAAAGGCGCCGACCTTCTGGGTATTCTCGGATTTCGCGTAGGCCGCGTAGTTCCGCATCAGCGGGGCGCCGGCCAGCAGGGTCTCGATGCTCCAGCGCGGATGCAGCGCCAGATCGGCCAGCAGCCGAGGGGTATAGCGCAGGGGCAACTCGAACCCGTCGCGGATCGAGGCGTTGCGGCGCGAGGGCGCGGGGACATCGACGGTCAGCACCAGCACATCGGTGCCGGCCTCGCGCGCGCGCTCGATCAGGCCAAAGGTGATCTCGTCGGATTTCGCGATATAGAGCTGGAACCAGAAGAACTCTTCCGCCGCCTCCGCCGCCGCTTCGATCGTGGTGGTCGCCATGGTGCTCAGCACGAAGGGCAGCTTGGCCTCGCGGGCGCTGCGTGCCAGCATCAGGTCGAGCCCGGGCCAGGCGACATTGGCCATTCCCAAAGGTGCGACCCCCAGCGGTGCACTGTATTCTTGCCCGAAGAGGGTGACCTCGGTGCGGATATCCGCGCCGACGAGCCGGCGTGTGGCAAAGACCATCTGCTGAAGCGCGCGGCGGTTGCGATGCGTGCTGGCGCTGTCTCCGGCGCCTCCGGTCAGGTAATTATAGGCGAAACGCGGCATGCGTTGCCGCGCCCGCCTTTCGAGATCCGCGACATTGGCGATCCTGGCTCGAAACATTCTCCCCCCTTCGAAACGCGATCTGCTCGGGGCGAGCTTGGCGCAAAAGCCGCGCGAGCGCCAATATTCTGCGCCGGGGCGTTGGATAGGTCACAGATATGCATGATGCCCCATCCCCGGACGGAAAACGTCGGTCGCGACGGCGGGCATCATATTCAGTACAATGGGAAACTGCCGGATCGTGGCTATGCATGCGCTCTGCCATATCCTGAAAGACACCATATGTATTTTACTCACCGTATGAACTGCCGCAGGCTCGCCACGTGTGCCCCGCCAGTCCGGCAGGGTGCAGAACAAGTCTGCCTGTCCGCGCGGTTTCCGTGTCCCCGGGGCAGGCGGTCGCAAGGGAGGTGACATGAAGGTCGGTGAGGCAATCGCAGAGATCCTGAAACGGGAGGGTATCGAGGTCGTGGCCGGATACCCGCTCAACCACATGCTCGAATACAGCGCCAAGGCGGATATCCGTCCGATCATCGTGCGTCAGGAACGGGTCGGGCTGCATATGGCCGACGCGATCTCGCGCATGACATCGGGCGAAAAAATCGGTGTCTTCGTCATGCAGCACGGCCCCGGCGCCGAGAACGCCTTTGGCGGCGTGGCGCAGGCCTATGGTGAATCCGTGCCGCTGCTGGTCATGCCCATGGGCTACGACCGCAAGGCCGCGCATGTGGAGCCGAATTTCAACTCGGTGACCAGCATGCGCTCGGTGACAAAATCCGCCGAGCCGATCACCAGCGGCGCCGACGTGCCCGACATCATGCGGCGGGCCTTCTCGCGGCTGCGCAACGGGCGGGGCGGGCCGGTGCTGGTCGAGATTCCCAAGGATATCTGGCAGGAGGAGGTGCCCGAGCCGCTCGATTACGTGCCGGCCAAGATCGCTCGCTCGATGCCCGATCCGGCAGAGATCGAGGCGGCGGTGGACCTGCTGCTCTCGGCCGAGCGCCCGGTTATCTATGCGGGGCAGGGGGTGCATTACGCCAAGGCCTGGCCCGAGCTGAAAGAGTTCGTCGAGCTGTCGGGCATTCCGATCTGCACCAGCCTTGAGGGCAAGAGCGCCTTTCCCGAAACGCACGAGCTGGCGCTGGGGTCCGGTGGCGCCGCGATCCCGCGCACCGTGCGGCATTTCCTCGACCGCTCCGACGTGATCTTCGGTGTCGGCTGCAGCTTTACCAAGACCTCCTTCGGGGTCACGATGCCAAGCGGCAAGACCGTCATCCACAACACCAATGACGCGAACCATCTGGCCAAGGACATCCCGCTGGAGATCGGCCTGCTGGGCGATGCACGGCTGACGCTGACCGCGATGCTGGATGTCATGAAAGCCCGGCTTTCCGGCCCGCGCGACCGCAGCGCCGTGGTCGCGGAGATCAAGGACGTGTACGAGGGCTGGCTGGCGGAATGGCTGCCCAAGCTCACCTCGGACGAGGCGCCGCTCTCGCCCTACCGGGTGCTGTGGGATCTGCAAAAGACCGTCGATATGCCCAACACCATCATCACCCACGATGCCGGCAGCCCCCGCGACCAGCTGTCGCCGTTCTGGCAGTGCGAGACGCCGCTCAGCTATATCGGCTGGGGCAAGACCACGCAGCTCGGCTACGGGCTGGGGCTGGCGATGGGCGCCAAGGTGGCCTGCCCGGACAAGCTCTGCATCAATGTGTGGGGCGATGCGGCCATCGGCTTTACCGGCATGGATTTCGAGACCTGCGTGCGTGAGCGTATCCCGATCATGTCGGTGCTTCTGAACAACTACTGCATGGCGCTGGAGCTCGACGTGATGCCGGTCTCGACCGAGAAATTCCGTTCGACCGATATCAGCGGCAACTATGCCGACATGGCGACGGCCTTTGGCGGCTATGGCGAGCGGGTGACCCGGCCAGAGGATATCGTGCCGGCGATCCGGCGCGGCATCGAGAAGACGCAGCAGGGCATTCCGGTGCTGCTCGAGTTCATGACTTCGAAGGAAACGGTCACATCGCGCTACAAGGTGGAAGAGCTGACGATCTGAGGCAACCCGTTGCGCGGTGTGCTCCCCCCGCCGCGCAACCTGCTCTTCCCCGATCCGCCCGGCGTTCTGCGCCGGGCGGTTTTCTTGTGTTTGCGGGGATCAAGTGATCCATGTCGGTGGCTGCGGCTCGAACCATACCCGGCGCGGCTCCCATGGCAACTCTGGCAGGGACCGCGTCAGGAAACGGAAATCCTACCCTTCCCGCCGCGCAGCCCCCAGCCCCGCCAGCCTCCCGAACAGCACCGAGCGTCCCAGCCCGTGCTGCGGAAAGCCGCCATGGCTCTCGCCGGCGCAGAACAGCCCGGGGATTGGCGCGCCATCCAGGCCGATCACCCTTGCGCCTCCGTCGATGCGCAGCCCGGCGAGGCTGTCATGGATCATCGGCGTGGCCCAGGCGGCGTAAAACGGCGGGCGGGCGATCGGATAGCGCGGCTGGGGCTTGCCGAAATCCCGGTCCACCCCCTCGGCGACAAAGCAATTGTACCGCGCAACCGTCTCGGCAAGCGCCGCCCGGTCTAGCGGCGCGCTCTGATAGGGGTTGTCGAGATTGGCGACCAGCTCGCTCAGCGTATCGCCCCGCGCGAAATACTGCGGGTCCACATGCGGCGGCTCCGGGGTCCAGCCCTCACGCGCGACCGCATCGGCGTCGAAGATCGCCCAGATCGGGCCGCCGCCATCTGGTGCGCCCTCGCGCCTGCAATAGCCCATCGCGGCATCGAAAAACGCCTGATCCTCCTCCTCCTCGTTCCAGAACCGCTTGCCGGCCTGATTGACGAGGATGACGTTCTGCCAGTCGCTCACCGTCAGCCCGGTGGCGCCGGCGCGGGGGAAATGCGGGCTGTCAGTGCGGTATTTCAGCCGCTTGTAACCCCAGCGGCAGCCGATGTGATGGGTCTTGGCCATCACCAGACAGGTGCCCGCCGTCTGCGCTGCCGTGCCCCAGAGCGAGGCGCCATAGGCCATCGCGGCAATCTCTCCGTCGCCGGTCTGCGGCGCCACCGGCGCGCCGACCTGCTGGTATTCTTCGGTGAGGCGCGGATCGAAAATGCGCCGGAAATTCACATTGCCGGTGCTGCCGCCGGTGGCCAGCACGATGCCGCGCCGGGCGGTGATCGCAAAGGCGCCGTCCGGCGCCGTGCCTTCCACGATCTGCGGCTGACCCTCGGGCCCTGGCGCGATCCGCGTCATCCGGTGACCGAGCCGGAACACGACCCCCAGCCGCCGTGCGCTGCGCTCCAGCGCGCGGACCAGACCCGACCCGTTGCGCCCGCTTTCGCGCAGTGCGAGCTCTTCGGCGACCGGCCATTCCTCGCAGCGAAACACCCGGGGCACGCTTTGCGGTCCGACCGATTTCACATCGAGCTTGACCGCCGTGGGGGTGTCGATGAAGCGCACGCCATGTTCGGCGAGAAACTCATAGGTTTCAACGCTGTGATCCGCATAGGCGCGCACCAGATCGCGGTCGCAGAACCGGCTTTCGGGCAGATCGTGGCGCACCCAGTCGGCGAACACCGCATCCGGCGTGTCCTCGATCCCCAGCCGCGCCTGAAGCGCGTTGCCGCCGCCGAGATGGATATTGCCGCCGCTGACGATGCCGCGCCCGCCGATATCGTCGCAAAGCTCGATCACCGTCACCGAGGCGCCCGCCGAGGCGGCGGCGACGGCGGCGGCAAGCCCCGCCGGGCCGGCGCCGATCACGGCCACATCGGTCTGAGTGTCGGGGGTGGGCGTCTGGTTGAGCTTTTTTATTGTTATTTTTTGTGGTTTTGTCGTTTATTTTTTTGGTTTTCTGGTGTTTTGTTTTCTTGGGGGGGGGGGGGGGGGGGGGGGGGTGTGGGGGTGTGGGTGTGGGGAGGGCAGAAGTAAAAAACGCTCAAGGGCGGGACCGCCGCCCCCCCCCCCCCCCCCCCCCCCCAACCCCCCCCCCCGGCTATCTTTTTTTATCTCCCCCGCGGGGCGGGGCGCCCCCCCCCCCCCCCCCCCCCCGCCGCGCGGCCCCCTCCGGCTGGTTTCGGCCGAGGGGGGGGGGCGGGGCCCGGCCCCCCCCCCCCCCCACCCGCCGCCGACACGGGCGCACCGCCGGGCAAGGCGACCATCCACGGGCAAAAATGACGCAACGTCATGCAAAAGATGAACGCCGCGGGCCTCGCGCAACACCCCGTCGTCTGCCGCCAGGCCCGAAAAGTTACCAACCGGCCGGGAATCGGGGTCCAAACGGCCGGTTCGCCCCTTAACGCCCGCCCGTGAAAGATGAATCCGCGTTAACCCGTGGTGGTCCCGTGGAGGCAGCGCCACAACACCTTGAAGCGTACGGTGCGATAACCCCACCGCGCGCTCCGGAAACCCTTTCCGGCGCCGAAACCGACGTGAAGGGCGCGCGCTGCCCTTGCCCGCGCGCCCGCCAGAGGCTACGCCCGACACGCAACCACCGGGGATTGATCATGAAAGTCGCCATCGCCACCTCCGACTACTTCGTCCCCGGCGAGACCTTCATCAACCGCCACATCGAACACATGTTCGGCGGCAACACCTGCGTGATCTGCGGGCGGCACAACGGGCAGGACCCCTACGGCAAGCCGCTCTTCGTGCGCCGCGCGAAACTCTCGCTGGCCGACACGCTGACGGCACCGTTCCATGCCGCCACGGGCGCGCTCCTGCACGGCACCTCCCGCCTGCCCTTCGGCGCCGGGCGCAAGGCCCTGGCGCGGTTCCTGAAGGATGAGCAAGTCGATGTGATCCTTGCAGAATTCGGCACGCAGGCGCTGGTCGTCGCCAATATCGGCAACGACCTCGGCATCCCGGTCTTCACCTACTGGCGCGGCACCGACGCCTCCAAGATGCTGACCTCTTCGCAGCGCGTGCGCTCCTACCGGCTGATGATGCCGCGGCTCGCGGGCATGTTCTCCGTCAGCCAGTTCCTGCTCGACAACCTGGCGAAACACGGCGTCTCGCACCCCAATGCCCACGTCGTGCCCTCCGGCGTCGACATCCGCCGCTTCACCCCCGGCCCGAAGACCCCCGGCAGCTTCCTTGCCGTGGGCCGCATGGTCGAGAAGAAGGCCCCGCAGGTCACGCTCCGCGCCTTTGCCGAAGGCGCGCGCGGACGCGACGCGCATCTGACCTTCATCGGCGACGGCCCCTTGCTGGACGACTGCAGGACCCTCGCGCAAACCCTTGGGATCGCGGAACAAACCACCTTCACCGGCGCGCTGCCGCACGATGCCGTGCGCGAACGGCTGCACACGACGGAGGTCTTCCTGCAGCACTCCGTCACCGCGAAGGATGGCAACACCGAAGGTCTGCCCACCGCCATCCAGGAGGCGCTCGCCTCCGGCTGCATCACCCTTTCCACCCGCCACGCGGGCATCCCGGAGGCGGTGGAGCATGGCGTGAACGGCCTCCTGACCGACGAGTGGGACGAGGCGGATTTCGCCCGGCGCATCGCCCAGATCCTCGACATGCCCGACCGCAGCGACATGGCCCGCGCCGCCCGCGCCACGGCCGAGGCGAAGTTCGACAATGCCAAGGGCCTCGCCCGCGTCGAGGACGTGATCACCCGCACCATCGCGCAGGGCTGACCCACCCAAGGCAAGGGCCGCCCCTTGCGGACGACACGCGGCACGGGAAAGCCCTGCATCGCCCAGATCACGCGCCCACGCGCCCCCCGCCTGACCCACTCTCCGCCACACATCGCCAGCCCGGCCCGGGAGGAAAACCGAACCGACACGGGAACAACAGGCCGGGTCCGTGTGTTTGTGTGTCAGAGGCCGGGATATCCCCGAGCCATATCCCGCACCGTCCATCAAGGAGGACCCCCATGACCGGACTCGGTTGGTTTGCAGCCATCATCGTCGGCGGTATCGCTGGCTGGCTGGCAGAGAAGTTCATGAAATCCAACATGGGCATCATCATGAACATCGTTCTCGGCATCGTCGGCGCGATCGTGCTGAATGCCATTCTCGTCGCCGTTGTCGGCGGCACGCTCGGCGGCTGGATCGGCCAGCTGATCATCGGTTTCATCGGCGCCTGCCTGCTGATCTGGATCGCACGCGCCGTGCGCGGGCGACACGCCTGACATTCCCCTGACCAAAGACCCCGGGCCGCCCCCCAAAGGCGGCCCGAACTTTATGGCCCCGCCGGCCAAAGCCTATAGAAAGACCCGATGCTCGAAGACGTTTCCCTGCCGCTGCTCCTGCTGATCTTCGCCATCGCTGCCGCGGCAGTCATCGGGGCTTCGATCCGGGCCACCCACCTTGCCGACATCATCGCAGACCGCACCCGCATGGGCGAAGCGCTGGCCGGGGGTCTGATCCTCGGCGGCGCCACCTCGCTGGCCGGGGTGGTCGTCTCGATCTCTGCAGCGTCTTCCGGGGATGCCAGTTTCGCCGTCTCCAACGCCGTGGGCGGCATCGCGGCGCAGACGCTTTTCCTTGCCATCGCCGACCTACTGCACAAGCGGGCCAATCTCGAACATGCCGCTGCCGAACCGGCCAACCTTTTCCAGGCGGTGCTGCTGCTGATCCTGCTGTCCCTGCCCGTGGCCGCCATGGCCGGGCCGGACGTGTCGTTCTTTGCGGTGCACCCGGTTTCCGCCATCCTGTTCCTGACCTACCTCGCCGGTGTGCACCTTTCGGCCAAGGTCAGCGAGGAACCGATGTGGAGGCCGGTGGAGACCCGCGACACCCGCCACGACGAACCCGAACCGGACAGCGATCCCGACAAGTCGGTCCTGAAGCCCGCGCTGACCTTTGCCGCGCTCGTCGCCGTCATGGGCATTGCGGGCTGGGTCATCTCGCAGGTGGGCGCCACCTTCATCACGCGGTTCGGGCTGGCCTCCTCGCTGGTCGGGGCGCTGCTGACCGCCGTCGTCACCTCCCTGCCGGAATTCGTCACCACGCTTGTCGCCGTCCGCAAGGGCTCGCTGCAACTCGCGGTGGGCGGGATCATCGGCGGCAACACGTTCGACACGCTGTTCCTTGTCGCAGCCGACGTGGCCTATCGCGACGGGTCCATCTATCACGCCGTGGGGATGAACGATCTTTATTGGCTGGCGACCGGGATGCTGATGACCGCCGTCCTGCTGGCCGGGCTGATCCTTCGGCAGCGCGAAGGACCGGCCCGCATCGGCATCGAAAGCGTGCTGATGATGGCGATCTACGCCAGCGCCGTGACGGTCGAGGTCTTCTCCGGCTCCGCATGACACGGGCATTAATGCAGGATGTTAGCGCCTGATGCGCCACCGTGGCGGCAAATTTGCAAAACGGGTTTGCGTCTCCGCCACTTGCAATCCTTTGCCGCCTCGGGCTCAATCTGAACAAGCGTTCATTTCAGCCGGGAGGAGGCCGACAATGGATTTCGCGCTGACGGAAGAGCAAACCGCGATCTTCGACATGGCGTACGCCTTCGGGCAGGAGCACATCGCCCCGCACGCCCGCACATGGGAAAAGGACGGCACGATCCCGAAATCGCTCTGGCCACAACTGGCCGAGCTGGGCTTCGGCGGCCTTTACGTGAGCGAGGAGTCGGGCGGCTCCGGCCTGTCGCGGCTCGACGCCACGCTCGTGTTCGAGGCGCTGTCGATGGCCTGCCCCTCTGTCGCGGCGTTCCTGTCGATCCACAACATGTGCGCCCGGATGATCGACAGCTACGCCTCCGACGACTTCAAGGCGCGCGTGCTGCCCAAGGCGCTGTCGATGGAAACGGTGCTGTCCTACTGCCTGACCGAGCCCGGCTCCGGTTCCGACGCGGCGGCACTGAAGACCCGCGCGCAAAAGACCAACGAAGGCTACGTGCTGAACGGGACCAAGGCGTTCATTTCCGGCGGCGGCTACTCCGATGCCTATGTCACCATGGTCCGCACCGGCGAGGACGGACCGAAGGGCATCTCCACCGTCTATGTCGAGGACGGCACCCCCGGCCTCAGCTTCGGCGCGGCAGAGGACAAGATGGGCTGGCGCTCGCAACCCACCGCGCAGGTGCAATTCGACGACTGCGCCATCCCGCACGACAACCTCATCGGCGAGGAAGGCAAGGGTTTCCGCTATGCCATGGCGGGCCTCGACGGCGGGCGGCTGAACATCTCCGCCTGCTCGCTCGGTGCGGCGCAGACCGCGCTGGACCTGACGCTGCAGTATATGTCAGAGCGCAAGGCCTTCGGGCAGAGCATCGACCAGTTCCAGGCCCTCCAGTTCCGCCTCGCCGACATGGAGATCGAGCTTCAGGCCGCGCGCACCTTCCTGCGGCAGGCTGCGTGGAAGCTGGACACCGGCGCGCCGGACGCCACGAAGTTCTGCGCCATGGCGAAGAAATTCGTGACGGAGGCCGGGTCCCGCACCGTGGACCAGTGCCTGCAACTGCATGGCGGCTACGGGTATCTCGCCGATTACGGGATCGAGAAGCTGGTCCGCGACCTTCGCGTGCACCAGATCCTTGAAGGCACGAACGAGATCATGCGCCTGATCACCGCCCGCCATATGCTGGCCGGCTGACAACGGCGCGCCCCTCTCCGGGGGGCATCGCACATAACGGGCGGACGGGGCCTTGCGCCTTGCCCCGCCCTCCATGCAAGGACTGCCAAACGTCATGTCTGACACCCACATCCGCACCGAGGGCCATGCCGGCCGCATCACGCTGACCCGGCCCAAGGCGCTGAACGCCCTATCCTACGCCATGTGCCTCGACATCGAACGCGCGCTGGACCGCTGGCGCGACGACGAGAGCGTGCACTTCGTGCTGCTGGACGCAGAGGGAGAAAAGGCCTTCTGCGCGGGCGGCGACATCGCCGAGATGTATCGCACGGGGACCGACGGCGATTACGACTACGGCCGGACCTTCTGGCGCGACGAATACCGGCTGAACGCCAAGCTGGCGGAATATCCGAAACCCATCGTCTCCTTCATGAACGGTTTTGCCATGGGCGGTGGCGTGGGTCTTGGCGGGCATGTCTCGCACCGGATCGTGGGCGACAGCACCCGGATTTCCATGCCGGAGACGGCCATCGGGTTCGTGCCGGACGTCGGCGGCACCTTTCGGCTGGCGCAAGCCCCCGGCCGTCTGGGCGAATACCTCGGGCTGACCGCCTACCGCATGAATGGCGCCGACGCGATCCACGCCGGGTTCGCCGACACCTACATCCCGGAGGACGCCTGGCCCGTCCTGAAGGAAAACCTCGTGCACACCGGCCTTGTGGCGCAGGTTGAGGCAGCGGCCCAGCCGGTGCCCGACAGCCCGCTGGCCGCTCGCCAGGCGCAGATCGACGATCTGTTCGGCGGAGAGACCCTGCGCGACGTGCTGAACGCCCTCAGGAACGATCCGTCCGACTTCGCCGCCGAGACGCTGAAGACGATGGAGCGCGCCTCTCCCCTGTCGATGGCGATGACGCTCGAGATGATCCACCGCCTGCGTGGCCCGTCCCTCACGATCCGCAAGGCGCTGGAACTGGAATACCGCGTCAGCCATCGGATCATGGAACACGGGGACTTCCTCGAAGGCATCCGCGCTGCGATCATCGACAAGGACAAGACGCCGAAATGGCGCCACGCGCCGGACGGCGTGACCGCTTCGGACGTCTCGAAGATGCTGCGCCCGCTGGGGCCTGACACACTCGACTTCAAGGAGAAAGCCATGCAGATCGCCTTCATCGGACTGGGCAACATGGGGGCGCCCATGGCGGCGAACCTGGCCAAGGCGGGCCACGCCGTCACCGGCTTCGACGTGGCGGGCACCACCGCCGAGGGCGTGACCAGCGCCGCCTCCGCCCCCGAGGCGGTCAAGGGCGCAGAGGTGGTCATCACCATGCTGCCCAACGGCGACATCCTGCGCGGCGTCGCGGCCGAGATCATCCCCCACATGCAGAAGGGCGCGGTGCTGCTCGACTGCTCCACCGTCGACGTAGACTCCGCCCGCGCGGTGGCCGAACAGGCGACGGAGGCAGGGTTGATGGCGCTGGACGCGCCGGTGTCGGGCGGGATCGGTGGCGCGTCGGGCGGCACGCTGACCTTCATGGTCGGCGGACCGGACGAGGCGTTTACCATTGCGAAACCGCTGTTCGACATCATGGGTCAGAAGGCGGTGCATTGCGGTGCCTCCGGCAACGGTCAGGCCGCCAAGATCTGCAACAACATGATCCTCGGCGTCACCATGATCGCCACCTGTGAGGCGTTCTCGCTGGCCGACAAGCTCGGCCTCTCGCGGGAGGCGATGTTCGACGTGGTCTCCACCTCCTCCGGCTACTCTTGGTCGATGAACGCCTATTGCCCCGCACCGGGCGTCGGCCCGACCTCACCCGCCGACAACGGCTACAAGCCCGGTTTCGCCGCCGACCTGATGCTGAAGGACCTGCGCCTCAGCCAGCAGGCGGCCGAGGCCGCGGATGCCGACACGCCGATGGGACAGGCCGCGACAGAGCTTTACCGCACGTTTGTCGAGGAAGAGGACGGCAAGGGGCGCGACTTCTCCGCCATGCTGCCACGGTTCGAGAAACGGCACCGCGGCTGATTTTTGCCGATCCGAAAAAGCCATGCAACGAAACGTCGAGGAAGCTGCGTTACGTCCCTGTTCCCACAGTACAGGAGAGCAGGAATGAAACGAATCCTCACCGCAACGGCCCTTGGCCTCATCACCCTGACCGCCCCGCTTGCGGCAAGCGCCGAAAAGGCCTGCCCCCCGGGTCTTGCCAAGAAGGACCCGGCCTGCGTCCCGCCGGGCCTTGCCAAGAAGATGCCGCAGGGCGGGAAGGCTGACAACGACAAGGTATACTACGAAGTACGCCGCGGTGAGCCGATCCCCGACCGTTACATCCTGCTGGAAAACCCCTCGCAGTACGGGCTGGACCCGAACCGGACGTATTACCACCTGGGCAATCAGGTCGTGCGCGTCGATCCGGACACCCGCGCCGTCCTGTCGATCATCGGTGCGATTGCCGAACTTTCGAACTGATGTCCCGCGGGGCCGCCTTCAAAGGCGGCCCTTTCTCTCAATTCGTTTGCAGATTCTCGAAGTTGATCCACATCATTTCCCCGCGGAGCCCCGCAATCTAAGGCTTATTGCAGATCAATCTTTTGGGGGAAGTCTTCGATGTTCGCGAAAAACATGGGTCAAACCGACCGTATCGTCCGCGCCGTTCTGGGCGTCGTCCTGCTCATCCTCGCCTTCGCCGCGCTTGCCGGGGTTTGGGCTTGGATCGCCGGGATCGTCGGCGTCCTGATGCTGGCCACCTCGGCCATGGGGTCGTGTCCGCCCTACAGCCTTCTGGGCATCAACACCTGCAAGACCAAGTAAGGATTAAAGCGGCATTGGGGCGCGGCGCGCCCCTCCAGCCGCCTCAGGACAGCGACGTCCTGACCCTCTCGTAGACCGGCTCCGGCGCGTCGTCGCCGCTGCCGCCGCCGGGCTCTTCCTCCGGCGCGATGCTGGGCGGAAGGCTGGAGGTCTCGCTGCCGTCCTTCGCGGACTCCGGCTTGGTGAACGCCGGCGTGGCTTCCGGCGTCACGCCTGCCACCTCCATGATCCGGTCGCGCGCCTCCTCGGCGATGCGGCGGCCTTCGTCTATGGCGACATCTGCGCGGTAGAGTTCCAGCAATCCCATGGCGTTGAGAAGATCGGCCTGCAGCAGCACGTCCGGCGGATCCGAGGCCTCGCGCGCCTTGCGCATGAACTCCATCATGATCTCGATAGAGATGGTCACCACCTCGGCGTAACCGGGCACGGGCTCTTTCCGGGTCTGGGGCAGCAACCCGCCGATGGTTTCCGGCAGTTGCGCGCCCAGCTTGTCCCACAAACCGGTCACCGGCTTCGGTTCCCACATCTTGCCGTGGCGCGCGTCGGGGTGGACCGCGATGGTGCAGGTCGCGCCAAGCGCACGAACGGCAGAGGCCGGAACCGGATTGATCAGCCCGCCGTCCAGCAACCAGCGGCCATCCACTTCGGTCGGAGAAAAGACACCCGGGATCGACGCAGAGGCCCTGACCGCTTGTGCCAGATTGCCCTTCCGCAGCCAGATCTCGCGCCCGGTGCTCATGTCCGTGGCAACGGCGAGGAAGGGGCGCGGCAGGTCTTCGATGTTCTCCGGAAGCTCCAGCTCCTCCATCAGGCGGGTGACGGCCTTGCCCTCGATCACGCCGCCCCGGTCCAGCCGGAAGTCGAGGAACTTCAGGAACTTGCCTTGCGTCAAACCGCGCGCCCAGTCTTCGAGCGCGTCTAGCTTGCCGCCAGCCCAGGCCGCGCCGACCACCGCCCCCATGGAGCATCCCGCCACCACCTGGGGCTCCACGCCCATGTCCTCAAGCGCGCGCAGCACCCCGATGTGACACCATCCGCGGGCACCGCCCGCCCCCAACGCCAGTCCGAGAACCGTCATCGTTGCCTCCGTCAGATCCGCGCCCTACGCGGCGCATGGGTTCACCATATCACCTAGGGCAAAAACCCGGGTCGGCACGGCGCGCAGACCTGCTATTCGGCAGCCACCTTACGGGCTTCGAGCATCGGCTTCAGGTAGCGCCCGGTGTGGCTGCGCTCCACCTCCGCGACCTCCTCGGGGGTGCCCACGGCCACGATCTCTCCGCCGCCGTCACCGCCTTCGGGACCGATGTCGATCAGCCAGTCGGCGGTCTTGATGACGTCGAGGTTGTGCTCGATCACCACGACCGTGTTGCCCTGATCGACCAGTTCGTGCAGCACTTCGAGGAGCTTGCGCACGTCCTCGAAATGCAGGCCGGTCGTGGGCTCGTCGAGGATATACAGCGTGCGGCCCGTGGACCGCTTGGCCAGTTCCTTCGACAGCTTCACGCGCTGCGCCTCGCCGCCCGACAGCGTCGTCGCCTGCTGGCCGACCTTGATGTAGCCAAGGCCCACGCGCATCAGTGCATCCATCTTGTCGCGGATCGACGGCACGGCCTTGAAGAAGACCTGCGCGTCTTCGACAGTCATATCAAGAACGTCGGCTATACTCTTGCCCTTGAACAGGATTTCCAGCGTCTCGCGGTTGTAGCGCTTGCCCTTGCAGGTCTCGCAGGTGACGTAGACGTCGGGCAGGAAATGCATCTCGATCTTGATGACACCATCGCCCTGACAGGCCTCGCAGCGGCCCCCCTTCACGTTGAAGGAGAACCGTCCGGCCTTGTAACCGCGCGCCTTCGCCTCCGGGAGACCGGCAAACCAGTCGCGGATCGGGGTGAAGGCGCCGGTGTAGGTCGCGGGGTTGGACCGAGGGGTGCGCCCGATGGGCCGCTGGTCGATGTCGATCACCTTGTCGAGGTGCTCCAGCCCCTTGATCGTCTCGCAGGGCGCGGGCGTCTGGCGCGCGCCGTTCAGCGCCATGGAGGCCGATTTGAACAGCGTCTCGATAGTAAGCGTCGACTTGCCGCCGCCGGACACGCCGGTCACGCAGACGAACTTGCCCAGCGGGAACTCGGCCGTCACCTCCTTGAGGTTGTTGCCGGTCGCCTTGACCACCTTCAGCTTCTTCTTGTTGCCCTTGCGGCGCTCTGTCGGGACGGCGATCTCGCGCGCGCCGGACAGGTACTGGCCCGTCAGGCTGGCGGGGTCGTTCTGCACCTCTTCGGGCGTGCCCTTGGACACCACCTGCCCGCCGTGCACACCGGCGCCGGGACCGATGTCAAAGACATAGTCGGCCTCGCGGATCGCCTCCTCGTCGTGTTCCACCACCAGCACCGTGTTGCCCTGATCGCGCAGGTTCTTCAGCGTGTCGAGCAGACGGGAGTTGTCGCGCTGGTGCAGGCCGATGGACGGCTCGTCCAGCACGTAGAGCACGCCGGTCAGGCCGCTGCCGATCTGGCTGGCCAGCCGGATGCGCTGGCTTTCGCCGCCCGACAGGGTCCCGGCGTTCCGGCTGAGGGTCAGGTATTCGAGACCCACGTTGTTCAGGAAGCCGAGACGCTCGCGAATCTCCTTCAGGATGGCGCGGGCGATCTCGTTCTTCTGCTGGGTCAGGTTGGCAGGCACCGTCTCGCACCAGTCGAAGGCCTGGCGGATCGACATCTGCACCACCTGCCCGACGTGCAGCAGGTGCTCCTTGTCGCTGGACGGACCGATCTTCACCGCCAGCGCCTCTTCCCGCAGGCGATAGCCGCCGCAGGCGCCGCACGGACGGTTGTTCTGATACCGTTCGAACTCCTCGCGGACCCAGCTGGAATCCGTCTCGCGGTAGCGCCGTTCCATGTTGGGAATGACACCCTCGAAGGTGCGGGTAACGTTGTAGATGCGGCCGCCCTCATCGTAACGGAACGGGATCTCCTCCTCGCCGGAGCCGTACAGGAAAACCTGCTGCACATGCGCCGGAAGGTCCTTCCAGCGGGCGTTCTTGTCGAACTCGTAGTGCTTGGCGATCGCGTCGATGGTCTGGATGAAATACGGGCTCTTGCCCTTCCGCCAGGGCGCCAAGGCGCCGTCCTTGATCTTCAGCGTCTGGTCGGGAACCACCAGCCGCTCGTCGAAGAACAGCTCCACGCCCAGGCCGTCGCACTCCGGACAGGCGCCGAAGGGGGCGTTGAACGAAAACAGCCGCGGCTCGATTTCCGGGATGGTGAACCCGCTGACCGGGCAGGCAAAATTCTCCGAGAACGTCATGCGCTCCGGCTCGCCCTCTTTCGGCGCGGTTTCCAGGATGGCGATGCCGTTGGCGAGATCCAGCGCCGTGCGGAAGCTGTCGGCAAGCCGGGTCTGCATCCCGTCGCGCACGACGACGCGATCCACAACCACGTCGATGTCATGGCGGAACTTCTTGTCGAGGGTCGGCGGCTCGTCCAGTTCGTAGAACGTGCCGTCCACCTTGACCCGCTGGAAACCCTGCTTGCGCAGTTCGAGGAACTCCTTGCGGTACTCCCCCTTCCGGTCGCGCACGATGGGCGCCAGAAGATAGGCGCGCGTCCCCTCCTCCATGTCCATGACCCGGTCGACCATGTCCTGCACCTGCTGCGCCTCGATGGGCTTGCCGGTGGCAGGCGAATAGGGTGTGCCGACGCGCGCGAACAGCAGGCGGAGGTAATCGTAGATCTCCGTCACCGTGCCGACGGTCGAGCGCGGGTTCTTCGAGGTGGTCTTCTGCTCGATGGAAATCGCCGGCGACAAACCGCTGATGTGGTCGACGTCGGGCTTCTCCATCATGTCGAGGAACTGCCGCGCGTAGGCCGAGAGCGACTCGACATAGCGCCTCTGCCCTTCGGCATAAATCGTGTCGAACGCGAGCGATGACTTGCCCGATCCACTCAGGCCGGTGATGACAACCAGCTGATCCCGCGGAATATCCACGTCGATCGATTTCAGATTGTGCTCGCGCGCGCCACGCACCTCGATCTGCTTCAGCTCTGGCATGGGGACTCCCCGGGTCGATGAACGTTTTAGACATAGTTGAAACATGCGCCCGGGCCAATCGGAAAATGAGAACATTAACCGAACATCAATGCTGCGCCTTTACATTCTAAAATAGGAATGTATATATTGCCGCAAGAGCACAGGAGACGCCGAAAATGTTCGCATTCAATCAACGCACCATGACCCCGGCGGGCATGACCGCAGCGGATGCGGTGGCACGCACCGCCGCAGGTGACATCGTTCTGGTCGATATTCGCGATCCGTCGGAACTGGCGTCCGGCGGCAAGGCGAAGGGCGCGATCAATATTCCCAGCGCCACGCTGATGATGCGCGCCGATCCGCGGTCGCCGGAATGTGTGCCCGAACTGAAGGACGGCAAGCCCATCGCCGTCTACTGCGCGTCGGGCGCGCGGTCGGCCATGGCGAAACAGATGCTGGAACGGATGGGCCATGCCGAGGTGCACAACATCGGCGGGCTGGGGCACTGGCGCCGCGCCGGTGGCGAAGTCGAGTAACCGGGGCGTGTCCCCGAACTGGTGCGCGGCACTGACGCGCCGCGCCCCTTAAATTCAGCGGTAAAGCAGCGACACGCCGTCCGCGAACAGGTGCACCTTTTCCGGCACTGCCGTCAGCGGCACAGTCTGCCCGCGCATCCCGACATGAATGCCCGGCAGCTTCGCGATGACCGCGTCCGCGTCCTTTTCCGCCACGAAGTACAGCAGCGTGACCTCGCCGAGCGCCTCGGTGATCGCCACCTCGCCCGAGAAGATCGCCTCGCCCGTAGTCCGGGTGAAGTCCTCGGGCCGGATGCCGACCTTCACCTTCAATCCCATGTCGCTGTCCTTCGTCGGCACGTTTGACAGCGCGGTTCCGCCGCCCTCAAGGCGCACGGTGGTCTGCTCGCCCGTGGCGATCACCTCGCCGGGCAGCAGGTTCATCGACGGGGAACCGATGAACTGCGCCACGAACTCGCTGTTGGGCCGCTCGTAGAGATCGAGCGGCGTGCCGACCTGCGCGATGCCCTTGTTGGCCAGCACCACGATGCGCGTGGCGAGCGTCATCGCCTCCACCTGGTCGTGGGTCACGTAGATCATCGTGCGGTCCGGCATCGACTCCTTGAGCTGGGCGATCTCGATCCGTGTGGCGACCCGCAAAGCGGCATCCAGGTTCGACAGCGGTTCATCGAACAGGAACACCTTCGGGTCTCGAACGATGGAGCGTCCGATGGCCACCCGCTGCCGCTGACCGCCGGAAAGGGCCTTGGGCAGACGGTCGAGATAGGGTTCCAGCTGAAGCATCTTCGCGGCGCGGTTCACCGCCTCCTCGATCTCGGCCGGGGTCTTCTTTGCCAGCTTCAGCGCGAAGGCCATGTTGTCGCGCACCGTCATGTGCGGATAGAGCGCGTAGGACTGGAACACCATGGCGATGCCACGCTGCGCGGGCGGCACGTCGTTGACCACCTGCCCGTCGATCTCCAGCGTCCCGCCGGTGATCTTCTCCAGCCCCGCGATCATCCTGAGCAGCGTCGACTTTCCGCAGCCCGACGGCCCGACGAACACGATCAGTTCGCCGGCCTCGACGTCGAGGTTGATGTCGTTCAGCACGTTGACCGTGCCGCCATACGTCTTTTCGACGTCCCTGAGTTTCAGTCCAGCCATGCCCCTCCCCCTTCTATCGCTTCAGTGCGTGTTGCGCAGCGCAAGCGCAGGTTGCCACGGACCAAGATGCAGCTTGCCGTCCGGTCCCGGCGCGGCGCTGCCCAGTTCCTGCCCGATCTGGAACCAGCTGCCTTCCGGCATCTCGATGTTCGAAGGCTCGCCCGACAGGTTGATCGCCACGAAGATCTCCTCGTCGTCATGCTTGCGGAAAAAGTGCACGACGGTGCCGGTGTGGTCCATCCCGTAGTGCTCGCCCTTCTTCAGCGCGATGTGGCTGTGACGGAAGGCGATGGCCTTGCGGTAGTGGTGCAAGAGCGCGCCCGGGTCTTCCTCCTGCGCCGACACGGCGGCGCGGATGTGCTCGAAGCTGACCGGCAGCCAGGGGTGGGCGTCGGAGAACCCGCCGTTCACCGCCTGCGCGTCCCAGACCATCGGCGTGCGGCAGCCGTCGCGGCCCTTGAACTCCGGCCACATGGCGATGCCGTAGGGGTCCTGAAGGTCCTCGTAGGCCACGTCGGCCTCGTGCAGGCCCAGTTCCTCGCCCTGGTAGATGCAGACCGACCCGCGCAGGCACATCTGCAGGGTCGTCAGCGCCCGCAGCGCCGCCGGGGGCAGGTTCCAGCGCGAAGCGTGGCGCACCACGTCGTGGTTGGAATAGGCCCAGCAGGGCCAGCCGCCATTCGCCCGCTCGTCCACGTCGTTCATCACCTTCACCACCCGCTCGGCAGAGGGATAGGTGTTCGACAGGAACTCGAAAGAATAGCACATGTGCACGCGCTTGGTGCCGCGCGTGTACTCTCCCATGATCTCCAGCCCGCGCTGCGCGTCGCCGACCTCGCCCACGGCGGTCTTGCCTTCGTATTCGTCCAGCAGAGCGCGGAACCGTTCGAGGAAGGCGATGTTCTCGGGCCGGTTCTTCGAATAGATGTGCTCCTGGTGATTGTAGGGGTTCACCTTCGGAGCGATGGAGTCGTCGCGGCGTTCGGGCGGGAGCGGCGGGTTGGAACGCAGCTCCTGATCGTGCACGTAGAAGTTGATCGTGTCGAGGCGGAAGCCATCCACCCCCCGGTCCAGCCAGAACCGCACCACCTCCAGCAAGGCGTCCTGCACCTCGGGGCAATGGAAGTTGAGGTCCGGCTGCGAGGTCAGGAAGTTGTGCAGGTAGTACTGTTCCCGCGTGGTGTCCCACTGCCAGGCCGAGCCGCCGAAGATCGACAGCCAGTTGTTGGGCGGTGTGCCATCGGGTTGCGGATCGGACCACACGTACCAGTCGGATTTCGCATTAGTGCGCGACGACCGGCTTTCCACGAACCAAGGGTGCAGGTCCGAGGTGTGTGACAGCACAAGGTCGATCATCACCTTGATACCGTGCAGATGCGCCGTCTCGACCATCGTGTCGAAGTCCGAGAGCGAGCCGAACATCGGGTCGACGTCGCAGTAGTCGCTCACGTCGTAACCGAAGTCCTTCATCGGAGAGGTGAAGAACGGCGAGATCCAGATCGCGTCCACACCAAGGCTCGCGACGTGCCAGAGGCGCGCCGTGATGCCGTTGAGGTCGCCGATCCCGTCGCCGTTGGAGTCCTGGTAGCTGCGGGGGTAGATCTGGTAGATCACTCCGCCGCGCCACCAGTCCTTGTCGATGCTCGAGTCTGTCATTTTCTTTCCCTTTTCAGGCCCGGACGGCGTCCGGCGCCTTTTCGTGACCGGCCCGCGGCCGGGGCCCCGGTCCTTGTCCCGGGGCGGGTTTCATCTCATTTCACGGAGCCGGCCAGGAGGCCGCGCACCAGGTATCTCTGCATGGCGAAGAACACGACCAGCGGTACGGCGATGCTGACGAAGGCCGCGGTGGCAAGGATTTCCCAGTTGCCGCCGCGCGTCCCCAGCAGTTCGACGATCTGGTTGGTCATCACCGTGGTCTGGCCGGTGGCGTCGATCAGGAAGACCTTGGCTACCAGCAGATCGTTCCACGTCCAGAGGAACTGGAAGATCGCGAAGCTGGCCAGCGCCGGATAGCTGAGCGGCAGGATGATCTTGGTGAAGATCTGGAAGTCCGTCGCCCCGTCCACGCGCGCATTCTCGATGATGTCGCGCGGCAGCCCGGCCATGTAGTTCCTGAGCAGGTAGATCGCGAGTGGCAACCCGAAGGCCGTGTGCGCCAGCCACGTCCCGAGGTAGCCCTTCCCGATGCCGATCTGCAGGTGCAGCTTCAGCAGCGGGATCAGCGCCAGTTGCAGCGGCACGACCAGCAGGCCGACCACGAAGGCGATCAGCAGCGCGCGGCCCGGGAAATCCATCCATGCCAGCGCATAGGCCGCAAAGGCCGCCACCACGATCGGGATGATCGTCGCCGGGATCGTCACCGTCAGCGTGTTGAAGAAGGCCTTGGCCATGCTGTCGGTGGCGTTGCCGGAGGTCAGCACCTGCCGGTAGTTGTCGAGCGTGAACTCCGGCGGCACCAGCGCGGTGACGAACAAACGCTCGCCGCGGCGGCCCTCCATCGCGACAAGACTTTCGATGCGGTAGTCGCCGTTCTCCGCCACGGAGATGCGCATCTGGTCGTCTTCGGCCGTGTCGCCCGGTTCATAGGCCGCCACATCGCGCGAGGACGTGCCCCAGGCCGAGATGTCCAGCCGGTCGCGGCCCTCCTCGTCGAAGAGGTTGCCGGCGATGACGAAGAGGTCGCCCTCCTGCACCTGCTGGTCCGGGGCCTTGGTGCGCAGCACGAGGTTCTGCTCGGCGGCGATGGGCGCCTTCCACCAGCCGGTGGTGGCGATCTGGTCCGCCGTCCGGAAGGACGACACGAACAGCCCCACGGTCGGGAACAGCCAGAGCGCCACGATCACCACGACGGAGATGTTCACCGCCCATGTCAGCGACGACTTGTGTCCTGCGATATTGTCCATAACGAGCCCCCTGCCCCTTTATCCCTGCGCGGCCGTCCTGCGCATCAGCGCATTTCCCGGCGCGCCTGCACCACGTTCCACACGAGGATCGGCGTCACGAGGACCATGATGATGATGGCCGAGGCGGACCCCACGCCCCAGTCGTTGGCCCGGAACAGCTTGTCGAACATGTAGTTGGCCAGAACCTGCGTGCCCCACTGGCCATTGGTCATGGCGAACACGATGTCGAAGATCTTCAGCACCACCAGCGTGATCGTCGTCCAGACCACCATGATGGTCGGATAGATCTGCGGCACCTTGATCTTGAAGAAGATCTGGAAGGGACCGGCGCCATCGACGATGGCCGCCTCGACCGTCTCTTCGGGGATGCCGCGCAGGGCGGCGGAGAGGATCACCATGGCAAAGCCGGTCTGGATCCAGATCAGCACCACCATCAGGAAGAAGTTGTTCCACAGCGGGATCGTCAGCCACTGCTGCGGCTCGCCGCCGGTGAAGAACACGTAGAGTGCGTTCAGCACGCCGATCTGCTCGGTGCCCGGCGGGCGGGCGTCGTAGACCAGTTTCCAGATCACCGACGCGCCGACGAAGGAGATCGCCATGGGCATGAAGATCAGCGACTTCGCCACGTTGCCCCAGCGCAGCCGGTCGGTCAGCTGCGCCACGATCAGCCCGAAGGCGGTCGACAGCGCGGGCACGACGATCAGCCAGAGCATGTTGTTGCGCATCGCCTCCCAGAACTTCGCCTCGGAGAACATCTGAGTGTAGTTGTCGAACCCGGTCCACGCACCGCCCATCCGCCGGTCGGTCAGCGACAGGCGCAGCGTTTCGAGCACCGGATATGCAAGGTAGAGCGTCAGCGCAAAGAGCGCAGGAAACAGGAAGAGCCACGGCCGCACCATGTTGGCGCGGTTGATGTTGCGCCCCGCATTGGGGCCCTTGGCCGGGAACAGAACCTTGTCCAGGATCTGGTTCGAGGCCCAGAAGTAGGCGAGGCACGCACCCACTCCGATCACGATCGTCAAAAGACCCTGTAGCGCCGGATGCATCGGCCCGTCTCCCTCGCTGTATGCAACCCCGCCCCGGACCCGGCGCCACGCGGGCGGCCGACAAGTGTCCGGGGCGGACTTCGTTCAGGCGCTTACTTCAGCGCGTCCCAGCTTTCCTGGATCTCGGTCGCCACCGCTTCGGCGGATTCGCCTCCGGCGTAGTCCACCATGCCGGTCCAGAAGGAACCAGCGCCCACGCCGCCCGGCATCAGGTCGGAGCCGTCGAAGCGGAAGGTGGTGGCGCCCAACAGGATCTCGTTCATCTTGCGCAGCGTCGGGTCGGAGAACGCCTCCGGGTCGACACCCTTGTGCGGGGTCAGGAAGCCTTTGAGGCCCATCCAGATTTCGTGCGCCTCGGGCGTCTGGAGCCAGGTGATCAGGTCATGCGCGGCCTGGTTCTCGTTGGTGATGGCCCAGAGGGTGCCCGCACCCAGAACCGGCGTGCCGAGGTCCTTCTCGGCGTAGGCCGGGAAGTAGAAGAAATCCGCGTCCAGCCCTACTTCGGTGCCTTCCGGGAAGAAGGCCGGGATGAACGACGCCTGGTGGTGCATGTAGCACTGCGGCGGCGAGGCAAAGAGACCCTTCGGGCTGTCGCGGAAGTCAGTGGAGGCGACGGCACCCCGGCCCCCGGCCACGCGGCCATCCTCGATGAACCAGCCGAATTCCTCGATCGCACCAACCACCTTCGGGTCGTTGAACTTCAGGTCGTTGCTGACCCAGGCGTCGTAGTCCTCGGGCGACTGCGTGCGCAGCATCATGTCCTCGACCCAGTCGGTCGCCGGCCAGCCGGTCGCACCGCCGGACCCGAGCCCGACGCACCACGGCGTCTCGCCGTCCTCGACCATCTGCTCGGTCAGCGCCTTGAGGTCTTCCAGCGTCTCGGGAACCTCGTAGCCCGCGTCCTCGAAGTTTTCCGGCACGTACCAGACCAGCGACTTCACATCGACCTTGTAGAAGAAACCGTAGAGATGATCCTCGCCGTCCGGACCGGCATAGGTGCCGAGGTCGACCCAGGACTGCCCGGCCGCGTAGTTCTCGGCCACCCAGTCGGCCACGTCTTCGCCCAGCGGGGTGAGGAAACCGCGCGACGCCATGTCGGACGCGAGGCCCGGCTGCGGGAAAACCGACACGTTCGGCGCAGAGCCGGCTTCGGCGTCGACAAGGATCTGCTGCTCGAAGCTGTCGGATCCGACGTAGGACACGTTGTGGCCCGACTGTTCGGCGAAGGCATCCAGCACGGTTTCGACCATTTCCTGGTCCGGCCCGAGCCACGGACCGAAGACCGTCAGGTCCTCTGCCTGCGCTGCTCCGGCACCCAGCGTGCAAAGGGCAACACCGGCATAAAGCGAAGTTTTCATGAATACGTCCTCCCGGTATCCCGCCTGCCGGCGGGTGAAACTGAGCCCAACCACGCCCGCTCCGGCAGAGAGATCCAAAGCGCTTTGAGCGAGATCAGCCTTTCCTAATCAATAGCGTGTGTCAACCGTGCGTCCAACAAATTAATGAAAAGCGCCGCTGCGATGCAGCATAAAGCGCCGCATTGCATCACGCCCTGTTCACGAACATTCCCTTGACAAAGCCAAAGCGCTTTGGATCACATGGCACAATGAACCTCAAGGAACTCGCAGAGCATCTCCACCTGTCGCAGACGACCGTCAGCCGTGCGCTGAACGGCTATCCGGAGGTGAGCGAGAAGACGAGAGCGCGCGTCAAACAGGCCGCGCGCGACATGAATTACAGCCCCAACACGCGCGCCAAGGGGCTCGCGACAGGCCGCGCCCATGCCATCGGCCACATCCTTCCGATCTCTGCCAGTCATGAGATGGTGAACCCCATCTTCGGCGATTTCATCGCGGGCGCCGGCAACGCCTATTCCCGCGCCGGGTACGAGATCGTCATCTCCCTCGTCTCCGACATGGAAGAGGAAAAGGCCTACCGCTCCATTGACGCGCGCGGTATCGTCGACGGCATCATCGTGCACGGCCCGAAGATGTCCGACCCGCGAATCGCCCTGCTGTCGGAGCTCGGAATGCCCTTCCTGGTGCATGGCCGCGCATCCCAAGTGACGGAGCCGTACTCCTGGCTCGACATTAACAACGCCGGGGCCTTCCAACGTGCGACGGAGTTCCTGCTGGACCTCGGCCACGAACGCATCGCCCTGATCAACGGGCTGGAGTTCATGGACTTCGCCTATCGCCGACGAATCGGGTACGAGGCGGCACTGGCAGGCCGTGGCATGACACCCGACCCGGCCCTGATGCGGGCCGAGGAAATGACGGAGGTCTACGGCTTCCGCACCGCCGCCGAAATGCTGGCCGCCGACCGTCCGCCGACAGCCTTCCTCGTCTCGTCGATGATCACGGCCATCGGCGTGCGCCGCGCGATCCACGATGCCGGGCTGCAGATGGGGCGCGACATCTCGGTCATCACCCATGACGACGACCTCGGATACCTCAAGAACGGGCATTCCGTGCCGATCTTCACCGCCACACGCTCCTCCGTCCGCGAGGCTGGTGAGCGTGCGGCGAAAATGCTGCTGGACCAGATCCGCAATCCCGGCGGCAAACCCCTGACACACCTCATGGAGGCAGAGCTGATCATCGGCACCTCCACCGGCCCGGCCCGCAAGGTCCCCCAACCGACATAAGGTTTTTCCATGCGCCACAAGCGATCCGATTTCCCCGAAGGTTTCCTCTTCGGCACCGCAACGTCCGCCTACCAGATCGAGGGTCACGCCTTCGGCGGTGCGGGCCGCACCCATTGGGACGACTTCGCCGCGACCCCCGGCAACGTGGTCCGTGCCGAGAACGGCGACCGCGCCTGCGACCACTATCACCGCTTCGCCGAGGATCTCGACCTGGTGAAGGCGGCCGGGCTCGACGCCTACCGCTTCTCGATCAGCTGGGCGCGCGTTCTGCCCGAGGGCACCGGCACGCCGAACGAAGAAGGTCTGGATTACTACGACCGGCTGACCGACGCGATGCTGGAACGCGGCCTGAAGCCCTGTGCCACGCTCTATCACTGGGAGCTGCCCTCCGCGCTGGCCGACAAGGGCGGCTGGCGCAACCGGGACATCGCAGCCTGGTTCGGCGAGTTTGCCGAGATCGCCATGAAGCGGCTCGGCGACCGGATGTTCTCTGTCGCGCCGATCAACGAGCCGTGGTGCGTGGCGTGGCTGTCGCATTTCATGGGCGGCCACGCGCCCGGCCTGCGTGACGTGCGCGCCGCCGCCCGTGCGATGCATCACGTCCTTCTGGCCCATGGCACGGCCATCCAGACGATGCGCGGTCTCGGCATGTCGAACCTCGGCGGGGTCTTCAACCTCGAATGGTCCACGCCCGCCGACGGCACGCCCGAGGCGCAGGCCGCCGCGGCCCGCTATGATGCGATCTACAACCGCTGGTTCCTGGGCGGCGTGTTCAAGGGCGCCTACCCGCAGGCGGCGCTCGACGGGCTGGAGCCGCATCTGCCGAAGGGCTGGCAGGACGACTTCCCGACGATCCAGGCGCCGCTCGACTGGTGCGGGCTGAACTACTACACCCGCAAGCTGATCGCGCCGGATGCAACGCCCTTCCCGTCTCTGAAAGAGGTCGAAGGGCCGCTGCCCAAGACCTTCATGGACTGGGAAATCTACCCGCAGGGGCTGGAAGACTTCCTGACGCGCACCGCCAAAGAGTACACCGGCGACCTGCCGCTTTACGTCACCGAAAACGGCATGGCCTCTCCGGACGTGCTGGTCGACGGTGCCGCGAAGGATCCATCGCGGATCGCCTTCCTTGAGGATCACCTCGACGCGGTGCAGCGGGCGATTGCCGCGGGCGTGCCGGTGTCGGGCTATTTCATCTGGTCGCTACTCGACAACTACGAGTGGGCTCTGGGGTATGAAAAGCGCTTCGGGCTGGTGCACGTCGACTTCGAAACACTTGAAAGAACGGCGAAATCCTCCTACCACGAACTCAAGGCCGCGCTGCAAAGCTGAAGGGATCAGCCATGATCACCCCCGTTTCCGTAACCGTCGACATCGGCGGCACGAACACACGTGTCGCCCTCTGCGACGGGGGCGAGGTGCTGACCGGCACCATCCAGCGCTACCGCAACGCCGAACACCCGGGGCTCGAACCGATCCTCGACTCCTACCTTTCCGCTTATCCGCTGGTCGGCGCGATCTGCATCGACATGGCCGGGCCGGTGAAGGATGGGGTCGGCACGCTCACCAATCTCGACTGGACGATCGATGCGCGGGCCCTGTCGGCCCGCACCGGCGGCGCGCGCGTGGTGGTGTTGAACGACCTGCAGGCGCAGGGCCACTCCGTCCCGCATCTGGATGCGGGCAGCCTCCTGACGTTGATGCCTGGCCAAGCCGCGCCTAGCGACGTGCGGCTGGTCGTGAACGTCGGCACCGGGCTCAACGCGGTGCCGGTGCATACCTCAGGGACGCTGACGCTGGTCCCCGCGGCAGAGGCCGGGCACATCACCCTTCAGGCCCGCGATGCGGAGGAGCTGCGGCTGATCGACTGGATGAGCACGCGCCTTCCCTCATCTGGCATGGAAGAGATCCTGTCCGGTCGCGGGCTCGAGAACCTCGACGAGTTCATCGGCGACGGCGCCGGGCGGCGCGATGCGGCAACGGTCATGGAGGCCTATGCGGCAGGCGAGGACCGAGCCCGGAAGGCCGCGACGATCTTCGTCCGCTACCTCGGACGGTACGCGGGCGACCTTGCCCTGACCAACCTGCCCTTCGGCGGCGTCTTCCTTGTCGGCGGCGTCATCCGGCACCTCGGGCCGCACCTGATGGACCTGGGCTTTGCCGAGGCGTTTCGGGACAAGGGGCGGTTCGCCGCCTTCATGGAACAGTTCCCGGTGCATCTTGTCACCGACGACTACGCGGCGCTGCGCGGCTGTGCGGCCCACCTGCAGGAACTGCAGACCGCGTCGAACTGACAATCCGCCGGTCATATCTCCCGCCTTACCCTTGATCGACGGCGGCGGTCGTTCCCTGACACCAGCAGAAATATGCGTTCGGCATGCATCTTGCCGAATCCTGCAAACCCGGTCACAAGGCCGCATGACCCTCCGCGCCATTCTTCTCATGATCCTGTCCATGGCCCTGCTGGCCGGGTCCGATGCCTTCTACAAGCTGGCCACACAGCGCGCGCCGATCGGCGAGGCGATGACCCTCGTTGCCATCGGCGGCACGGTGTTGTTCATCGCGTTGGCCATGGCGATGCGGGTGAAGGTCCTGACCAGGGATGCGCTGCACCCGATGATCCTTTTGCGCAATGGGTTCGAGATCATCGGCGCCATCGGCCTCGTCAACGGCCTGGCCCATGTGTCTCTGCCGGTTTTCGCTGCAATCATGCAGACCGGACCGCTGATCGTCACCATCGGTGCGGCGATCTTCCTGAAGGAGGTTATCGGCCCGCGCCGCTGGTTCGCCGTGGCCGCGGGGATCCTGGGCATGCTGCTGGTGATCCGCCCGTGGTCGGCCAGCTTCACCGGGTATGAACTCTTTGCCGTGTTGGGCATTGCGGGCCTCTCGGGCCGCGACCTCGTCACCCGTCTCTCGCCATCGCACATCCCGGCCCTCGCCATCTCCACCTGGGGCTTCGCCGTGACCATCCCGGCCGGCATCCTGCTGTGGAGCCTGGCTGACCGGCCGTCGGATTACTCTGCCCCGACGCTGTGGTTCATGCTGGGGGCCATCGTCGTGACCACGCTGGGCTACCTCGCCATCACGACGGCGATGCGCATGGCCCCAGCCTCCGTCGTCGCGCCCTTCCGCTACACCCGCCTGCTGTTCACCCCGGCGCTTGGCATGCTGATCTTCGGCGACCGTCCCGACCTGATGACCTACCTCGGCGCCGGGATCATCTTTGCCGCGGGGCTCTACACCTTCCTCAGGGAACGCGCCCTCGCCCGCACCGTGGCGCCCGCGGCACCGGCGTTAGCGCAACCCGCGCGCCAGAAGGCGTGTTAGCGGTAACGCCACCGTTTACTTTCCCCCCCGGCCTGATAAACCTCCGGACAAACGCCCAGCTCCGGAGACAGCCATGAGCACCATCATCGACATCCACGCCCGCGAGATACTCGACAGCCGCGGCAACCCGACCGTCGAGGTCGACGTTCTCCTCGAAGACGGCACCATGGGCCGGGCCGCCGTGCCCTCCGGTGCATCGACCGGCGTGCACGAGGCCGTGGAGAAGCGCGACGGCGACAAGTCGCGCTACATGGGCAAGGGCGTCCGCGATGCGGTGGCCAGCGTGAACGGCGAGATCGCCGAGAACATCGTCGGCTTCGACGCCACCGAACAGGTCGCCATCGACCTCACGATGATCGAGCTCGACGGCACCGACAACAAGGGCCGCCTCGGCGCCAATGCGATCCTCGGCGTGTCGCTGGCCTGCGCGAAGGCCGCCGCCGACTTCTCCGGCCAGCCGCTGTTCCGCTACGTCGGCGGCACCTCTGCCCGCACCCTGCCCGTCCCAATGATGAACATCATCAACGGCGGCGAGCATGCGGACAACCCGATCGACATCCAGGAATTCATGATCATGCCGGTCGCGGCAGAGAACATCGCCGACGCCGTGCGCATGGGGTCCGAGGTCTTCCACACCCTGAAGAAGGAGCTTTCGGCGGCGGGCATGTCCACTGGCCTCGGCGACGAGGGCGGCTTTGCACCGGAACTTAAGGGCACGCGCGACGCGCTCGACTTCATCCTGAAGTCCATCGAGAAAGCGGGCTACAAGCCGGGTGAAGACATCTACCTCGCGCTCGACGCCGCCTCTACCGAGTACTTCAAGGACGGCAAGTACGAGATGAAGGGCGAAGGCCTGTCGCTCTCGCCGGAAGACAACGTGAAGTACCTCGAGGCGCTGGTAAACGACTACCCGATCATCTCCATCGAGGACGGCTGCGCCGAGGATGACTGGGACGGCTGGAAGATGCTGACCGACGTTCTTGGCAACCGCTGCCAGCTTGTGGGCGACGACCTGTTCGTCACCAACCCCAAGCGCCTGTCGATGGGCATCGAGAAGGGCTGCGCAAACTCCATGCTGGTGAAGGTCAACCAGATCGGCACGCTGACGGAAACGCTCCAGGCCGTCGAGATGGCGCACCGCGCGCGCATGACCAACGTGATGTCGCACCGGTCCGGCGAAACCGAGGACGCCACCATTGCCGATCTCGCCGTCGCCACCAACTGCGGCCAGATCAAGACCGGCAGCCTCGCGCGCTCCGACCGGCTTGCGAAGTACAACCAGCTCATCCGGATCGAGGAGATGCTGGAAGACACCGCGATCTATGCCGGTCGCTCCATCCTGAGATGACAGCAACGGGCTGGCGCAACCCAAAGGCGCCAGCCCTATACGCATGAGACCGCGCCGCAGGGCAATACCACCCTGACGTCCATAGAGCGATTGTCTCCGCCCGCCTATGATGGCATCCGGTTTCCGGCGCTTGCCGGGGGTCGGGACGCGCAGGGTGCACGCTATGGCTTCTCCAACATACGACGACAGGCTCGAGGAGATTCGCCGGGCCGAGCACAGATCGCGGTCCGACACGCTGCTGCGCATCCTGCTCGTCGGCATAGGCGCCACCGCCTATTACATCGCCCGGCCCGACCCGCTCGTCATCCTCTGGTTCATTGCACACACCGGCTCGGAACTGACGATCATGGCGCTGCTTGCGCGGCGGAATGTGCGCACGCCGCTGTTCGACATCGCGGTCGTGCTTGCGGCCTACGCCATCTCCGGCCTGATCTTCCTGTCGCTGCCGATCTGGATCCTGGCCGACGCCCCCGGCCCCGGAATGACTTTTGCCGCGGCGGTCACACTGATCGGCTACACGATCTACCTGCTGCACAGGCGCCAGAGGGACAGTGCGATCATCGCAGTCGACATATGCCTTCTGCTGACGATCTTCGGGGCGGCCGCGGCGATTGCCCTGCCGCTGACGCGCAATTGGCAGGAGGCCGCGCTGGTCCTCGTCGCCGACGGCGCCCTGACGACCTATGTCATCGTCTCGCTGATGGCCGACGCGCGGCAACAGGCACAGCTGCGCGAAGCGCAGCAGAAGTACGCCAACGCCCAGAAGGCCCGCGCGCTGAACCAGTTCGTCGGCGGCGTGGCGCATGACTTCAACAACCAGCTGACCGTCATCCTCGGCCATCTCGAACTGTTCGAGATGCTCGACACGCCGGAGGATCGGATGGCCGCACTCGACCTCAGCCGCAGGGCCGCGCGCCGGGCCGCCTCCACCGTGCAGCAACTGCTCGCCTCCTCGGGCCGCACGCGCCTCAACCCCATGACCCTGCCCCTTGCCGGCTTCCTCGACCGGCTGCAGGACCTGCTGGGCGATCTGCTCGACCCGGGGATGCAGATCACGATCGTACCACCGGCCGACGCGCCGACCGCGTATGTGGATGCCGACATGCTGGAAACCTGCCTCGTGCAGCTTTGCCTCAATGCGCAGGACGCCACGCTCGGGAACGGCAAGGTGCGCATCTGGGTGGAGACGCGCGATGCCCCTCCCGACCCGGCACATAACGCCGAAAGCCCGCCGCCCTATACCGTCATCTTCGTCGAGGACAACGGCCCGGGCGTGCCCGAGGAGGCGCTCGCCCTGCTGACGGAGCCGTTCTACACCACCAAGGGCAAGACGGAGGCCTCGGGCCTCGGGCTCTCCGCCGTCTCGGGATTCGCCCGGCAATCGGGCGGGTTGGTGCACATCACCCGCGCGCCGCGCGCCGGCCTGCGCATAGCGCTCGTCCTGCCTGCCGAGCATTGGATCGAGCCGCCCTCCGGCAACGGGATACAAAGGGATGAGACGCGTGGATCGGCGATCCGGGACACGGACATCAACCCCGACTCCGCCCGCCGCATCCTGACCGCGATGTCAAAGGTGGACTGAGAATCCACTTAAGCGGTCCCTTATTCTACGGTCCGGTCAGTCGACTGGGCGCCCTGAGCGAAACACCATGATCCGGCGCCAGACGCCCACGATCAGCTCTCGGGTTCCTGGTAGACGCCTTGCGCCTTGAGCGCGTCGACCACTTCCTTGGGCATGTAGGTTTCGTCGTGTTTCGCAAGGATTTCAGAGGCTTCGAAGACACCGTTCACGTAACGGCCGGTGCCCACCATGCCCTGGTTCTCGTCGAACAGGTCTGGCAGCACGCCGGTGAAGACGACCGGCACCGTCGCCCCCCCGTCCGTCACCCGGAACCTGACCGTCTCGCCGACGCCCCGTTCCAGAGAGCCGTCCTCCACAAGGCCACCGATGCGGAAGACCTCGTTCGGAGTCGGCGGCTCCTCCATCACCTGGCTCGGGGAGCGGAAGAAGTTGATCCCGTCCCGCATCGCATAGCCGATCAGGCCGGTGGACACGATCAGTGCGACCGCCGCCAGCGCCACAACCTGGATCCGCCGTTTCTTCTTCAGCGATTTCAGTGCCATGTCCGTCCTCCCAAAGATCGGTGCATCGCTATATATGCGATTCCCCGCCCCGCGGGGAGACCTGTGGCGATTTGCCCGTCCCGATTGGTGGAACAGGCCGCACCCGCCCCTTCATCTTGGCCCAAATACCTCGGGGTCCGGGGCAGCGCCCCGGAGACAGAGCGCGCGCAAAAGCGCGCTCTGTCAGTACGCACGATCCTACGGGAAGCAGGGCGCCAGCATCAGCCCGGCGGTTTCCTCGACACCCAGCATGAGGTTGGCGTTCTGCAGGGCCTGTCCGGAAGACCCCTTGCACAGGTTGTCGAGCGTCGCGACCACGATGGTCCGTCCCGGCAGCCGGTCCGCCACCACCCCGATATGCACGAAGTTCGACCCGCGCACGTGGTGGGTGGAGGGCGTCTCGCCGAAGGGCAGCACCTCTACAAAAGGTTCGTTGGCATAAGCCGCCTCGAGCGCCATGTTGATCGCCTCAGCCTCGCCCTTGACGTAACAGGTGGCGAGGATGCCGCGGTTGAAGGGCCCGAGATGCGGCGTGAACTGGATCTTCACCTCGCGCCCGGCCAGCTTCGAGAACTCCTGATCGAACTCGCCTAGGTGCCGGTGCGTGCCACCCACCGAATAGGCGTTGGTCCCTTCCGAGAGCTCGGCGTGCAGCAGGTTTTCCTTCAGCGACCGGCCCGCGCCGGAGACGCCGCATTGCAAGTCGAGGATGATCTCGTCCAGGTCGATCACGCCGGCGGTGATCAGCGGCCGCAAGATGTACTGGCCGGTGGCCGCATTGCACCCGGTACCCGCCACCAGCCGCGCCCCGGCGATCTCGTCGCGATAGAACTCGGTCAGGCCGTAGACCGCCTCTTCCTGCATCTCGACCGCGGCATGATCGTTGCCGTACCACGTCTTGTAGGCGGCCGGGTCACGCAGACGGAAATCCGCCGACAGGTCGACGATCTTCAGGCTTTTGGGCAGTTTCGAGATCACTTCCTGGCTCGTCTTGTGCGGCAGGGCGCAGAAGCAAAGGTCGATCCCGGAGAAGTCGATTTGTTCCCACGTGACCAAAGTCGGCAGGTCGAGGTGGCGCAGGTGCGGAAAGACCTGGGCCATGCTCTGGCCGGCCTTGGAATTGGCGGCCAGCGCCTTGATCTCGAACGACGGGTGGGTGGCGATCAGCCGGATGAGTTCCGCGCCGGTGTATCCGGACGCGCCGATGATGGCGATGGACTGGGTCATGAGACACCTTTCATGAAAACGAAGGATGGGCTGCAGGTGCCGCGCCCTGGCGCGGCATGAACGTCATCGTCGCAAATCGTTGCGGGTCCCGATCATGCAGTATCTCCTTTGATTTCTGCATTAGCGCCAAAACGCATCTGTCGCAACTGCTTCGCTCGGTACGCCTATCCGATACCGAAAGGCGGACCACGCCGTGGCGACCGACATGCGCCTTTCGATACGCGCCCCGCGCCGCACTACCTTCCTATTCCCCAGCCCGGACACAGGGCCGCAAAAAATCGTCCGACACCAGTGACCTGCGCTTGATCTTGACCTGCCCCAGCGGCAATCTCCGCGCCATGCCAGCCGAACCGTCCCTTGCCAGACCGGTCTCCTTTTTCCGCCTCTTTCACCGGATGGGCGGCTGGATCGCCTATATCCCGCTGGTCATCACGCTGATCCTCACACTGGTCAGCCATTTCACGCTCCGCACGGCAGAGCGCTTCGATGCCGAGGGGGTCGAGGCCGTGGGCACCGTGCTCGGCCGCGATATCCGCATTTCGCGCGATAGCGACGGGGACGAGACACGCTCCTATTTCGTGAAGGTGGGGTTCACGCCGGACGGCGGCGCGCCGCTCACCGTCGAACAGAACACCGATGCCGCCACCCATGACCGAAGCGCCATCGGCACGCCGATCACGCTCTGGTACCTCGCGTCCGAACCGAACATGATCGAGCTGTCGCGGGGCGAGAACCGGAGCGCCTCTGCCGTGACACAGGGCATCGCGCTGGTCTTCGGGGTGGTGTTCCTCGTCGCGCTCTGGGTCCCGGCCCGGCGCGCCATCGCCGCCCTACGCGCACGTCGCTACGGTGCACGCGAACGGGCCGTGGTCACCGAACATGCGCGCACCCACATCACCGTCAATTCCCGCCGTCTCTACCGCCTCGCGTGGCGCGACGAACACGGGCGTGACGGGCAGAGCCTGCCCTATCGCCGGGACATGTTGCGCGCCTTTCCTGAAGGCAGCCGCATCACCGTCTATCAGGGCCTGACAAAGGCATGGTGGGAAGGCGACACCGGGCCGCGGGACCCGCGCAGCTGAACGGCAGTCCCGGTCTGTGACGCAAGGTCAAAACGGACGGGCAACCACGCTCAAGCGAACCGTTAATATTTGATTGAAATGCTGTTGGGCGAGGCGTCCCTCGCAGGATGGCGGTGTCCCCTGCTCCGAAGCCGCCCGCAGTGCGGGCAAATGGCTGGACAGAGAACCCTCCTTCGGTGGCGGACGGCCGCAAGGCGCTTTGCCGGAAGGAGGGTTAACGATGAACGCCATGACATCCATCGCACGGCCCGGACGGGTCGCAACGGGACAGCGATATTCCGGCATGGCAGTGGTCGACTTCGACCACATCACCGGCGGCGCATCCGCCACCGGGCCGGGCAAAGAGGCCAAGGGCGCGCCATTGGTCCGGGCGATCTGCATCAGCCACACGCGCACCCGGCTGAGCGACCGGATCCTCGACCGCCTCATGGCCGAGACGGAAAAGCACAACGCCCTCCGGCAAGTGAGCGGCCTGCTGCTCTACAAGTCGCGCAACTTCTTCGAGGTATTGGAGGGGCCGCAGGACATGCTCGACCAGACGCTGGAGAGGATCTACCGCGATCCCCGGCACTACAAGATGAAGGTGATGTTCTACGGCCCGGCCCGGATGCGGCGCTTCGACGGCTGGTCCATGGGGTTCCGGCGGCTCGAGGGGACGACCACGACCCTGCCATGCTATTTCAGCCTGACGCGCCGCGAGCTCGAGAAACGGTTTCCGCGCGGCGCCACGAAGGAGATCATGTTCTACCTGCGCGGCTACCTGAACCTGAGGTTCCCACCCCCGCCACCCGCCGAGCCATCGCTGACCTGCCGGGTGATCCGGGACCTGAGCGCCTGAGGTCAGACCTTTTCGAAGGTGATCTGGCGCTTCATGAACTGGGTGGCATGACGCGACACACGCGCCGGGTCGCCCGTCGTCAGGAACCGGCTCGTCGTGCCTTTGCCCATCATGTCCGGGTGCCGGTCGAGGTAATCGGCCAACGAATCCGGCACCAGCGTCGCCTGGCTGTAGACGTGCACCTCCGGCCCCAGCGCATCCTGGAAGATTTCCTGCATCAGCGGATAGTGCGTGCAGCCGAGGATGGCGGCTTCGGGCGTCGGCATCTTGCGCTTCAGGGCGTCCACGTGGCTGCGCACCAGCGCCTCCGCGAGGATCATATCGCCTTCCTCGATCGCGTCGACCAGCCCGCCGCAGGCCTGCGCCTCGACGTCGACACCGATGGCCCGGAACGCCAGCTCGCGCTGGAAAGCGCGGCTGCGCACCGTGGCGGGTGTGGCGAAAAGGGCGACGTGCTGGATACCCACCTCGCGCGGCGGAGAGTTGTCGCCCCACTGGCGCGCGGTCAGCGCCTCGATCAGCGGCACGAAGACGCCCAGCACGCGCTTCTCGCGCGGGACCCAGGATTCCTGCATACGGCGCAGCGCCGCGGCGCTGGCAGTGTTGCAGGCGAGCACGACAAGGTCGCAGCCCTCGTCCCACAGGCGCGAAACGGCCTGCGTGGTCAGATCGTAGATGTCGTTGGCGTCGCGCACGCCGTACGGCGCATGGGCGCTGTCGGCAAAGTAGACGAAGGGCACATCCGGCAGCCGCTTCACCACCGCATCCAGTACGGTCAGGCCGCCGAGGCCCGAATCGAATACACCAACCGCCATGTCCTGCCCCGTGTGCCTGTCGCGTCAATGCCGCCGTGTCTTGTGCTTTTCCTCGAACTCGAACCCGTAGTCGAGAGATTTGAGCGGCGTCGGCGACAACTCATAGGTTCTTTGCCGGAGGAAATCCATCATCGCGCGCGCGTCCTTCGCGCGTTCGGCGATCTCATGCGCGGGGATCGGCTGACCGATGGCGACGCGCACGGGTGTGTCCACGCGCTTGCGGAATTCCTTGATGAGCAGCCCCATGCGCAGCGTCGTGTGCAGGTGCGAGGCAAGCTGGAACAGCCGCGAGGTATGACCGTCGAAATAGATCGGCACGACGGTCGCACCGGACTTCGCGATCATCTTCGCGGTGAAGGTGCGCCAGCCCGGGTCCATTGGTTGACCGAAGGGTTTCTCTGCCGTGGCCACGGTGCCGCCCGGGAAGATGCCGATGCAGCCGCCGTCGCCCAGATAGCGCAGGCATTCCCTCCGCGTGTCGAGGTTCAGTTGCACCGCTTCCTTCGTGTCGTCGAAGGAGATCGGCAGCACGACGCGATTCAGCTCTTCTGCCTTGCGAAAGACCCGGTGCGCCAGAATGCGGAAATCGCCGCGCACCACCGACAGGATATGCCCCAGCATCAGCCCGTCGAGGATGCCGTAGGGATGATTGGCGATGACGACGAGCGGCCCGTCCTTCGGCAGGTTGTCGAGCGATCCGCCGATGACCTCAAGCTGGAGCCCGTAGCGCTCCACCATGACCTCCCAGAAGTCACGGCCTTGCGCCACCTCGGATTCGTAGCCGGCGGCCCGGCGGATCAGCCCGAGGCGCCCGGTGGCGTTTTCCATGAAGCGGATCATCGCGCGGCCGCTGCGGGTGCTGGCCGAATAGGCGTAGGAAATGTCCCGGGTCACATCTTTGCGGATGACGGGCATGGCTCCTCCCCCTGCGCGTGATGCCGCAGTCCTTACTGCGGTTCGCGCGTTCTGGCCAGAAATTGTAACGCCATGATGAAAGTAAGATGACGCAGCCCCGGGGCCGCGCCACCGCACCCGCCTACCCTTGCGGCAAGAGCACGCCATCGAAGAATGCCGCCAGTTCCGCCGTGCCGTCCAGCGGGAGGACATGGGCGACGTACTGGTCGGGCCGCACGACGATCATGCAGCCCTTCTCGCGGTCGATGCCGCGCATGTCGAAGATGTCGCCCATCCCCTTGTGATCGACGCTGAAGACCTTCTCGTGATCCTGAAGGCCCAGCGGCCCCTTGATCGGTTTCAGGAGCGGCGGCATGTCCTCCATCGCCACTGCCTCGAACGTCTGCTGGAACACCGCGCGCAGGTCGATGATCGCGTCCGGGTCCTCGCCCTCACGTGTGCAGCGCACCACCGGAGAGGCCGGGTCCTTTGCCAGCCACTCCGCCAGCCGGTGGATCGCCGAGCCGGGCGCGGAGGTGTCATTTCGCCCGCCGAACGCGTAGATGCGCCAGCGCCCGTCCGCCTCTGCCACATGGCCAAGCTGCATCTGCATGGCGTCCGCCACGCGCACCACGGGCGCGGAGTGGAACCGGCGCCCGATCTCCTCCCCCGTGGCGAGGTGCTGGTAAGCGGGCTCTGCCGTCAGGGCCGACGCATCGTATTTCACCGCGAGACCGCCGGTGAACATCAGGTTCTCGATGAACTGCTTCTGAAACCGCGGCATGCCCGAGCCGTCCAGTTCCGATTGCCCCGGCGGCGCCGACATGATCCGCGCCCACTGGTGATCGGTGTCGATCAGGCGCTTGGCCTCCACCCAGCGTTCGGCGGAATACGTGCGCAGCAGGCTGGCGTCGGCGCGGCCGGTCAGGACGTGTGCCAACTTCCAGCCGAGGTTGAAGCTGTCCTGCATCGACACGTTCATCCCCTGCCCGGCCTTCGGGCTGTGGGTGTGACAGGCGTCCCCGGCGGTGAAGACACGCGGGTTGCGGTCCTCGCCCGGTCCCACGTCGTCGAAACGGTCGGTCAGGCGGTGCCCGATCTCGTAGATCGACCACCAGACCACCTGCTTCACGTCGATGGTATAGGGCGCCATGATCCGGTTCGCGGCGGCGATCATGTCATCGGCCGAGAACTTGCGGCTGGAGACACGTTCGTCCGGGTTCAGCTTGTCCAACTCGACATACATGCGGAACAGGTAGCCGCCCTCCCGCGGAAGGATCAGTATGTTGCCCTCGGACTGCGAGGCGACAAGGCACTTCTGCCGCACATCGGGGAAGTCGGTGTTGGCGAGGATGTCCATCACTCCCCAGGCCTGATGCGCCGCATCGCCGTGCAACTGCCCGCCGATGGCCCTGCGCACGTTGGACCGGGCGCCGTCGCAGCCGACCACGTAGTTGGCCCGGACCGTCGCCGTCTCACCGGGATTGATGCCGGTGTTTTCCAGCGTGACCGTGACCGGGTGATCCTCGGTATCCGGATCGACCACGACATCCACGACCGACCAGCCATAATCCGGCTCCAGCCGCGACGGCGCGTTGCGCATCACGTCGAGGAAAAGCTCATGGATGCGGGCCTGGTTGATCAACGTGTGCGGCATCTCGGAGCTGTCCTCCGGCACGTCCTGCACCCTGCCGATCCGGCGGATATGGGAGGGGTTCGCGGGATCCGGCGACCAGAAGGCCGTCTGGTTCACCCAGCAGCTTTCGCGCTTTACCTTCTCGCCGAAACCGAAGGCCTGGAACATCTCCATCGTGCGGGTGTTCACGCCATCCGCCTGCCCCTTCTCGATCGGGCCGGGCTTGCGCTCGACGATCATCACGTCGATCTCCGGGAACCCCGAAAGCTGCGCCGCGAGGCAGAGGCCCGCCGGACCGCAGCCCGCGACCAGCACGTCCACCTCCCTTGGCAGGGGCGCATGTGGCCCTCTGTCCCGCCGGTTGGGTGCGGCGTTGCGGATGTCCGGATCTCCGCCACGAAAGCCGTCCAGGTAGAATTGCATGGTCTCTCCTCCTCGCGCCGCAGCCCTTCCGGCACCAATTGATAACTATACATATCATTTTTCGTCAATAAAAATAAGTATACAAATCATTCCCGTGAACCTATTGTCTTTGCTGACTTTCATGAAACACCGAACCTGCGGAGCGCGCGATGAAAGTGCATGCCATGCCCGGTCACCTGATTCGACGGCTGAACCAGATTTCGACGCAGGTGTTCTCGCGGCACATGGCGGATGCCGGGTACGATCTGACGCCCGTACAGTTCGCCGCCCTAGACGCAATTATTGCGCGCCCCGGCATCGACCAGGCCAGCGTCGCGGCGGCCATCGCCTATGACCGTGCGACCATCGGCGGCGTGATCGACCGGCTCGAACATAAGGGACTGGTGCGGCGCGAGGTCAGCCGGCACGACCGCCGTGCCCGCGAGGTGCGCCCGACCGAAGAGGGCGAAATCATGTACGAGACGATCCTGCCTGTCGTGACGGCCCTGCAGGAAGACGTGCTTGGCGGGCTGACCGCCGAAGAACGCGAGACGTTCATGACCCTCGCCCGGAAGGTCGTCGGCCCGGTGGAAGACACCCCTTCCGCGCCGACGAGCAAGGCGTGAGCGGTTACTCCGCCGCCTGAGACACCGGGCCGCCGCCCGCTTTCAACAGCGTCAGCAACTCCTCGCGGCGCTTGGCGGCCTTGGCCTCGTTGGCGATCTTGACCGGGCCGAACCCGCGGATCTGGAGAGGCAGTTCCGCCAGCGCGATCAGCGGGTCCATGGTCTCGGGCCGGGCCTTCGGCAGCCATTCGGCCATGTCGGCCTCGTACTGCGCGATCAGCGCCCGCTCCATCCGGCGTTCTTCCGACCGCCCGAAGACGTCCCAGACGGTGCCGCGCAGACCCTTCATCCGGGCCAGCATCCCGAAGACCTTCAGCATCTTCTCGCCGTAGGGTTTCTTCTCCGGGCGTCCGTCCGGCCCTTCCTTCGCCACCAGCGGCGGAGACAGGTGGAACGTCATCTCGAAGTCGCCGCCGAACTGCGCGCGTGCCTTGTCGCGGGTTTCGAGGTGCAGGCGCGCGACCTCGTATTCGTCCTTGTAGGCCAGGAGCTTGTGATAGCCCTTCGCGACCGCCTCTTTCAGGCGCGGATCGGCGATGTCCTTCAGGCGCGCGCGGTATTTGTCGGCCAGCGCCTCGTCCTGGTATTTCACGAGGTGATCGGCGCGGAAGGCGATCTTCTCGTCCAGCGACTTCGGCTTGTCGACAACGACCGGCTCCAACAGACGCGCGGCATCCTGCGGATGAAGAACGGCCCAGCGTCCGATCTCGAACGCGCGCAGGTTGCGCTGGACGGCGGCCCCGTTCAGTTCCACCGCGGCGGCAATCGCATCGTGCGACAGCGGCACCAGACCCATCTGCCACGCCGCGCCAAGGATCATCATGTTCGAGAAGATCGAGTCGCCCATCGTCGCCTTGGCAAGGTCGCTGGCGTCGAACATCGCGAGCCGGTCCTTGATCCGTGCCTCGAGCGCCAGTTTCAGCGCGTCGATCGGCAGGGCGAACTCGGTGTTGCGGGTGAAGTCGCCGGTGATGATCTCGTGGCTGTTCACGACAGCGCCGGTGCGCCCGGCCCTCGTCAGACCCAGCGTCTTGGCCCCGGCACTGACCACGAGATCGCCACCGATCAGCGCGTCAGCCTCGCCGGTCGCCACGCGCACGGCCGAGATGTCGTCGGGCTTTTCGGCGATGCGCAGGTGGATGTGCACCGCGCCACCCTTCTGGGCGAGGCCCGCCATCTCCATCATGGCCGCACCCTTGCCGTCGATCTGAGCCGCCTGCGCCAGAACCGCGCCGATGGTCACGACCCCGGTGCCACCGACGCCGGTCACGACCACGTTGAACGTCCCGTCGATCTTCGGCAGGTCCGGCTGCGGCATGTCGGGCAATTCGAGCTTGGCGACCTCTGCCTTCTTCACCTCTGCGCCTTCCAGCGTGACGAACGACGGGCAGAACCCCTTCAGGCAGGAGAAGTCCTTGTTGCAGGCCGACTGGTCGATGGCGCGCTTGCGGCCCAGTTCCGTCTCTTCGGGCACGATGGCCACGCAGTTCGATTGCACGCCGCAATCGCCGCAGCCCTCGCAGACATCGGTGTTGATGAAGACGCGCTTGTCGGGATCGGGGAACTGGCCGCGCTTGCGGCGGCGGCGCTTCTCGGCGGCGCAGGTCTGGATATAGAGCAGGACGGACACGCCCTCATGCTGCGCCAGCCCCTTCTGCACCTCGGACAATTCCGCGCGTTCGTGCATCGTGACGCCGGATGGGAACGCGCTGAAGGCCACGTCCTCCTTCTCGTCATAGACCACGGCAACACGCTCGACCCCCATGGCGCGCACCTCGTCGGCAATACGCTGGGGAGTGAGGCCGCCCTCGTTCTTCTGGCCGCCGGTCATGGCGACCGCGTCGTTGAAGAGGATCTTGTAGGTGATGTTCACGTCCGAGGCCAAGGCCGCCCGGATCGCCTGCACGCCGGAGTGGTTGTAGGTGCCGTCGCCCAGGTTCTGGAAGACGTGCCCGGTCTTTGAGAACGGCGCCTCGCCGATCCAGTTCGCGCCCTCGGCCCCCATGTGGGTGAAACCGAGCGTCGAGCGGTCCATCCACTGCACCATGTAGTGACAACCGATCCCGGCATAGGCGCGCGAACCCTCCGGCACCTTTGTCGACGAATTGTGCGGGCAGCCCGCGCAGAAATACGGGACACGTGCGGCGATGTCGGGCGTGTTGTCGGCCCGCGCCGCCTCTTCGATCTTCCTGAGCCCGGCACGGACGGCATCGGTCCCACGGCCTTCCTCGATCAGGATCTCGCCCAGCTTGCGGCCGATCCACATCGGGTCCAGCGCGCCACGCGTCGGGAACAGCTCGTCGCGGTGCATGCCGCCCGCGCCGCCCTTGTACCAGCCGTAGACCCGCCGTCCGCGACGGTCGTCAAAGATCGCCTCCTTGACCTGCACCTCGATCAGCTTGCGCTTCTCCTCGACGATGACGATCAGTTCGAGATCCTCGGCCCAGTCGTGGAAGCCCTGCATGTCCAGCGGAAAGACCTGCCCGACCTTGTAGGTCGTGATGCCGAGCCGCTCCGCCTCGGCCTCGTCGATGCCCAGAAGGGTCAGCGCATGCACGAGGTCCAGCCAGTTCTTGCCCGCTGAGACGAAGCCGATCTTCGCCCCGGGCTTGCCCCAGACCCGCTTGTCCATGCCGTTCGCGCGCGAGAACGCCTCGGCCGCAAAGCGCTTGTGGTCGATCATGCGCGTTTCCTGCGCATGGGGCGTGTCGCCGAGGCGGATGTTCAGACCGCCCTCCGGCATCGGGAAATCGGGCGTGACAAGGGACACACGGTCGGGACGGCCATCGACGACTGCCGTGGCTTCGACCGTGTCCTTCATCGTCTTCAGACCGACCCAGAGACCCGAAAACCGGCTGAGCGCGTAGCCGTAGAGCCCGTAATCGAGGATTTCCTGCACCCCGGCGGGCGAAACGACCGGCATATAGGCATCGACCAGCGCCCATTCGCTCTGATGGAGGACGGTGGAGGATTCACCCGTGTGGTCGTCCCCCATGGCCATCAGGACGCCACCGTGTTTCGAGGTGCCCGCCATGTTGGCGTGACGCATGGCATCGCCGGAACGGTCGACGCCCGGCCCCTTGCCGTACCAGAGACCGAAGACCCCGTCGAAGCGCCCCTCGCCCCGCAGTTCGGCCTGCTGGGAGCCCCACAGCGCCGTCGCTGCGAGATCCTCGTTCAGGCCCTCTTCGAAGCGTATGTCGTTTTCGCGCAACGTCTTTTCGGCGCGACGCATCTGCATGTCGACGGCGCCGAGCGGCGAGCCGCGATAGCCGGTGACATAGCCCGCGGTGTTCAGTCCTGCCTGCCGGTCCCGCGCCTTCTGCGTCAGCATGAGGCGGACGAGGGCCTGGGTTCCGTTCAGGAGAACGGTGTCGCGGGACAGGTCGAAACGGTCGTTCAGGGTGATCTTGTGCTTGGTCATCCGGCGCCTCCCAACGCTGAAGTTATGAGCATTGTAGCGCAAATTTAGGTAAATACCACTGACCTTAATGGGATTTTTTTCCGCAAATGCCGAGCGTTAAGTCAACTTCTTATTCATTTAACAGATTCCGTCCATTATGTGTGCGCCAACAGCGGAAAGTGTCGGTATGGATTGGGACAAGCTCAGAATATTTCACGCAGTGGCAGATGCGGGTAGCCTCACACACGCTGGGGATGCACTCCATCTGTCGCAATCGGCGGTGTCGCGGCAGGTCCGCGCGCTGGAAGAGGCGCTCAACACGACGCTCTTCCATCGCCATGCGCGTGGACTGATTCTCACCGAACAGGGTGAACTTCTGTTCGACGCCACCTCGTCGATGGTGAAACGCATCGACAGCGCCACCGCCCGCATCCGCGACAGCGAAGAGGAAGTCTTCGGCGAACTCAAGGTCACGACGACCCACGGGTTCGGGGCGCTGTGGCTCGCCCCGCGTCTGACCAAGCTCTACGAGAAGTACCCCGACCTGAAGATCGACCTGATGCTGGAAGAGCGCGTGCTCGACCTGCCGATGCGCGAGGCCGACGTCGCGATCCGCATGAAGGAACCCAGCCAGGCCGACCTGATCCGCAAGCGCCTGATGTCGATCCGCATGCGTATGTACGCCTCGCCCGACTATCTTGCAGAGCACGGCGAACCCACGCGGCTGGAAGAGATGGTCTCGCACCGCCTGATCTGCCAGAAGCCCGGCGCGCCGCAGGTGCTGGCGGGCGAACAGCTCGTTCAGTCGCTGCTGGCCAACGATGTGCAGACCACGCTGACGGTGAACAACTACTTCGGCGTGCTGCAGGCCGTGATCTCGAACCTCGGGATCGGTGTGCTGCCCGACTACATCATCGAGGATTTCCCGACGATGGTCCGGGTTCTGCCGGACATCGAGAGCGTCGAGGTGCCCGTTTTCCTCGCATATCCTGAAGAACTCAGACAATCTAAGCGTGTGTCGGCCTTCCGGGATTTCGTACAGGATGAAATTATCGCTCACCGTCGCCAGCGAAAGGCGATGGGCATGGACTGAATTCCCGCATGACGGGAAAAATCACTGTGGTATGCACGTCACGCATGGCGGGAATGCTGCAGGTGCGGCGTAAATGTCCTTGATCGATTCATGTGTGATGACATATTCGGCAGATGACGAAGCGATGCATCTTTTTCTTCGCATCGTCATACCTCCCTGTTGGACTACGGCCGAGCTTTGTGCTCGGCCTTTTTTTTGGCCGAACCTCTTCTTGCTCGCCCCTCCCTCGTCGCAATGGCGGGAACGGCACATGACAAGCCGTGCCGCGACACAATGCCAATGGACCCGCCCTTCCCACCCGCCCTCACGGCGCTACCCTGAAAACCAGTAGCAGCAACCTCACGGACACCCGCGCCAGATGCCCCTTCGACCGCACATGTTCGCCCGTCCGGTCTGGGTCACGCTTGGCGCGCTGTCCCTCGGGCTCGGCATCATTGGCATCGTGCTGCCGATCCTGCCGACCACGCCCCTGGTGCTGCTGGCGGCGTTCTGCTTCGGCAAGGGCTCTCCCCGGCTGCGGCTGTGGCTGGAAACGCACCGGACCTTCGGCCCGCCGATCCGCGCGTGGGAAACGACGGGAGCCATCTCGCGCCGTCACAAGCGCATGGCGCTGGGGATGATGGCCGTCACCTTCTGCATCGGGCTGATCCTTGCCCTTCCGCTGCACGTCCTCGCGATCCAGGCGGTCTGCTTCCTTGGCGCGGGCACCTACGTCTGGACGCGCCCGGACGCGTGAACCGCCCCTGCGCTTGCGGCGACGGGCAAAAACGGTAACGTCCGCCCGTATTCGAGACAAAGGATTCCCGTATGTCGTCTTCGCTGATGCTCTCCTGTTCGTGCGGCAGCATGTCGTGGAGCCTCGCCTCCGTCGCGCCGCGCCGTCATGTCGTCTGTTACTGTGCCGACTGCCGCAGCTTTCCCAAAGCGCTCGGCCATCCGGAGTTTCTTGACGAGAACGGCGGCCTGCACATCCTTCAGACCGTGCCCGGCCATGTTACCATCACCCACGGGCATCAGCATCTGGCCGCGCTGAAACTCTCTCCGAAGGGCATGGTGCGTTACCATTCGGGCTGCTGCGGCACGCCCATCGCCAACGTGCTCGAAAAGAAGACCCTGCCTTTCGTCGGCTTGGCCATCCCCGCGCCCGCCGAGCAATGCGGCCCCGTCCGGAGCCGCGTCAACGTCGACAGCACCCGCGGCAAGGTGAAGGAGCTGAATCCAGCGGCCGCCTTCTTCACTGTCTTCGGGCGCGCCGTCGGGGCTGTCTTCAAAGGCAAGACCAACGGCCCGTTCCATGGCGAAGACGGGCTGCCGGTGGTCACGCCCCGGGTGCTGACACTGGCGGAACGCAACGCCGCGCGCGCACCGCTGGACTGACGGCCGGGGTGCGCGCTCCTGCTGCACCAAAGCGGCCGCTTGCCCCCTTCCCCCTGCCGCGCCCTTGCCTTAAACGGGGCGCGCAACGCCACGTCAGGGGAAAGACATGCAGGAACCGGACATCACCGAAGATCTGATCGCGTCCCACGGGATCAAGCCGGACGAATATGCCGAGATCCTGCGCATCCTGAATCGCGAGCCCACGTTCACGGAACTGGGCATCTTCAGCGCAATGTGGAACGAGCACTGTTCCTACAAATCCTCGAAGATTCACCTCAAGAAGCTGCCGACAACCGGCCCGCAGGTCATCTGCGGCCCCGGCGAGAACGCGGGCGTCGTGGACATCGGCGACGGGCAGGCCGTGGTCTTCAAGATGGAAAGCCACAACCACCCCTCGTACATCGAACCCTACCAGGGTGCTGCGACCGGCGTGGGCGGCATTCTGCGCGACGTCTTCACCATGGGCGCCCGTCCCATCGCCGCGATGAACTCGCTGTCCTTCGGCGCGCCCGACCATCCCAAGACCCGCCAGCTCGTGCACGGTGTGGTGGAAGGGATCGGCGGTTACGGCAACGCGTTCGGCGTCCCGACCGTCGGCGGCGAGACCCGTTTCCACAAGGCCTACAACGGCAACTGCCTCGTGAACGCCTTTGCCGCGGGCCTCGCAGACGCCGACAAGATCTTCTACTCCGCCGCTTCGGGCGTCGGCCGTCCCGTCGTCTACCTGGGCGCCAAGACCGGCCGCGACGGTGTCGGCGGCGCGACCATGGCCTCGGCAGAGTTCGACGAGAGCATCGAGGAAAAACGCCCAACCGTTCAGGTCGGCGACCCCTTCACCGAGAAACGCCTGATGGAGGCAACGCTGGAGCTGATGCAGACCGGCGCCGTGATCTCGATCCAGGACATGGGTGCGGCGGGCCTGACCTGCTCGGCGGTAGAGATGGGCGACAAGGGCGGCCTCGGCATCCGGCTCGACCTCGAGAACGTGCCGCAGCGCGAAACCAACATGACCGCCTACGAGATGATGCTGTCGGAATCGCAGGAACGCATGCTGATGGTGCTCGACCCCTCGAAGGAGGCAGAGGCCAAGGCGGTCTTCGACAAGTGGGACCTCGACTTCGCCATCGTCGGCGAGACCATCCCCGAGGACCGCTTCCTCATCATGCACAACGGAACCTGCATGGCCGACCTGCCGCTGTCCAAGCTGTCGTCCAGCGCGCCGGAGTACGACCGCCCGCATGTGCCGACACCGGAAGCCGCCCCGCTTGCGGACGTGCCGCAGATCGACCCCATCGACGGCCTGAAGGCGCTGCTGGCCAGCCCGAACTACGCGTCGAAGGCGTGGATCTACGACCAGTACGACAGCCAGGTGATGGCCGACACCATGCGCACCCCGGGCTTCGGCGCGGGCGTGATCCGGGTGCACGGCACCGACAAGAAGCTGGCCTTCACCTCGGACGTGACGCCGCGCTACGTGAAGGCGAACCCGGTTCAGGGCGGACGGCAGGCCGTGGCCGAGGCCTATCGCAACCTGACCGCCGTGGGCGCCAAGCCCTTGGCCACGACCGACAACCTCAACTTCGGCAACCCCGAGAAGCCGGAGATCATGGGCCAGTTCGTCGGTGCGCTTCAGGGCATCGGCGAGGCCTGCCTGGCGCTCGACATGCCGATCGTTTCGGGCAACGTGTCACTTTATAACGAAACGGACGGTCAGGGCATCCTGCCCACGCCGACCATTGGCGCCGTGGGCCTGATCGCCGCGGGCGAAGAGCCGATCCTCGACACGCCTCGCGACGGACACGTGGCTCTCCTGCTGGGCGAAACGGCGGGCCACCTCGGCCAGTCCGCGCTTCTGGCAGAAGTCTTCCACCGCGAGGACGGCGACGCCCCGCACGTCGACCTAGACATCGAGCGTGCCAACGGCGACTTCATCCGCGCCAACCGCCAGTGGATCAGGTCCTGCACCGACCTCGCTGACGGTGGCCTTGCGCTGGCGGCGTTCGAGATGGCGGCGGCGGGCAACACCGGCGTGCAACTGGACACCGACGACACCGCGCAGCTCTTCGGTGAGGATCAGGGTCGCTACCTGATCGCCTGCAGCTTCGACGCGGCCGAGGCGCTGATGACCGCAGCCGGACAGGCGGGCGTCACGCTTTCCTCCGTCGGCAAGTTCACCGGAGACACTGTGCGCATGGGAGGGTCGGAGGCGCCGCTGGCCGAGCTTCTGGAGACTTACAGGTCTTCCTTCGCGGCGACCTTCGCCTGACACGATGCGCGGGGCGGACCTGTTTCCGCCCCGGCCCCCTTGCCTTCAGGGCCATGGCGTCCCGCCCGCAAATCACCCCTTTCCCCGGTCGGGCCGCGGACCCATATTCAGCCCATGCTGAAGTTCACCCCGATCCTCCTCGCGATCATCTATGCGCTGGTGATGTACCACTTCTCGGCGTGGCGCACGCGACGGGAACTTGACGCGCGGTCCACCGAGCTTGCGGACCCGCGCCTGAAGAAGCTGACCGACCGCATGGCGCAGGCGCTGGACCTGCCCCGCATCCGGGTGAACATCTACGAGATCGATCCGGTCAACGGTCTGGCGGCGCCGGACGGGCGCATCTTCATCACGCGCGGCTTCTACAAGAAGTACCAGCAAGGCGAGGTTTCGGCAGAGGAGCTGTCCTCTGTCATCGCGCATGAACTGGGCCACGTGGCGCTTGGCCACGCGCGCCGCCGGATGATCGACTTCTCTGGCCAGAACGCCATCCGGACCGCGTTGATGATGGTGCTGGGGCGCCTGATCCCCGGCGTGGGTGTCTGGCTTGCCAACATGCTGACGACGCTGCTGGCGGCGCACCTGTCCCGGTCCGATGAATACGAGGCCGACGCCTATGCCGCAGCCCTCCTCCACAAGTCCGGTATCGGCATCGCCCCCCAAGTCAGCCTGTTCAGGAAGCTGGAGGCGTTGACCCAGTCGAACCGTGCCGCACCCGCCTGGCTCCTGTCGCACCCCAAGACTCAGGACCGCATCACCGCCATCGAGACGATGGGCGCCCGCTGGACCACGCCGGAGACCTGAGGCTCCGGATCAGCCTTCCGCGGGCAGAAGGTCGAAGCTGCCCTCGGCGACGTCTGTGCCGTTCACCTGAACGACGATCCCGTGTGCGCCCGGGTGCAGCCGGTAGGTCGTCGCGTCGCCTTTCAGGACATGCCGTTTCTCGAACCGCGCGGCGCGGCGCGGTGCGACCTTTCCCGCTTTCAGCTTGAACACCTTCTCCGCCGATCCGCCGGGCCGGGCGAACCGAAGGCGGTAGTCGACGAGGACAGGCAAGGCTTCATCTGCCACGATCTCCACGGCAAAGCGCAGCGCCTCCCCGATCTTCACCTGCGGCGTCAGTATGTCGAGCGTGGCGGTCACATCCCCAACGCGATAGCCCAGCAGATCGAGCGCGGGACGCTCGCCGCGTTTCACTGCCGTCCGCAGGGCGTGGCGGGTGATCCACGCCATCTCGCCCGCCTCCTGCCGACCCTCCGCCTGCCAGCCCGCAAGGCGCGCCACCACTTCGTCCGGCATCACCTTCGACAGGTCGTTCATGTGGTTGGCGACGGACCGCGTGACGTAGCGCGTCGGATCGGCGTGCAGCACGTCGAGGAAAGCCAACGGCACCGCCGGATCGATCTCGATGTTCCGCGCCCAGGGCAGCCGCGGGCGGGTGCCTTCACTGACCAGCCGGCGCACGTGGTAGTTGTCGTCCCGCGCCCAGTCGTGCAGCTGCGCGAGCGTCCGCTCCGGCCAGCGGTTCAGGAAGGGCCTGATGTAGAACTCCATGGAGAACCGGCGCGTGACCGCGTGTAACAGGTCGAGGGCGCGGTCGGGGTCCTCCATCCCGTGACGAACGATCAGGATGCCATGCACCGCGTGGATGAACCGGCCGAAGTCGTCGTCCTTCAGCGCAGGGTCCAGCGCGGGGGGCAGAGCCGCCTCCAGCGCCTCGGCCATGGGGCCGAAGCCGGAGGGCAGTTGCGCCTCCAGACAGTCCGCCATCCACTCCAGCCGCTCCAGCAGACCGCGCCCGGCCAGTCCCGGGACACACTCCGCCAGGAACCGGTCCCGGTCGAACCCGGGCAGGACAGCGAACTCGGCGGCCAGATCGGCCAGCGACTCCGCATTGAACAGCTGATCGGCAAGGGAGAAGCCAGCGCCGCCCCCCTTGCCGTCCGGTCCCCGCGCCACGGCTTACATCGTCATGTTGGAGGCGCCGCCATCCAGCAGGATGTTCTGCCCCACCATGAAGCCCGCGTGCTGCGAGCACATGAAGGCGCACATCTGGCCGAACTCTTCCGGCGTGCCGTAGCGTCCGGCGGGGATGGTGGCATAGCGTTCGGCCCGCGCCTCCTCCAGCGAGATGCCCTTCGACTTCACCACGGCGCCGTCCAGCGAATCCGCACGGTCGGTGGCGTGGATGCCAGGCAGCAGGTTGTTGACGATCACCCCCTTGGGCGCCACCTGCCGGGAGGTCCCGGCGACGTAACCCGTCAGACCCGTCCGGGCGGAGTTCGACAGACCCAGCACGGCCACCGGCGACTTCACCGAAACGGAGGTGATGTTGACCACCCGGCCCCAGCCCTTGTCGATCATCTTCGGCATCAGCGCGGTCATCAGCGCGATGGGCGTCAGCATGTTCGCATCGAGCGCCTTGATGAAATCCTCGCGCCCCCAGTCGGACCACATGCCCGGCGGCGGGCCGCCCGCGTTGGTCACGAGGATGTCCACGTCGCCCGCCTCTTCCAGGACCCGTGCGCGTCCGTCTTCCGACACGATGTCCGCCGCAACCGTCGTGACGCTGACCTGCCAGCGGTCGCGGATTGCCTGCGCGGTCTCTTCCAGCGCCTCCGCCCCGCGCGCGTTCATCACGAGGTCCACGCCCGCCTCTGCCAGTGCCTCCGCGCAGCCGCGCCCGAGTCCCTTGCTCGATGCGCAGACCAGCGCACGTTTACCGCGAATTCCCAGGTCCATTGCGACCTCCTAAGTGCTTGTTTTCTGCTTCGTTTCAGCAACGCCGACAAATCGTCGGTCCGCAACCCATTTGATGACACAATTTCCCGGCATACAATGCCCCGGTGGGAGGTTCTATGAACTGAGTCCCCCGCATCTTGCTGCCAGCTGCCAGGAGTCGTCATGAGCCGTTCCGCATCGTCCCTACAGGTCTTCCCCGCCACCGCCCTGCGCGTGGTCAACGGGGCCAACCTCGGCGATGCGCTGGCCTGGGCAGAGGACCTTCAGCCCGACGACATCTACCGCCTGTCACCGCTGTCCGCGCTGCGCACGATCTCGGTCGAGAACACGGCAAAGCCCCCCTTCCACATTGGCGACAGGACGGAGGTCGGGACCCCTGGAAACGCATTGCACCTCGACTGCTGCGTGACCTTCATGTCCGGCTCCGGCAACACGACAGAGGCGCTGGTGCTCGTGGAAACCGACGAGGAGGGCAACGCGGTCCAGGTCTACGCCCTGCCCCTGACGGAGATGTCGCCCAAGATCGACTATGTGCTGGTCGGCATTTCGGAGGAAACCGCGCTCGCCCGTTACGCGCAGATCGCCTGTACGTCCTTTACCGCGGGCACGCTCATCACCATGGCCTCCGGCGCGCAGAAGCCGGTAGAGGATCTGGTGGCCGGGGATCGCGTCCTCACCCGTGACGACGGCCCGCAGGAGATCCGCTGGATCGGCCACCACACCTCGCGCGCCTCGGGAACCTTCGCGCCGATCCTCATCCGCGAGGGGGCGCTCAACAACGCCCGCGACCTGTACGTGTCGCCCGACCACAGGCTGTTCATTTACCAGCGCCGCGACGAACTCGGCGCCGGACGGTCGGAAGTGCTGGTCCGCGCCCGCCACCTCGTGAACGGCGACACGGTGGTCGTCGCGCCCGGCGGTTTCGTCGACTACTTCCAGATGCTCTTCGACGCGCATCAGATCATCTATGCTGAAGGGATCGCCGCCGAATCGATGCTGGTGACGACCCAGACGCAGGCCGTTCTGCCCGATGCGCTGGCCGACCGTCTGTCGGCGCTTATCCCGGGGCACAAGCGCACCGACTTCTCCGGGTACGAGATCGGAGAGGCACTGCTGTCGCATCCCGATGCCGCGGCCCTGCTGAGGAAATCCTCCGGCGGCTGAACCGCGACCTTCGGGGGGCACGCCACGGTCAGTGAGACCGCAGCGCCTCGATCAGTTCGTCCTTGTTCATGTCGGACCGCCCTTCGATCCCGATCTCCTGCGCGCGGGCGTAGAGGTCGTCCTTTGTCCATTCCTCGTAAGGCGGCGCCTTGCCGCCCTTCTCAGACGGGTGCATGTCGTCGTTCGCCTTGGCATTTGCGATGCGGGCTGCCTTTTCCTTGGACATGCCGTCGTCTCGCAGGTCGTCGTACAGCTTTTCGTCCTTGATGCTCGGTCGTGACATTGGGGGGCTCCTTTGCTGCAACAAAAACGTATGGCGCGCACTGCGGGTTCCGGCCCTTGCAGCCACCGGGAGCGGGGCGTATCCCGTCGCCAAATCCTGACCGAAAGGACATTCCATGCGCCGTCGCCAATTCCTCCTCCGCTCTGCCGCCGTCTCTGCCCTGATCGCCGCGCCCGTCTCCCTGCGCGCCGCCTACGCCCCCGCCTCCACCGCGTGGCGCACGTTCGAGCTGACGACGACCGTCACGCTCGACCGAGACGGCAAGGCAGCGCAGGCGTGGATCCCGGTCCCCGCCCATGCCGATCCGCTCTGGACGATCCCGGGCGACACCGCCTGGACCGGCAATGCCGACACGGTGGAACAGGTCATGGCAGAGGATGGCAGCCACGGGTTCATCCACGCCACGTGGGAAGCCTCCGACGCGCCCGCGGTGCTGGAGGTGACCTCCGAAGTCCGCACCCGCGACCGTCATTCCGGCCTTCCCGGCAACGCGGTCCTCTCGGACGAGGAACGTGCCCGGGCAACGGCCCCCACGGACCTGCTGCCGCTGAACGGCATCGTCCTCGACACCGCCAATGAGATTACCGATGGCGCCGGGGACGACCTTGACCGCGCCATGCGCATCTACAACTGGGTGGTCGACGAGACGGAGCGCAATCCGGAGACGCGCGGCTGCGGACTCGGCGACATCGCCTCCATGCTGCACACCGGTGACCTGACGGGCAAATGTGCCGACCTGAACGCCCTGTTCGTGGGCCTCGCCCGCGCCGCTGGCCTGCCCGCCCGCGATCTCTATGGCATCCGCGTCGCGCCCTCTGCTTTCGGCTACAAGGCGCTGGGTGCCGGATCTGCCGACGTGACAAAGGCGCAGCACTGCCGGGCCGAGGTGTTCATTGACGGTCAGGGCTGGGTCGCGGCCGATCCGGCGGACGTGCGCAAGGTGGTGCTGCAGGAAGACGACGGCACGCTGAGCCTTGCCGACGCCAAGGTGCAGGACGTGCGCGAGGCGCTGTTCGGCGCGGCGGAGGGCAACTGGATCGCATACGGCACCGCGCATGACGTATCGCTGCCCGGCTCGGACAACGGTCCGGTCCCGTTCCTGATGTACCCGCAGGCGGAAATCGGCGGTGAACGGCGCGACGAACTCGAGCCGGACACCTTCAGCTACACAATCACCACGCGCGAGCTGGAAGCCTGATCCGGCCCGCGCGCAGGTTCCGAACCGCGCGCGGAACGGTGACGCGAAGGACGGTGCGACTGTGAAGTTTGCCGTCCAAGTGTTTGTTTTAAAGTGAACTTGGCTATCCGACCATTTGCGGTGAGCGCCATCGGACGACCGAACTGTCATTCGGTTCCATAGGTTGCCAAACGCGCCGAGGAAGGCCGCCCAGATACGAACACTCCGGGACCAATGGCTCCCGCTGCTCATCGAACCCCGGCCTGCACACCGTCGCAAAGCCAGAATGGCCGCACAGTCTCCTGCATGGATTGTGCGGCCCTCGAATACGCGCTATCTGCGCCTCCATGCTGGACAATCGCCCCTCCCTTCCGCCCGAAATCGCCCGCCGCCGGACGTTTGCGATCATCTCGCACCCCGATGCGGGCAAGACCACGCTGACGGAAAAGTTCCTCCTCTACGGGGGCGCCATCCAGATGGCCGGACAGGTGCGCGCCAAGGGCGAGGCGCGGCGCACCCGGTCGGACTTCATGCAGATGGAAAAGGACCGGGGCATCTCCGTCTCGGCCTCTGCCATGTCATTCGATTTCGGCAAGTTTCGCTTCAACCTCGTCGACACGCCCGGCCACTCGGACTTTTCCGAGGACACCTACCGCACGCTGACGGCGGTGGATGCCGCCGTCATGGTCATCGACGGCGCGAAGGGTGTGGAAAGCCAGACCCAGAAGCTGTTCGAGGTCTGCCGCTTGCGCGACCTGCCGATCCTGACCTTCTGCAACAAGATGGACCGCGAGGCGCGCGACACCTTCGAGATCATCGACGAGATTCAGGAAAACCTGGCCATCGACGTGACGCCCGCATCTTGGCCCATCGGCATGGGGCGCGATTTCCTCGGCTGTTACGACATGCTCAACGACCGGCTGGAACTGATGGACCGCGCCGACCGGAACAAGGTGGCGGAATCCATCAGCCTCGAAGGGCTGGACGACCCGCGCATGGCCGACCACATCCCCGCCGCGCTGCTGGCCCAGCTTCGCGAAGAGGTGGAGATGGCGCGCGAACTGCTGCCCACGCTCGACCCGCAATCTGTGCTCGAAGGGCACATGACCCCGATCTGGTTCGGTTCTGCGATCAACTCCTTCGGGGTGAAGGAACTGATGCAGGGCATCGGCACCTTTGGTCCCGAGCCGCAGGTCCAGAAGGCCACCCCGCGCGAGATCGCACCGGAAGAGACCAAGGTCGCCGGTTTCGTCTTCAAGGTGCAGGCCAACATGGACCCCAAGCACCGCGACCGCGTGGCATTTGTGCGGCTTGCCTCGGGCCACTTCGAACGCGGCATGAAGCTGACGCATGTCCGCACGAAGAAGCCCATGGCGATCACGAACCCGGTGCTCTTCCTCGCCGCCGACCGTGAACTGGCGGAGGAGGCCTGGGCGGGCGACATCATCGGCATTCCGAACCACGGGCAGCTGCGCATCGGCGATACGCTGACCGAGGGCGAGATGCTGAAAGTGTCCGGCATCCCGTCCTTCGCACCCGAACTGCTGCAGACCGTGCGTGCGGGCGACCCGATGAAGGCCAAGCACCTGGAAAAGGCGCTGATGCAATTCGCTGAGGAAGGCGCGGCCAAAGTCTTCAAACCGATGATCGGCTCCGGCTTTATCGTCGGTGTGGTCGGTGCGCTGCAATTCGAGGTTCTGGGCAGCCGGATCGAGCTGGAGTACGGCCTGCCGGTCCGGTTCGACGCCTCCCAGTTCACCTCTGCCCGCTGGGTGCATGGGCCGAAAGAGGCCGTCGAGAAGTTCTCGCAGGCCAACAAGCAGCACATCAGTTACGACCACGACGGCGATGTGGTCTATCTGACGCGCCTGCAATGGGACATCGACCGGGTGGAGCGTGACTATCCCGACATCACGCTGAGCGCGACGAAGGAAATGATGGTCTGATCCGTCAGAACATGTCGTCGAAGTTCGGCGGCGCATCCATCACGAAGACGTGGATGTCGGCGGTGGCCACCGTGCCATCGGCGAGCACCACGGTTTCGACCTGGCGCATGTCGACCTTTCCTTCCGGCGTCACCAAGGACAGACCGCCGTCAAGATGCTGGAACGACACGTCGTTCTTGGACCATGTGACGGCGACCGAGTCGTTGCCGGCGCCGCCGAAGACCCGGTCCTGTCCGCCGACCAGAACGAATTCGTCGTTGCCGGCGTCGCCGTACATCAGGTCGTTGCCGTAGCCGTCGACGATGTAATCGTCTCCTTCCCCGCCGTACAGGCGATCCTCGCCGTGCCCGCCCTTGAGCGTGTCATTTCCTTCCCCCCCGAACATGGTGTCGTTGCCCTGTCGGCCAAGCATCGAGTCCCGGCCCGTGCCGCCAACCCGCCGGTCGTTTCCGCTGCCGCCATCGTGCGACGCCGTCTTGTCGATGACCACGCGGACGAAGTCGTAGGGCATCAGTCCGACCTGCACGATGCCCGTGGAGAGGTAGTCGCCCGAAAGCGTCGTCACGAGTGCATCCACGTCGGTTTCCGTCGCGAAGTAGTAGTCGTCGATGCCGGTCGGATTGGCGGTCAGCGGCACGATGCTGTCGAACGTCGGCAGGTAGGTCTGGTAGCGCCCGTCGCCCATGTCGCGGATATGGTTGGAGTTTGTGGGGTCGAAGAAGGCCAGCGTGGCAAGCTGGTCCGCTTCCTCCTGGTCGATGACGCGCCGCCCGATGCGGTTCAGCCCGTCCTCGTCCGCCATGTCCGACAACCCGTCCGAGGTGGTCCGGTCGATGGTCACGCGGGTCACTTCGACGGTGGAATCCGCGGTCAGGAACGGCGAGATGTCGAGGTTGACCGTGGCGCGGTTCAGGTCCCGGAGCGTCATGAAGATGACATCCTGATAGGCGCTCGAGAAGAGGTTCACCTCGACGTTGTCGTTGCTGCCCGTGCTGTTGGAGGCGATGCTTTCGAAGGCGGTGATCGTACCGGTCTGGCTTGTCTGCGGGCGGAGGGTGTCCGCCATCATCTGGAAGGCCGTGCCGCCCATGGTCAGGTCGATCTCGTCCACCTGCCGGTTGCCTGCGACGTTCGTTCCGGTCCTGTGCTGCAACGGCCAGATGAAGGCGTCCTGCACGCCTGCCTGCACCATGAATTCGAACTGCTCCAGCAAGATGCCGGCACTCGCCGCACCAAGCTGGTTGTAGTTGCTGGCCAGCACGTTCCATTCGGTGATGTAGAGCTCCACGTCATGGCCCAGCCACGCGCTGAAGTTCTGTATGCGCCAGTCGAGGCTGCGGTATTCATACCATTCATGCGTGAAGGACTGATCGTCCTCGTGGGAGCGGTTGTAGTAGTAATGCGCCACGCCGCCGTCGACCGCCGCACGCGCCCGCCCATTCAGGAACGAGACAATCGCCTCGTTCGCCATGTCGAACGAGCCGCTGCCCTTGTAGGTGCTGGCCGCGCCCTGGATCTCGCCGATCTGGAGCAGGATCTTGGGATCGTGTGCCGGGCCTGTCGTCTCTGCCGCCACGCGGTCCATGGCGTCGAGAGAGGCGTTGATGACACGGTTTGCCGCGACGCCGTACTCCGCCTCCGTCATCGAAGACACGAAATCGCCGTTCGGGTTTTCCTCCGGATGGGCGCTGCGGTCATAGTTCGGATCGTAGCGGCCGATGGAGTATTCGTTGCCGATCTCGAAGGCTTCGATCAGCGGACCGTATTCCTTGAGCAGGAGGTAGACGAAATCCTCGATCTGACTGGCCGGCAGGTCGGTCTTTGTCGGCAGGACGATGGTGACCTTGCCCGGTTCGTCGCTGGTCCCGGAATCGCGGACCCAGTCGAGGAAGCGGCGTACCTCTTCCCTGATGCCGCCATTTTCCAGCCGGGTGACGTCGATGACGTTTTCCGTTCCGCCGCCAGGATAACGGAAATGGTTGAGCCCGAGCGTCTGTGCAGCGCTCTGGAAACCGTCCGTTGGACCAAGGTGCCCATGCGCATCCACGTTCACCAGTTGCAGTGCGTTGGCACCGAAGTGGTCCGATTGCACGAACCTCCCGGTCGCAGAGAGGTTTGTCAGCGATACGTTGTATTGGGGCATGCAGGCACTCCGACAGCAGTGCGCTCATACTCCGCGGAAACGTCTCCTTGCTTTGGACATGTGTTGGGCAAACAAGTGAACATCCCGTACATTTTGACCCGCCGTTTAACGATATCGGACGTTCAAGCGGGGCCGTGATCGGCCCTTTTTACATGTCGTTAACCGGTCCGACCGTTCAGTTTTCGGGAACGATGGTGAAGTGGCCGGGGATCAAGGTGCAGATGGGTTGCATGCGCGCCGCGCCGAACAACTCCGTTTCGGCTGCGGTCAACGCGGCTTGCGACGATCTCGCCACCATGGGCAGCTCGTTTGCGCAGGCGTACATGTGAATATCGGCCAGGACTTCCAGAAGCCATCTGTGGTCAGCCATGTCATTCCCCTCATTTCCGGCGCCAACGGCATCGTACCTTTGGCGGCAAGACCTGCGTATTTTCACGGCGTTGGTCTAAATTATTCGCTAATCCCGGATGAAGCGCCTGATCCAGCGTCTACACTGCCGCATTAGGCGATCCGGATTCGCTCCACGCCCGCATAGGCTTTGGAATTCCCTCATGGGAAAATAATGAGGAAATCATACACGCTATACGTGCTCAAACTCCGGCCCTCCCTTTTACCGGCGAAAGACCCCGTATCACGACGGATAGGCAAATCGCCGCTTGGCCGAGCCCTCAAACCGGCTGGCTGTCAGACCCGATTTTCCGTATCCTCAGGCGCACCCGCTTCCCCTTCCCGGAGTACCCGATGCGCGCCCTGCCCCTGATCGCACTTGTCCTGCTCTCCCAACCGGCACTGGCCAACCCGTGGGAGCTGATCACCGGCATCACCTACAAGGAAACCGAGACGGAAACGTCCTGGTCGGTCGAGAAGACAATCCCCGAGGAACTGCGCGCGCAGGCCGAGGAATTCACGATCACCGGCTATTACGTCCCGGTCGAGGCGCAGGCGCAGGTCACCCAGTTCCTGCTCGTCCCGGACCCCGCGGATTGCCCGTTCTGCGGCACGAACGGCTACGGTCCGACGCTGGAAGTGCAGATGTCCCGGCCCGTTCCGGACATGGCCGAGGCGACCGAAGTCACCGTGACCGGTACGCTGAACTTCGACGACAGCCCCGAAACCTACCGCGCGGTCTTCCTGACCGAGGGCGCACTGGTGAACTGAGCCATCCCTTCGCGCGGCGAACGGACGGCACATCCGGCAGCAGGCCCTTTCCACCAATAAAAAACGGGCCCCGAAGGGCCCGTTCTAGTCGTTTGGAGAGAGAGAAGATCAGCTGCCGTTCTGCAGGAGCGGCGTGATCCGGCGCACGGCGGCGCGGCGGTTGGCACGCTCGGCATCGGTCGTCGGCACAAGCAGATCGCTTTCGCCGTAGCCCTGCAGCACCATGTTCTCCGGCGGCACGTTGAAGTACTCGGTCAGGGCAAGCGCCACCGACTCTGCACGACGGTCCGAGAGGGCGAGGTTGTAGGCGTAGTTGCCCACCGCATCGGTGTGCCCCTCGATCAGGAAGACCTCGCTCGGGTTCTTGTCGATGAACGACTTCAGCGCGTTGCCCAGAGCCGCGAGTTCCTGCGCCTCATCCGGACGGATGGCTGCGCTGTTGGTCTCGAAGTTGATCGTGTCCACGCTCACTTCCGGCACGAGTTGGCGCACGCGGTCGATGTTGCGCACCTGGTTCAGCGAGAACGTCCGGCCGACCTGCGGTGCGACCTGAGATGCCAGCGCCTGTTCCAGCGTGGCGGCATCGGTGCCTTCGCGGTAGATCGTCCGCTCTTCGTTGCTGCGCGAGCTGACCTGCGGCAGGTCACCCACGACGACTTCCTGCGCCTGCTGGGTGTCGTCAAAAAGGACGACGCGGGACCCGTCGGTCAGGATGCGCGTACGGCGCAGCACACGGCCATCGGCGGCACGCACCGTCTCGACCGAGGTGCCGTCGTCATAGGCCACCACGTTGCGGGTGGAGCCGTCGTTGTACTGGTAGGTCGTGACCTCCGCACCCGGGCGGCGCAGCAGCACGTCGTCGTTGCGCAGCACGCGGAAGCGGCCGTTGTTCTCGACCACCACGCGGTCGCCGGAGTTCGAAACCACGTTGTCGTTGTTGTCGAGGATGTTGTTCAGAGCCACGGCACCAAGGCCCAGCAGGGCGGCACCTGCGACGGTACGGGCGCGCTCGGCGTCCTCACCGGCATCACGCGCTTCCTGCTTGTAACGCTCCGCTTCGGCCTGCGACTGGTTCACGGTCGTCTGGAAGTCTTCGCTGGACTGGCGGGTGTTTTCCTCGGTCACGGTCTCCTGAACCGCTTCCGGCTCTTCGGCACCGCCCTCGGCAGAGGCTGCGGCAGCGGCGGATGCGCTCTCGTCGGCCTCGGCAACGGCATCGGCCTGTGCCTGGGCGTCGGCTTCCGTCGGCATGTTCTCTTCGCCCACGGTGGCTTCGGCCTGCTGCTCCAGGGCCTGCTCGGCTTCGGTCTGGGCTTCTGCCACACCGTCCTGCGCGTCCTGAACTGCCTCTTCGGCAGCGCCTTCGGCTTGCTCGACCGCAGCGGCGGCGTTGTCTTCGGCCTGCTGGGCTTCTTCCTCAAGCGCTGCGGCCAGATCATCTGCCTGCACTTCGCCAGCGGCTTCCGCCTCGGCCTGTGCTTCGGCCTCGGGTGCTGCCTCTACCGGCGCGGCCTGCTCAGCTTCGGCCTGTGCTTCGGCTTCGGGCGCTGCCTCCACGGGCGCGGCCTGCTCAGCTTCGGCCTGTGCTTCGGCTTCGGGCGATGCCTCTACCGGCGCGGCCTGCTCGGTCTCGGCCTGTGCTTCCGCTTCGGGCGCTGCCTCTACCGGCGCGGCCTGCTCAGCTTCGGCCTGTGCTTCGGCTTCGGCCTGCGGCGCAGCTTCGGCCGCGGCATTGGCTTCGGCGTCGGCCTCTTCCTGCAGGGCCGCAGCCAGATCGTCCGCCTGGACTTCGCCTTCAGCAGTACCTTCGACCTGGGCCTGCGCTTCTGCCGGCTGGTCGACCGGGGCCTGCGCGTCCGCTTCCGCCGAAGCCGTCGCATCCGCACCGGCGGCCACGTTCGGCTCTGCCGCGACATCGGGTGCGGCGGCAACATCGGCAGCGGCGGCAGGTGCGCCGGTGGCCAGAAGCTGGTTCAGGTCCACGCCGGGAACATCCACGCCGTTGGCGGCGAGGTCCTCGGCCATATCGACGACAGCAGCCTCACGCGACGCGTCCTGGGACGCCTCCACCACGAGGTTGCAGTCGAGCGACGGCGGGGTTTCACCTTCGGCAGCGCACATTGCCTGAAGTGCGCCCATCAGTTTCTGCATCTGCCCGGGGGGGAGTTGCGATGCTTCCTGTGCGGACATCGGTGCACCAAGCGCGATGGACAGCGCGGCGACCGACGACGTCACGAGATTGCGGGTTTTCATTGTATTCTCCTCTCTCGACGCCTCTCTGGGAGGCTTGCCCTGCAAACGCCCCGGGCCGCGTTCGGTTGCATGATTTCGCATAACTATGCGTCAATCCTTGAGCAGGTTGCCGCGTATTGAGGCCCTGCGCGGACACATTCGAAACATGCCGTGTGGTCGGGGCCGCCTCAGGCCGCGCTTTGATCGCCTGTTTTCCAAGGAGCAGAGGGGGGTTCCGAGGTCCCAACCGCTGCCAGAGCCGGTCCAGACGTGGTGGGTCGGCGAAGCTGGATCAGACGCGGTTTGCGCGGATCGGATACATGTGGAACGGCGAACACCCTTCCCCGGCACACCCGGCGCAACGCTTGGCCGGGCCTTACAGCATCTGCATCAGCCGGGCCTTCTCGCCCAGATCGTCGGGACGGGAGATCGCCTCGGCCAGTTGCTCCAGCGACGCGATGGAGTGACCCGCCCGGAAGCTGTCGACATGCGGGAGCATCGCACGGATACCCGTGGCCTTCGGCGCGAAGCCGTCCCAGCGCAACAGCGGATTAAGCCAGATCAGACGCCGGGCAGAGAGGTGAAGACGCTCCATCTCCTTCTCCAGCGCGCCCGCGTCGTCGCGGTCCAGCCCGTCGGTGATCAGAAGGACCACGGCGCCCTGCCCCATCACGCGGCGCGACCAGTCGCGGTTGAACTGGTGCAGGCATGCGCCGATGCGGGTGCCGCCTTCCCAGTCCTGCGCTTCCGCCCCCGCGGCCTTCAGCGCGGCATCGACGTCCCGCGTGGCTAAGTGGCGCGAGATATTGGTCAGCCGCGTGCCGAAGGTGAAGGCGTGGACCTTGGCCCAGCCCTGCCCCTTCTCGTTCGCCACCGCGTGCAGGAAATGCAGGACCATCCGGCTGTACTGGCTCATGGAACCGGAGATGTCGCAGAGCACGACGAGGTTCGGCCACCTGAGCCGCGGCTTGGCGTGGGCGATCGCGCGGATTTCCCCGCCCTTGCGCAGGGCATCGCGTATGGTGCGGCGATAGTCCGTCCGCCGACCGTGTGCCGCCGCCTGCGACCGGCGCGAGGCGATGGGTTTGACCGGAAGCGTCAGCCGCGACAGCATCCGCTTGGCCTGCGCGATCTCTTCGGTCGACATCTGTTCGAAGTCGAGCGTGCGCAGCTTTTCCTCGGCGGACATGGTGAAGGAGGCGTCGACCTCCACTTGCGTGCCGCCCTCTTCCTCGTCCTCAGGCTGCGGCACCTCGGGCATGTGGTCGCCCAGCAGCGCTTGCGCCGCGCGCTTCTCGGCGGACTGGGCGGCCTTTTCCTCCTGCACGCCGCGGATCGCGGGCAGCATCATCGACATCATGTGTTCGAGGAACCGCGGGTCGCGCCAGTAGAGCCGGAAGATCTGGGCAAAGACCACGCGATGCTCAGGCCGATTCACGAAACAGGCGTGCAGCGTCCAGTAGAAATCCATCCGCTCGGTAAAGCCCGCGGCCTCGACGGCGCGGATGGCGTCGATCACACGGCCCGGCCCCACCGGCAGACCGGCCCGCCGCAGGGCCCGCGCGAAATGGATGATGTTCTGCGCGAGCTTCGGGTTTTCCGGTATCGTGAGCGGGAGGTACTCCGGCATGTCTGGCCTTCCTGCCGTGGCGGGTCCGGGGGCGCAGTTGCCGCCCCCGATATTGTGCCGGCCCAATCACAGGGGCCGCGTTCAGGGGCGGTCAGGCCTCTTCGAGGGTCTTCTTGGCCTCGTCGAGGATGCGCTTGGCCTCGCCGCCCTCGATCTTCTGGATGTCGTCCTGGTACTTCAGGATCGCCCCCAGCGTGTCGGAGATGACCTCCGGGCTCAGGTCAACCACGTCGAGCGCAAGCAGGCACTTGGCCCAGTCGATGGTCTCGGCGACGCCGGGTTTCTTGAAGATGTCCTCGGTCCTGAGCGACTGCACGAAGGCCACGATCTCGCGCGAGAGGGTTTCCGACACCTCCGGCGCGCGGGCGTTGAGGATCTCCACTTCGCGGTCGAACTTCGGATAGTCGACCCAGTGGTAGAGGCAGCGGCGCTTTAGTGCATCGTGAACCTCGCGCGTGCGGTTGGAGGTCAGGATGACGATGGGCGGCTCCGGCGCCTTGATGGTGCCGATCTCGGGGATGGTCACCTGGAAATCCGACAGCGCCTCAAGCAGGAAGGCCTCGAACGGTTCGTCGGTGCGGTCGAGTTCGTCGATCAGCAGGATGGGCGCGCCGTTCTCGTCGGGGCGCATCGCTTGCAAGAGCGGCCGTTCGATCAGGTACTCCGGCCCGAAAAGCTCGGTCTGCAGGGCGTTGCGGTCGGACCCGCCTGCGGCTTCGGCGGTGCGAATGGCGATCATCTGCGCCGGGAAGTTCCACTCGTAGACGGCAGAGGACGCATCGAGCCCCTCGTAACACTGCAGTCGGATCAGCCGGCGGTTGAGGCACTTGGCCAGCGCCTTGGCGATCTCGGTCTTGCCGACGCCCGCCTCCCCTTCCAGGAACAGCGGGCGGCCGAGTTTCAGCGACAGGAACACGACGGTCGCCAGCGCGCGCCCGCAGACGTACCCTGTAGAGGCCAGCGTCGTCTGCACCTCGTCGATGGAATTGGGAATGGTCATATGGCTCTCCTTGGCCAGAGGTGTCCCAAGCCCCGGGCGCTGGGTCAATAGCGCCAAGGTCGCAGTCCGGCCCGCCCGCGATTGGTAGCCCGATCAAGCAACCGTTGACTGAAAGCCATGGTGGTGACATGATTTCCTGCAACAGAGCCGGGAAACACCGGACACGAGGCGGACGAGCAGCCATGCCTGACACAGACGCGGGGCGCGTATGCGCATAACCGCCGTAACATGCGTGAAGAACGAAGGCCCGTTCCTCTTGGAATGGATCGCCTTCAATCGTCTGCTGGGCGTGAGCGATTTCCTGTTCTACTCGAACGACTGCACCGACGGCACCGACGCGCTGCTGGATGCGCTGGCCGGACAGGGCGTCGTGCACCTGCCGAACCCCGCCGAGGGGCGCAACTACCAGATGGAGGCGCTGAAGGACGCGGCGCATCAGGCCGTCGTGCGCGAAGCTGACTGGGTCTGGATCGCGGACGTCGACGAGTTCCTGAACGTGCACGTCGGCGACCACACCATCCCCGCGCTGATCGCGGCCTGCGGCAATCCCCAGACCATCTCCGTCACCTTCCAGTTCTTTGCCAACGATGGCGTGGAGGCGTTCGAGGACCGGCCCGTCATCGAGCAATTCACCCGTTCGCACAATCCCGACCTCTGGTGCGGCGAGACGGCAATCGAGGTGAAATCCCTGGTTCGGAAGGATTTCCCGCTACAGTACTTCGGCGCGCACCGCCCCTTCTTCAAGGACAACAAGGGAGAGAAGAAGCGCCCTTCGTGGACAGACGGTTCGGGTCGTGGCGTGCCGCACAAGTTCCTCGTCGCCGCCAACCCGCGGCGCATCCGCAAGTTTCCCTCCACCGGCGCGCGGGAATACGCCACGCTGAACCACTACGCGCTGCGCTCGCTCGACAGCTACCTGGTGAAGAACGACCGCGGCGATGTGAACCGCGAGGGCCGCGTGTTCGACGACACCTACTGGCGCGAACGCAACGACCGCGCGCATGAGGACACCTCCATCCTCCGCCACCTGCCCGCCCTCGAAAAGGCGCTGGCCGAACTGAAGGCCGACCCGGTCATCGGACGCCTGCACGACGACTGCGTGCGGCTTCACCGTGAGAAGCGCGACGAGTTGATGGCCCTGCCCGCCTATGCCGAGATGCACGCCCATCTGCGCGACCTGCCGCCCTACCCGCCCGGCGAATACGAACTGATGGTGGAACTGGGCCTCGCCCCCGCCGTGGTGCCGGAGATGGCGACATGAGCGTCAAGCTGGTCAACCTCGGCCTGCCCAAGACCGGCACCACCACGCTGGCCCATGCGCTCGACAAGGGCGGATGGACAGTGGCCGATCACAAGGTGCGCCGCATCCACACCCGTCAGGTGGGCCTTGGCGGAACCTTCATCGGCCGCCAACTGTACAACGGCTATTTCGAGACCGGCGATCCCTTCGTCCACCTCGACCCGATCTATGACGCCCTGACAGAGGTCAGCGTCCTGAACGGCGACACCTGCCTCTGGCCGCAATGCGACTACGCGATGATCAAGGCGATGCGCATGGCGCGGCCGAAGATGCTCTACGTGGCGACGTGGCGCCCGGCCGAGGAAGTGTCGGACTCCATGCGCCGCTGGAACAACATGGGCACGGATCGCCTGCCCGCCGGTCCGGTGCCGGGCCTGCCGATGGGATACGGCGGGTCCGACAGGGAGCGGATCCGCTGGATCGAGGGGCATTACGACATGCTGCGTGACCTCTTCGGCGACGACCCGCGGTTCCTGGAACTGCCGATGGGGGCCGATGACGCGCGCGAACGGCTGTCTGCCCATATCGGCGTGGACCTCCCGTGGTGGGGACGGCTGAACGTGAACCCCGAACGCGACGACGACGGCGGCGTGGAGGGCGCGGCCTGATGCGCATCTACGTCCATATCGGTCCCGACGGGCAGGTTGCCGACCGGCTGCAGCGCATCCTCGACGGCAAGCGCGATCAGCTTCTGGGCAAGGGCGTGCTTTACGCCCGCTCGCCCGGGGCGAGGAACCACACCCGCCTGTTCATGGCCGTCTCCGATCCGGAGCGCGTGGACTCCCTGCGCTTCAACCGCGGCTACATCGCGCCCGAGAAGCAGCGCGTCCTGCACGACGATGTGGCCCAATCTCTGGCGGAGGAGGCACGGCGCTTCCCCGTCGACACGCTGATCCTGTCGGCGCACCAGCTTGGCACCTCCCTGTCGACCCGTTCCGAACTGGAACGGCTGAGGGCGCTCCTGACCCCGATCTCCGACGACATCCGGATCGTGGCCCACATCGACGATCCGGCCCGGATGCTGGTGCGGCGCTATCCCGGGCAGCTTCTGGAAGGCCGCAGCGGCAGCCTTGCGATGGAGCTGGACAGCGCCGCAGCCCCCTCTTTCTGGGAGGCCGCAATCGCCAGCCGACCCGACCCTGATCCGCAGGCCGGACAGTTCCCGGAAATCCAGGGCGCCAACTTCTGGCTAGACTTCAGGCGGATGCAGGACGAGTGGGAGGCGGTCTTCGGCCCCGGTTCGATGATGTTCCGCAGCATCGATTTCGCATTGCTCGAGTCGGAGAATGCCCCGGAGGAGGTGCGCGCCGCCTTCGGCATCGCGGACACCATCGGCAAGGTGGAAGCCTGGGACCGGCCCGCCCAGCCCGCCGCCGCATGGCTTACCCGCTGCCGGCTGTTCAACGACGCGGTGCTGCGCCTCTTGGCGAAAAAGGAGGTCATCCTGCCCCGTCAACTGTGGCGGAAGTTCCTGGGCGAGATCAAGGTGCACGGCGCCCCGATCAAAGCGGGCAGCCTCGCGGCCCTTTCGGAACGGTTTGCCGAGGACATCGCCGCGCTCTGCGCGAAACACGACGGGCTGGATGCGGCGCATATGGCACCGGACGCAGCCGTGGCGCCGTGGCAGGAAGCCGATCCGACGAACGGCTTCCGTGCGACGCAGTACCTGATGGCCTTCCGCTGGCGCATCAATCAGGCGACGAAGGAAGAGCTGGCGAACAAGGCCGCCGACCTCGCGCGCCTCGCCGCCCGGACACCCGCGCCGGTCAGCGCCCCGGCTGCCGCGCCACGCACACCGGCACTCGCGGGTGTCTCCGCAGCCCTGCGCGAGGCTGCGGCCGAGGCGCGCCCGACTGCGCCGGACGACGTCGACCGCATCCTGTCACCCGCCGCGCGCAAGGTCATGCCGGACCTCGCCAAGCAGAACTTCGTCAAGCTGCAGACATCGCCCTTTGCACCGCACAACAAGCTGGGCCGCGTCAACGAGGAAGAGCTGGCCGCCGCCTATACCCCCGCCCCGCCGCGCGTCCTGCCACAGGGAAGCACCGGCCGGGTGATCGTCGGCTGCATGAAGAACGAGGGGCCCTACATCCTCGAATGGGTCGCCTACCACCGCGCCATCGGGTTCGACAATTTCCTGATCTACACCAACGGCTGCGAGGACGGCACGTCCGAGATCCTCGGCCGCCTGCAGGAGATGGGCGTCCTCCAGCACCGCAACAACGACAACTGGACCGGCAACTCGCCGCAGCAGTTCGCTCTCGACAATGCGCTGGAAGAGCCGGTGATCCGCAATGCGGACTGGATCGCGCACATCGACGTGGACGAGTTCGTCAACATCCGGACGGGCAACGGTACGCTCGACGACTTCTTTGCCGCGGCACCGGACGCGACCAACGTGGCGATGACCTGGCGGCTTTTCGGGCACAACGACGTGTTGAACCTCGAGGACCGCTTCGTCATCGAGCAGTTCGACACCTGCGCCCCGAAGTTCTGCCCCAAGCCGCACACCGTCTGGGGCTTCAAGACGATGTTCCGGAACATCGGCGCCTACGAGAAGATCTCGTGTCACCGGCCCAACAAGCTGGCCGACGGCTTCGAGGACAAGGTGAAATGGGTCAACGGCTCGGGCCGCGACATGACCTCGGAGGCGATCCGGAACGGCTGGCGGTCGTCGAAGAAGTCGATCGGCTACGACCTGATCCAGCTCAACCACTATGCGCTGCGCTCGGCGGAAAGCTATCTGATCAAGCGCCAGCGCGGCCGCGCCCTGCACGTCGACCGCAACATCGGGATCAACTACTGGATCCGGATGGACTGGTCGGTGCACCGCGACGTGACGATCAAGCGCAACGTTCCCCGTCTGCGCGAAGAATACGACCGGCTCCTTGACGATCCGGTCCTGAAGCAATGGCACGAGAAGGCCTTCGAATGGCACCGTGCCAAGGCCGATGAGCTGCATGGGATGCCCGAGTTCGAAGACCTGTACCAGCAGGCGCTCACGCTGAAGCTCACGGAAACCGAACGGGTGGCCTATGCGCTCGCCCTTGATCTGGAGAACTGACATGGATGGCAGCAACGTCATCGAAAGAAACGCCTTCCTGCGCTCGCGCGGGCTGAAGATCCCCAAGCATCCCGAACTCACCACGGGCCGGGTGCGGGCCTCGCTGAAGGAGGGGACCTACGAGCGCAAGGAATGCGACGCGGTCATGCGCGTCGTACGCGAAGGCGACACCGTTCTCGAACTGGGCGGCGGCATGGGCTACATGTCCACGCTGCTGGCGGTGAAGAAGAAGGTGGCCAAGGTCGTCACCTACGAGGCCAACCCGGGCCTCATCGACTACATCAAGTCGGTGCATGCCGCCAACGACGTGACCAACGTCGAGGTGCGCAATGCCCTGCTCGCACCGGAGAAGGGCGACCCCGTGCCGTTCTACATCCGCAAGAACTTCCTCGCGTCCTCCATGGATGGTGCCATCGACGCCGACGCCATCCTGCGCGAGGAAAAGGTCGAGAAGCAGGCCATCGCCCCGGTGATCGAGGACCTGAAACCGACCGTGCTCGTCTGCGACATCGAAGGCGCGGAGGCAGAGCTTCTGCCCGCAGCCGACTGGTCGTCCCTGCGCGTGGCGATCATCGAACTCCACCCGCAGTGGATCGGCCAGAGCGGCGTGCAGGCGGTGTTCGACGCCATGAGCAAGGCCGGGCTGACGTACTTCCCTAAGGCCAGCGAATCCAAGGTCGTCACCTTCCGCAAGGATTGGTAAACGCGGGGCGGAGGACTTTTCGACGAAAAGTCCTCCGCTTCAAGGAATTTTCTTCGGGAAATTCTTCACGCGAACTCCCGGAGCAGCATGCGCATCACCGCCGTCCTCTGCGTCCGCAACGAAGCGGCCTTCCTGCTCGACTGGATGGCGCATCACCTCGCCTGCGGGATCAAGCATGTCGTGGCGCTGAGCAACGATTGCGACGACGGCACGGACGCGATGCTGGATCGGCTGGCCGAGATGGGCCACGTCACGCACATCCGCAACGACGGGCCCTACGACAACGGCGGCATCCAGTTCACCGGGCTGAAGCTGGCGGACAAGGCCAGGGAGGTGCGCCGCGCCGACTGGCTCCTGCCCATCGACATCGACGAGTTCGTGAACGTCCACGTGGGCGACCGGACCCTGCCTGCCCTGATCGCCGCCCTGCCGGAGGCGACCGCGATCACGCTGACCTGGCGGCTCTTCGGCAATGCGGGCGTGGTGCGGTTCACCGACACGCCGGTGCCGCAGCAGTTCACCCGCGCAGCGCCGGAGATCATGCACTGGCCCTGGCGGGCCTTCATGTTCAAGACGCTCTACCGCAACGACGGCACCTACAGGAAGCTGGGGGTTCACAGGCCGCGCAACCCCGTGGAGGACCGGCTGCCCGACGCCCGCTGGTTCGATGCAGAAGGCCGCGCACTGGACGAGCAGTTCCGCACCCGCCGCATCTTCTCGCCCTTCGGCCAGCCGCTCTACGGTCTGGCACAGCTCAACCACTACCCGCTGGGGGCAATGGAGAGCTACGTGCTGAAGGCGGACCGGGGCCGTGCCGTGCACAGCGACCACGCGCTCGGCATGGACTACTGGGTGGAACGGAACTGGTGCGAGGTCGAGGACACGAGCATCCTGGCCCTGCCCGGCGTGTCCGAACTGCGGCAGGACTTTGCGGCGGACCCTGTTCTCGGGCCGCTGCATCAACAGGCAGTGGAATGGCGGCACGCCCGCTTTGACGCGCTTCTGGCGGAGGAGCCGAACCGCGCCCTTTTCGCCCGCCTGCTCATGGCCCCGCCCGCGCGTCCGCTGCCCCTCGATGCGGCGCGGTTCCTCGCCGGGCATGCCAGCAGGGCGCGCATGGCCGAAGAGACCTGACCAGCGATCCAACGATGGCCGTCGCGGCCACATCTGCCTCATTTTTCCTTAATTCAACACGACAGAGCCACAAATCTGCCCGACCCGGCAGACATTGTTTCCGAAATGGCCGCCCTCACATGCGGCCGCAGAGGACATGGCATGGCAGCAGACAACGGTTTCACTCCGGATTTCAGCGAGCTTGGCCGCGGAGAGTGGCTGACCGCCCTGAAGGGCCTGGGCGAGGAGCACGGCTTTGCCGAGCCCTTGGGCAAGCGCCATGCCGGTATCTTCATCGAGGACGGCGACACCCTGCTCGTGTCGTTCGAAACCATGTCGGGCATCGAGGCCCTGTCGGAGACCCGCACGCCCATGGGCTTCGACATGGTGCGCGATCACGGCTGGTCGTCGCTTTCCGTCCTTTCCCATGGCGACACGTGGTTCCGCGATCCGCGCGTCTTCGGCTTTTTCGACCAGTTGCTGGACGACGGGTTCTTCGACGAATTCGAGCGGGTGATCTTCTTCGGTGCCGGTCCCTGCGGCTATGCCGCCGCCGCCTATTCGGTGGCGGCCCCCGGCGCGCGCGCATTGCTGCTGCAACCGCAGGCCACGCTGGACCCGCGCGTGACGGAATGGGACGACCGTTTCACCGACATGCGCCGCGAGGACTTCACCTCCCGTTATGGCTTTGCGCCGGACATGATCGACGCGGCCGAAAAGGTCTGGGTTCTCTACGACCCTTATGAACGCCTCGACGCCATGCACTCTGCCCTGTTCGAGCGCAGCAACGTCGACCGGTACCGCATGCCGTTCTTCGGCGGGGCGCTGCAGACCGATCTGCGCCTGATGGACATCCTGCCGAAGCTGCTGCTCGAGGTCGCCGACGGCACGCTCGACGCCGCGCGGTTTGCCTCGCACATGCGTGCCCGGCGCGACCACCCGCCCTACCTGCGCAAGCTGCTGGCCCGGACCGATGCCAGCCAGCGCGACAAATTGAGCCTCATGCTGTGCCGACACGTGACCGCCCGGATGAACGCCCCGCGGTTCCGCCGGCGACTCGCCCAGCTCGAGGCGCAGAAGGCGCGCAAGTGACGGTTCAGGACCCGCGTCGCAGGAAAGCCTCGCGCAGGTCCTCCTGGAAATAGCCGAGCGCCGCAACAAGGGTGAACAGGAACACTCGTCCGCCCTCGCCCAGCAAGGACAGGACGGCCGCAGCGGCCAGCAGGCAGACCAGCAATGCCGCCACGCCGCGGTCCTGCTCGGCCAGCATGTGCTCCGATCCGAGCCAGCGGTACAGCCGCTCCGTCACCTGAGCCTCCACATGTCGCGCGCCCCAACCTGCGGCGGCGCCAAGGATCACCGTGAACAGCATCGTCACCCCCTTCATGGCCTCGTCCCGTAATAGCGCGCCACGCCGCTCTGGTGAAGAACGGCGACCCGTGCTAGCGGATTTGCCATGACCCAGATCACGCTTCCCCGCCCGGATGACTGGCACCTGCACCTGCGCGACGGCGCAATGCTGCGTGCCGTGGCCCCCGAGACCGCGCGCCACTTCGGACGTGCGATCATCATGCCCAACCTCGTGCCGCCCGTCGTGACCGGCGATCAGGCCGCCGCCTACCGCGACCGGATCTTGGCCGCGCTTCCCGACGGCAGCGGGTTCACCCCGCTCATGACGCTCTACCTGACAGAGACGACAGACCCGGACGACCTCGCGAAGGCCCATGCCGACGGGATCATTCACGCGGTAAAGCTCTACCCGGCGGGTGCGACGACCAACTCCGCTTCGGGCGTACGCGACTTCGACAAGGTGCGCCCGGTGCTGGAGCGCATGGCAGAGATCGGTTGCCCGCTGTGTGTGCACGGTGAGGTGGTGGACGCCGACGTCGACATATTCGACCGGGAAGCCGTGTTCATCGACCGCGTGCTGGACCCGCTCCGCCGCGCGACCCCGGACCTGCGCGTCGTCATGGAGCATATCACCACCGCGCAGGGCGCCGACTACGCGCGCGAAGGTGGCGATAACCTGGGGGCGACGATCACCACGCATCACCTCGTCATCAACCGCAATGCCATCCTCGTCGGAGGCATCAAGCCGCACTACTATTGCTTGCCCGTCGCCAAGCGCGAGGAGCACCGCATCGCGCTGCGCAAGGCCGCGACCTCCGGGGATCCGAGCTTCTTCCTTGGCACCGATTCCGCGCCGCACCTCGATCCGCTGAAGGAAAATGCCTGCGGCTGCGCCGGGTGCTTCACCGCGACGAACACCCTGTCGATCCTGGCCGAGGTCTTTGAACAAGAGGACGCGCTGGACAAGTTGCAGGCCTTCGCCTCAGAGAACGGGCCGCGTTTCTACGGCCTGCCGGTAAGCGACGACACGGTGACCCTGACCAAGGGCGCGCCCGTCGACTACCCGAAGAAGATCGACACGGCAGACGGCCCCGTCACCGTCTTCGATCCGATGATGCCGCTGCACTGGCGCGTCGACTGAGCGGAAAGCCGCTGTCGGGACATTCAACGCCGCCTTCGGGCGGCGTTTTCGTTCGGTCCGGAGGGCTGGCGCATCGAGGAAATGGGGCGCCGTCCGCCTGTATCATGCCGCGGAAAAGGCCGGTGCCCGGCGAAGAAGCACTGTGATTGACGCCCAATCCTTCGCTGGGCGGCCATCTGGCAAGCGCAACGCGGCACCGAAATGGTTCTGTTCCCCTGTGCAGGCTTGCGAGAGATCGTGGTCGATGGCGGAAAATGCGGCAGCGGAGCCCCTGCCAGAGCCGCTAAGCGCATCAAGGGTACCGAGGTGTTGAAATTTTAAACCTTATTCATCTAGGCTGGTCGGCATAACGGTCAATGCACCGAGGGACAGAAAGAAGGAGACCGCCCATGGACGCTCTCATCGACCTGCTTCTGGACTGGATCGGCGAGAACAGTGCCTATCAGACCAGTGACCTTGATCCGCCGGCGGTCGTGGAACTCGGCCCAAAGGAACTGACCCGCGAATACTACTACGGCCGCGCACACCTCATCCCCGAAGACGGCGTCGACGACCGGCTGAACGCCATCTACATCGCGAACGAGGGGCCGGAAGGCACGATCTTCATCCTCTCGCCCGACCAGATCGACGGGGCGGAGAACTTTGCTGATCCGCGCGACAACCCGCTCTGGCGCGAAGTCCTTCTGCATGAGCTGGTGCACCACGCACAGCACGACCACGGCGCAGAGACCTGGACCTGTATCTCGCTGTCGGAGTCGGAGGCCTACCAGATGGGTGGCGCCTTCCTGCGGGAGATGAACGTCCCCGACCCGATGAAGGACCGCACGGCCAGCGACAAGATCTACAAGTCCTGCGACGGCTGAGCCAGCGTGCCGACGTTTCGCGCGGGTAGCGTGTGCAGGTGCCCGGTGTAGGACACGAGCCGCCCCAGCAGCGGCAGCGCGATCGACACGTCGAACCTGTAAAGCCCGGCCTCCTGCCATTCCCTGGCCGCCACGAGGGGCCAGAGCGCGCGGGCCAAGGGTACGCCAAGCATCATCACCCGCTCCGCCGCGAGCCTGAGGCCGCCAGCCTCCGGAACAAGGCTTGTATCCACACGGATCAGCCCCAGCCGCTCCGCCAGCAGCCCGTCTTTGGTTGCGTAAAGACGCGACACCATTCGGGTGTTCCCGGTCTCCCGGGTCCAGCGCGCCCCCTGCCCGTCGGCTTCCGTCACCAAGCGGAACGGCACATCCCGCGCGGCACGGGGCAGTCCCATGGCCCGGGCCAGCAGCCGTAACGCCCCCGCATCGGCAGGTGTCACGGTGATCTGCCCCTCGAACGCGCCAAAGCCCGCGTGCAAGGCCCGGCAGGCGGGCGGCAGCGCCGCCATCCGGTCCCCCAGCAACACGGCATAGGGTGTCACGAGATCAGCCGCCGCCGCAGTTCGGGATCGGGCAAGGCGCAGAGGTCGGTCTTGCCGAAGTGATACCGGTTCCTCGCTATCCGGGCATAAAGCCAGTCCTGCACGCCCAAGGGCAGCAACCCGAGCGCCCGAAGGGGCCGGAACCCGCGATGCAGCCGCGGGAACAGCGCCACCATGGCGTCGAGCGACCCGCGCGCCTGCCCCTCGTGCAGCATCAGCCAACTGTCGGGATCGTCCGGCGACAGGTCGTAGTGCGCCAGCAACCCGTGGCCCAGCGGCGACTGCGCCGTGCAGATGCGGACCGCGTCTTCACGATCCAGCCGCGCGATCCGGCGCGCGGTGGCAGAGCAGAGCGCGCAGTCCCCGTCCATGACCACGAGGATGCAGGCATCGTCGAAGGCCGGAACCTCCGGATCGTCGCGGTAGGAATAGGGCTGGCGCGCGGCGGGGCGCATGGCGGTCTCCTCTTGCGGCAGGATACACCGCCTTTGCCCATTGCACATGCGCGATATGGTCCCCTTGCACCAAGGCACAAGCGCGCCCCTTCCCCCCCTGATCAAAACCCGCTAATCGACGCCTGACCCAAAGGAGTGCCGCCCATGATCCCCTCGACCTACCCTTCCGCCGAAGAAATGGCCCGCCTGACCGCGCGCATGCTGTGGGAGATCGAGGCGGTGAACTTCATGCAGGATGAGCCGTTCAAGCTCGCCTCCGGCCAGCTGAGCCCGGTCTACATCGACTGCCGCAAGCTGATCTCCTTCCCGCGCATCCGCTCCACCCTGATGGACTTCCTGACGGTGACGGTCATGCGCAACGCGGGCTTCGAGGCCTTCGACAACATCGCCGGCGGCGAGACGGCGGGCATCCCGTTTGCCGCGCTGGTGGCCGAGCGCATGGCCCTGCCGATGACCTACGTGCGGAAGAAACCGAAGGGCTACGGCCGCAACGCCCGGATCGAGGGTGCGATGACCGAGGGCCAGCGCGTGCTTCTGGTGGAGGACCTGACCACCGACGGAGGCTCGAAACTGTCCTTCGTCGATGCGATCCGCGACACCGGCGCGACCTGCGCGCATACGGCGGTAATCTTCTACTACGGCATCTTCCCCGAGACGATCAAAACGCTGGGCGACCACGGTGTTTCGCTACACCACCTGTGCACCTGGTGGGAGGTTCTGGCCGAAGCGCCGGAGAAGCACGCCGGCGTCCTGTCGGAGGTCGAGTCGTTCCTGAAGGACCCCCACGCCTGGCGCGCGGCCCGCGCCGGAGCCTGAGGGACCGCAACCCGGCCCGTCAAAGCGGGGGCTTCCCGGCGCTGACGTGGCGTCACAGAAATTTCACGTTCCCTTGCGGTGTGTCCCAGCCGACACGCCGATGAGTCGCCCACAGGCCACTTTTGGCCTATCTTGCGATGTGGACCCTTTCTGTGACAAGATCATGTGGGGGCAGCGGTCCACCGCTTATCCCCAGAGATTTACACTCTGCACCCCGGAAATCCGGTTTGCTACACGGTCAGCCTGAGCAGTGGGGATGAAAATGAACGAGATAACGACGATCAATCCGACCGGCGTTCACGTCGACGCCGCCGAGACCATGCCGCACTCCATCGAGGCCGAACAGCAGCTTCTGGGTGCGATCCTGACCGACAACGACATCTTCGACCGCGTCGCGTCGATCATCCGGGCCGAGCATTTCTACGACCCGGTGCACACGCGAATCTTCGAGATCGCCGCCGCGCGCATCGCCAAGAACAACCTCGCCTCCCCGGTGACGCTCAAGGCCTTCATGGCCGACGACGAGGGTCTTCAGGAACTGGGCGGCGCGGCCTATCTCGCACGTCTTGCGGCCTCTGCCGTCTCCACCTTCGCGGTGCGGGACTATGCGCAGATGATCTATGACCTGTCGGTGCGCCGCGACCTGATCCGCCTCGGCCGCGAGATCTCCGACAAGGCTGCCAAGGTCGACGTCGCCTCCGAACCAAGGGAGCAGATCGTCGAGGCCGAGCAGAAGCTCTACAAGATGGCCGAGCAGGGCAACGCCGAGTCGGGCTTCCAGTCCTTCCTGCGCGCGGTGACGGAGGCGGTGAACGTCGCCAACGCCGCCTATCAGCGCGAAGGCGGTCTGGCGGGCATCTCCACCGGCCTCATTGACATGGACAAGAAGCTGGGCGGCCTGCACCCGTCCGACCTCCTGATCCTCGCAGGTCGTCCCTCCATGGGGAAGACCTCGCTCGCCACCAACATCGCCTTCAACATCGCCAAGGCCTACAAGAAGGGCACCCGCCCCGACGGCTCTGTCGGCGCGCTCGACGGCGGCGTGGTCGGGTTCTTCTCGCTCGAAATGAGTGCCGAGCAGCTGGCTGGCCGTATCCTCGCTGAGGCGTCCGAGATCTCGTCCCACAAGATCCGTCAGGGCGACATGGAGGAGCACGAGTTCCGCCGTTTCGTCGAGGCCGCCAAGGAACTGGAAGCCTGCCCGCTCTACATCGACGACACGCCCGCGCTCCCGATCAGCCAGGTCGCGGCCCGGTCGCGCCGCCTCAAGCGGACGCACGGGCTTGACCTCATCATCGTCGACTACCTGCAGCTTCTGCGCGGCACCGCCGAGAACCGCGTGCAGGAGATCGCGGAAATCTCCATGGGTCTCAAGGCGATAGCGAAGGAACTTAACATCCCGGTGATCGCGCTGTCGCAGCTGTCGCGTCAGGTGGAAAGCCGTGAGGACAAGCGGCCTCAGCTGTCCGACCTCCGGGAATCGGGCTCCATCGAGCAGGACGCCGACGTGGTGATGTTCGTGTTCCGCGAAGAATACTACGTGGAACGCGAAAAGCCCTCCGACGACCGGCTGGACGAGATGGTCGCCTGGCAGGAACGCATGTCGCGCCTGCACGGCAAGGCCGAGGTCATCATCGGCAAGCAGCGTCACGGCCCCATCGGCACCGTGGAACTGTCGTTCGAAAGCCAGTTCACCCGCTTCGGCAACCTCGTGAAGCCCTGGCAGGAAGGCTGATCCCCGCAGGCGCCGCGGGCCTGCGTCAGCGGCTGCCCTGCCCCAGGTAACTTGTCAGCAACCGGCTGTTGTAGGACGCCCGCCCGGGCTTCATCGCGTCGATCTCGCGTTGAGACTTGGCGGGCCGGTGTCCGACAGCCTGCGGCCTCGTGGCGGTGGCGAGACGCGGATCCGTCCGGGGCGATGCGCCGGAGGGGTCCCGCGACGCGCGGCCGTCCAAAGGCGGCCCCGGCTCCGGGGCGCTGCCCGGCTCCTGCTCGGCCTCGTCCTCTGACATGCCATAGTAGACGGCCAATCCGGCCCCGATGACTGCGCCGGTCGCGATCACGGCCACGCCGACCAGCCCGGCCGCGGCGCCGAAGGTGACAGCTGCCACCGCAACCGCCGCGATGGCGATGATGCCGATGCCCAGCAGTCCCCAGCCGCGCGCATTGCTGCCCGGTCCGCCGCCCCGTTCCCTCTGCAACGCCAGCCCGGCGCCCCGCATGAAGGTGTCTGCCGCCACACGCGCCGCCGCGCCGCCGGTCTCGACGACCGCACCGCCGCCGACCGTCCACAGCAGTTGCGCGGCGATGCTGCCGCCGGTCATGGCGCCCTGCGCCGCATCGGCCAGCACGCCGTCCTGGTTGCCCGCGCTGATGACGATCAGCCCGTTCACCAGATCCGCAACGAAATCCGTGAGCAGGTTCATCATGCCAGCGCCAAGGTTGCCCATGGTCTTCAGCACGCCGACCAGACCCGCCTCGAAGGCCGACCACCCGACCAGTGCGGCCGCATGTATCGCCGCCATGACGGCGCCCGCGACGGGCACCCAGCCGCCAAGGGCCGCACCAAGGGGTTTGTAGGCGTCGACCGCCAGGAGGTTGAACACCAGCGTGTCGACCTGCGGGCGTGAAATTCCCGAGAAATCCATGTCAAATGTCTCCGCTTTGAAATGCGGAGAAGTGTACCGCGTCGCGGGGAACCGACAAAGCGCCCCCTTCCTGACTGACACAATTGTCAGGCAAACACGCCACCTCAGTGGACCCGCCTTCGCGCATGGGTGTCGCTTCACTGCGTCAGAGCACGACGGCCAGCCCCAGGTAGGTGCCAAGCTCGCCCAGCAGCGCCGCGCCGCCGAGGATTTCCGTGGTCCGCCCCCCCAGCCGCCTGAGCGCGAAGATCCGGAACGCCTGCCCCAGCGCGATGGCACCGATACCGGCGGCGACACCGGCCCAGGCACCAGCCACGAACTCCAGCGCCAGCACGGCCAGTATCGTGCCCGCCAGCGCGACCCGGTAGCCGTCGGGCGTCACCCCCGGCAGCAGCACCTCCATCCCCCGCCTGCGGGCGGAGACGGTGCTTGCCGCGGTGTGCACCGCCGCCATGCGTCCCAGCCCCATCCCGGCAATCAGCGCCACCGCCGCCACGCCGGGCGTGAAGGACACCAGCAGAACCACCTTCAGCGCCAGCGTCAGGCCGACAGCCAGCGCGCCGCGCGGCCCCCCGCCCCGCGCCATGCGCGCCAGCACTGCGTCCCGGCCCGTCTCTCCGGCCAGCGCCTCCACCGCGACGGAAAGTCCCATCTCGTCGCGCACGCCGCTCAGCAGCAGCATCGCGACCACGGCCACGAGCACGGCCGCCGCCTCCGGCAGGACCTGCGCCGCCAGCCAGAGCACCGCCGCCCCGGCGCAGCCGACCAGCGCACCGATCACCGGGTGATACTTGACCGAGCGCACCAGCAGGTCCTCCGACACGTCTCCGCCCGCCGGGGGCACGAGCCGTGTCACCTCCCCCAGTGCCAGCCTGAACAGTTCGGCCTCCAGCCGCAGCGTGTCCTTCATGTGCCCTGCCTCGAACCCCTTTCCAGCCAAGCATATCCCCGCCCGTCCGGCGCATGAAGCCGCATTTCCCCCTTGACCCCAACATCCAACCTGCCAAAGACAGGCAACATGGCCATGGCGAAGCTGACAATCGACCTGGGCGCCCTGCGCGCCAACTGGACCGCCCTCGCCGCCCTGTCGGAGGGCGAGACGGGCGCCGTCGTCAAGGCGGACGCCTATGGCCTCGGTGCCGAGAAATGCGTGCCCGTTCTGGCCGCTGCCGGGGCGCGGACCTTCTTCGTTGCCGTCGCCGAGGAAGGCGCACGGCTGCGCCGCATCCTCGGCCCCGGCCCCGAGATCTGCGTGTTCTCCGGCCACATGCCCGGCGACCGGGACATGATCCGCGATGCCGACCTCGTGCCGATGATCAACTCCATCGACCAGATGCTGATGCATGTCGAAGGGCTGCCCGCCCATCCCTTCGGCATCCAGCTCGACAGCGGGATGAACCGCCTCGGGATGGAACCGGCCGAGTGGTCCGCCCTGCGCGACATCGCCCTCGCCCAGCATCCGCGGCTGGTGATGAGCCACCTCGCCTGCGCCGATGAACCCGATCACCCGATGAATGCCCGCCAGCTGGCAGCCTTCCGCGAGATGACCGACGGCATCGACGCGCCGCGCTCCTTCGCGGCGACGGGCGGCATCCTCCTGGGGCCGGACTACCACTTCGACATGACGCGCCCCGGAGTGGGCCTCTACGGCGGCCTGCCCTTCGTCGACGCGCAGCCGGTCGTCAGCCTCGAGATCCCGGTGATCCAGACGCGCGACGTGCTGCCCGGCGAAACCGTGGGCTACGGCAACTCCTGGACCGCCACCGCGCCGACCCGCGTGGCGACCATCGCCGGCGGCTATGCCGACGGCATCCACCGCGCCATGGGACCCGCCGCCCACGTCTGGGCCGGAGAGACCCGCTGCAAGATCCTCGGCCGCATCTCCATGGACCTGATCGCCGTCGACGTGACCGGCCTCGGCGAAGTGCCGGACCACGTCGAACTCATCGGCCTGCACCAGGGGATCGACACCCTCGCGGACTGGGCCGGCACCATCGGCTACGAGGTGCTCACCTCCTTCGGCGCGCGCTACGACCGCAGCTATACCGGCGCATGACGCTGCTGGCCCCTCTCGGCTGGCTGGGCCGCGCCCTGCTGCACTGGCTGGCCGCCATCGGCCGGGTCACGCGCTTCGGCCTCACCGCGCTCAGCCACACCGTCCGCCCCCCCTTCTACGCGGGCGAATTCGGCGCCGCGCTGATGAACGTGGGCTGGCTGTCGCTGCCGGTCGTGGGGCTCACCGCTGTCTTCACAGGCGCCGCGCTCGCCCTGCAGATCTATTCCGGCGGCGCCCGCTTCAACGCCGAGGCCGTGGTGCCGCAGATCGTCGCCATCGGCATGGTGCGCGAACTGGGGCCGGTGCTGGTCGGCCTGATGATCGCCGCCCGCGTGACCTCCTCCATCGCAGCCGAGATCGCCACCATGAAGGTGACCGAACAGATCGACGCGCTCACGACCCTCTCCACCAACCCGATGAAATACCTCGTGGCGCCGCGCCTGCTCGCCGCGCTCTTGGTGGTGCCCGCCCTCGTGGGCATCGGCGACGTGATCGGCATCTTCGGCGGCTACGCGGTGGCCACCGGATCCCTCGGGTTCAACGCGGCCGCCTACCTGAAGAACACCGTGGATTTCCTCGAACCGCTGGACGTGGTCTCCAGCCTCGTCAAGGGCTGCGCCTTCGGCGGCATCGCGGCGCTCATGGGCTGCTACTTCGGCATGATGTCGGGCCGCGGCGCGCAGGGCGTGGGCCGCGCCACCAAGGGCAGCGTGGAGGCCGCCGCCGTCCTGATCCTCGCCGCCAACTTCCTGCTGACCGGCGCCTTCTTCTCGCTATGACCCTCGCGCGCCCCTCCACTCCAGAGACCCACCCCGCCATGCCGGGCGCGTCCTGCCGTTTCTCCGCTTTCGAAATACTCACTCCGACGGCTGCCGGTCCCGCAACGCACGGGGGCATACGATGATCGCGCTCAACAGCGTCGCCAAGTCCTTTGGCCAGAACCATGTCCTGCAGGGCGTCGACCTTGAAATCGCGCAGGGCACCTCCATGGTGATCATCGGAGGCTCCGGCACCGGCAAGTCGGTGCTGCTGAAGTGCATCCTGGGCCTCGTCACGCCCGATGCAGGCACGATCACGCTCGACGGGCAGGACGTGACGACGCAGGACCCCGACGCCTTCCTCGCCCGTTTCGGCATGCTGTTCCAGGGCGGCGCGCTCTTCGACTCGCTCACCGTCTGGCAGAACGTCGCCTTCCGCCTGCTGCGCGGCAGCCTCGCCCGGCCAAAGGCCGAGGCTCGCGAGATCGCCATCGAGAAACTGCGCCGCGTCGGCCTGACACCCGATGTGGCCGACCGCTTCCCGGCCGAACTTTCGGGCGGCATGCAGAAACGCGTGGGCCTCGCCCGCGCCATCGCCGCAGAGCCCGAGATCATCTTCTTCGACGAACCGACTACAGGGCTCGACCCGATCATGGCCGGGGTCATCAACGACCTGATCCGCGAGATCGTGACCGAGATGGGCGCAACCGCCATGACGATCACCCACGACATGACCTCCGTCCGGGCGATTGCCGACAATGTCGCCATGCTCCACGGCGGCACCATCCGCTGGACCGGACCGGTGACCGAGCTCGACCGCTCCGGCGATGCCCATGTGGACCAGTTCATCCACGGCCGCGCCACCGGGCCGATCGCGGCTGTGCGCTGACACACGCGGGGACCCGCGTGATACCACGGAACGGATTGATTTTCTTCGGCCCATGGTGTCAATGCAGGCCGACCGCCACCACCGCCCGGGAGACCTGACCTCATGAACAGCCTCCTCCAGCCCGACCCGGTGCTGCTCGGGTTCCTGTTCTTCAAGAAGTTCATCTATCTCGAGGTCCTCGCCCTCCTGGCGCTGATCCGCGTGATCGTCGGGCGCGGCCTTGCCCGCTGGCCCGCGCTCATGACACTGGTGCTCTGCCTCGGCGGCATCGCCACGGTCTTCGCGCCCGCGCTCGGCCTGAACGAGGGCCCGCTCTACGTCACAGCCGCGCAGATGATGGCGGGTGGCGGCGGAATGGCGCCCCTGCTCGTTCCCTCCGCGATCTTCCTGATCTGCTCCATCACTCCCCGCGCCCGCTGGCGGATCATCGACGTGCTGCACCTCCTGATGCTGGCCGGCCTGCTTCTGGTGTGGTGGTGGGTCTCCTGACCGAACTGACCGAAGGCAGGCGGCGCAGAGCCCCGCCCTACAAACCCATGCGCTACCTGAACCTCGCCTTCCTCGTCCTCTACCCGCTCTCGTGGTTTGCCCCGCTCCTGCGCGCCGGTCTGCTGCCGCTCTTCGGCATGTCCGAGATCTCGGTGATCTCCGGCCTGAGGTCGCTCTGGCAGACCGACATCTTCCTTGCCCTTGTCGTGACCCTGTTCGCCCTTGTCGCGCCGATGCTGAAGACGCTGGGTCTCGCACTCCTTCAGTTCGACGTACTCGACCGGCGCGCCCTGCCGGCGCTCATCCTGCTTGGCAAGTTCGCCATGGCCGACATCTTCCTGATCGCGCTCTACGTGACCCTCGCCAAGGGCCTGGGCGTCGGAAGGGTGGAAACCGCGTGGGGCCTCTATGTCTTCACCGCACTGATCCTCGGCTCCATCGTGCTGGGCGCGCTCGAGGCTCGTCGCACCCAAGGGGTTTCGGCCCCCTGACGCGGCCCGACCCGCGCAGACCATTCGCCTGCTTCCCCCGGAGGTACTCCGCCAAGGCGAGGACAAGGACCTCCGTCCATCATCCTGGGCCAACACTGTCCTCGGCCAGAGCCCCCGCCAGCGAGGCGAAACCGTTCCCTTCCGCCGCGATCCCCGTTACATACGCGCTTCCGATCCCAGCGGAGGTTATTCATGGCAAAGGCCGTCAGCCGATTCGTCTGCCAGTCCTGCGGCAACGTCACCACCAAGTGGGCAGGCCGATGCGAGGCCTGCGGCGAGTGGAACTGCATCCAGGAAGAAAAGCCGCTGTCGCAGGGCCCCGCCGGGAAGACCCTTGGCCAGTCGCGCGGGCGTGCCGTCCAGCTTTCCGATCTGTCCAGCAAGGAGGCACCGCCGCCGCGCACCGCCTGCAAGCTCGACGAGCTTGACCGGGTGCTCGGCGGCGGCCTCGTGCCCGCCTCTGCCGTGCTGGTGGGAGGCGATCCGGGGATCGGGAAATCGACCCTCCTGCTGCAGGCCGCCGCGGCCTTTGCCAACGCCGGGCTGAAGGTCATCTACATCTCGGGCGAGGAAGCCTCGGCCCAGGTCAGGCTGCGTGCGCAGCGCCTCAACCTTGCCGAAGCGCCGGTCCGGCTCGCCACGGAGACCAACCTGCGCGACATCCTCACGACGCTGGACAAGGAGCGCCCCGACCTCGCCATCGTCGACTCGATCCAGACCATGTGGGCCGACAACGTGGATTCCTCGCCGGGCTCCGTGTCCCAGGTCCGGGCCGCGGCGCACGAACTGACGACATTCGCCAAGCGCACCGGTTCTGCCGTGATGATGGTCGGCCACGTCACCAAGGACGGCCAGCTCGCCGGTCCGCGCGTGGTGGAACACATGGTCGACACGGTGCTGTATTTCGAGGGCGAGCGCGGCCACCAGTTCCGCATCCTGCGCTCCGTCAAGAACCGCTTCGGCCCGGCGGACGAGATCGGCGTCTTCGAGATGACCGGCGGCGGGCTGGCGGAGGTGCCGAACCCCTCTGCCCTGTTCCTTGCCGAACGCGGAGAACCTTCGCCCGGATCGGTGGTCTTTGCCGGGATCGAGGGCACGCGCCCCGTGCTGGTGGAGTTCCAGGCCCTCGTCGCCCCCTCGCCCCACAGCCAGCCGCGCCGGTCCGTCGTCGGCTGGGACGGCAGCCGGCTGGCGATGATTCTCGCCGTGCTCGAATCGCGGGTCGGCATCCCGTTTGCGGGGCTCGACGTTTACCTCAACGTCGCAGGCGGCATGCGCGTGGGCGAACCCGCCGCCGATCTGGCTGTGGCCGCTGCGCTACTTTCCGCCCGCGAGGACGCGGCACTGCCGCGCGAGACTGTCGTTTTCGGCGAAATCAGCCTATCGGGGGCGTTACGTCCGGTGGGTCAGACCGAAAATCGCTTGAAAGAAGCCGCCAAACTTGGTTTCTCCACCGCGATCCTGCCTTCGGGCGGCAAGGCGCAGGGTGGCCCATCCGTCAAGCTGACGCAGATGGCCGACCTGACCGGCTTTGTAGGAGAGGTCTTCGGCGCCGGATGAACCGGGCCGGCAGGCACACACGGGAAAAGAACGCGAAGAGGCAGGCCCATGGAAGGATTTACGATCGTCGACGGTATCGTGGCGGCCATCGTCGTGATGTCGGCGCTGCTGGCCTATTCGCGCGGGCTCGTGCGGGAGGCCATGGCCATCGTCGGCTGGATCGTCGCGGCCATCCTCGCTTTCATGTTCGCGGCCCAGGTGCAGCCGCTGGTCAAGGAGCTGCCCGTCGTCGGCGAATTCCTGTCCGACAGCTGCGAATTGTCGATCATCGCCGCCTTCGCCGCCGTGTTCACCGTGGCCCTGCTGATCGTTTCGCTGTTCACGCCGCTCTTCTCGTCGCTGATCCAGCGCTCCGCGCTTGGCGGGCTCGATCAGGCGCTCGGGTTCTTCTTCGGTGTGGCGCGGGGCATCCTCCTCGTGGCCATCGCCTTCTTCGTCTACGAAACCGTCATCACCGCGCAGGACGTGGCGATGATCGACGACAGCCGTTCCGCAGCCGTCTTCAGCCAGTTCAGCGGCAGGATCGAAGAACAGAACCCCGAGCAGGCGCTTGGCTGGATCACCGCCCAGTACGAGCAGCTCGTGGGCGTCTGCGACGCGCCGACGTAAGCCGTGCCGCCTGTGACCGCGACAGACTTGCAGTCCGGCTGGCAGGCACACTGGCACGACATCCTCGACAACCACCCCGAGGCCACGGAACGGCGGCCGGATCCGCTGCCGCCCTTCGACCGCGATTTCCGCCTGCATTTCGGCATCTGGCGCCTGTCCGCTCCGGCCCGTGCCGCGGCCTTCGCCCCCCTGCCGGAAGGCGCGGCACTGGGAGAGCGGGCCGCGCTCTGGCCGCTCGATCTGCGCAGACTGCCCCGAAACGAGGCACATGCGCTGCTTCAGGCGGCGGTGGCGGGGCTCCGCCTGTTCGGCCTCGAAGCGCCCGAAAGCGATGCCCCGATCCTTTTCGAGACACCCTTCCCCGAAGCCCTGGACGGCACGGACGCGCCCACGATCAACATGGACGATGCACTCTGGAACATGGCCGCGGCCCGCTCTCCGGCGCACGAAGCGGCGCTGGCCTTCCTGTCAGAGCCGCTCTACCGCGCCGCGGACAGCTACGACGTGGCGCACTGGTTGATGTGGCCACTGGTCGCACCTGCCGATGCGCCCGACGTCTACCACCCCTTCGCCCTGCTCCGCGCGGGGGGCTGGGCGACCGGATGGCGCAGCGACGGGACCCTTCTGCTGGTTGAAACCGATATTTCTCACGCATAGTTTTGTGATCCTTCCGTGACACTTCACCGCCAAGCCCGTATGAGGGGCGCGAACAGCCCCGGATTCGGAGACACCATGTCCGACGCCACCTTCTTTCCAGCCAACCCATTCGACGCCGGAGACGACAAGCTGCACGAAGAGTGCGGCGTGTTCGGCGTGGTGGGCGTGACCGATGCCGCCAACTTCGTGGCACTCGGCCTGCACGCCCTCCAGCACCGCGGACAGGAGGCAGGCGGCATCGTCTCCTACGATCCGGAAACCGGGTTCAACTCGGCGCGGCGCTTCGGCTACGTCCGCGACAACTTCACCCGTCAGTCGCTGATGGACACGCTGCCGGGGCAACTCGCCATCGGCCACGTGCGTTATTCCACCGCCGGATCGAAGTCCGCCGCCATCCGCGACGTGCAGCCCTTCTTCGGCGAGTTTTCCATGGGCGGCGCGGCCATAGCGCACAACGGCAACATCACCAACGCCGACGCGCTCCGCCGCGAACTGATCGAGCGCGGCTCGATCTTCCAGTCCTCCTCCGACAGCGAATGCATCATCCACCTGATGGCCCGCTCGCTCCAGCGCGACATCCCCGCCCGGATGGAAGACGCGCTGCGCCGGGTCGAGGGTGCGTTCTCCGTCGTCGCCATGACCCGCACCAAGCTGATCGGCGTGCGCGATCCGCTGGGCGTGCGGCCGCTTGTCCTCGGCAAGGTGGCGGACGGCTGGGTCCTGTCGTCGGAAACCTGCGCGCTGGACATCATCGGCGCAGAATACGTGCGCGAGATCGACCCGGGCGAGATGGTCGTGATCACCGCCGATAAGGGCGTCGAATCGATCCGCCCCTTCCGCCCGGCCAAATCGCGCTTCTGCATCTTCGAACACGTCTACTTCTCGCGCCCAGATTCGATCATCGGCAACCGCTCGGTCTACGAGACGCGCCGCCAGATCGGCGTGGAACTCGCCCGCGAAACCCCGGTGGAGGCGGATCTGGTCTGTCCCGTCCCGGACAGCGGCACCCCGGCGGCCATCGGCTTCGCCGCCGAATCCGGGATCCCGTACGGCATGGGCATCGTGCGCAACCAGTACATGGGCCGCACCTTCATCGAACCGACCGAACAGATCCGCAACATGGGCGTCCGGCTGAAGCTGAACGTCAACCGCGCGCTGATCCAGGGCAAGAAGGTGATCCTCGTCGACGATTCCGTCGTCCGCGGCACCACCTCCCGCAAGATCAAGGAGATGATCCTCGACGCCGGCGCGGCCGAGGTCCACTTCCGCATCGCCTCGCCGCCCACCGCCTGGCCGTGCTTCTACGGCGTGGACACACCGCAGCGCGAAAAGCTTCTGGCCGCGACCATGTCGGAGGACGAGATGCGCGACCACCTCGGCGTCGACAGCCTGAAGTTCATCTCGCTCGACGGCCTCTACCGTGCCGTGGGCGAGGCCGAAGGCCGCAACGCCAAGTGCCCGCAGTACTGCGACGCCTGCTTCTCCGGCGAATACCCGGTGGAACCGGCAGACATGCTGCAGAAGGGCTTCAAGATGAAGGCGGCCGAATAGGTCAGCAATAGCAGTCGGATCCGGATGCAGACGACATCCGGACCGGCGCTCCCTTGGCAGGGCAGCCAACAGCACCGGCCAGAAAGGCAGCAACCGCGCGCTCAGCTCCGCACCCGGCCGCCAACCCGCCCAAAGCGCCCCGCGCGTCTCCCTCATCACCCTCGGAGCTGCCGACAAGGCGCGCCGCCGTGCCAATCGCACCACCAACCGGGCCGCGGTCGAACCACCCTCCCCCGCTTCTCTGCTGCAAAAATACTCCCGCCGGAGGCATCCTGCCCGCACCATAAGCGCAACGCCCCGGCCCACAGCCCACGAGGTCCGCCCATGTCCCTCCTCGCCCTCGACGCCCGCTGGCGCCGCCTCAACGATCCCGACCGTGCCTGCCCCTGCTGCGGCCGCACCTTCGGCGGGGTCTTCGACATCGGTTTCGAGGAGCCGGAAGACTGGCCGCATGCGCCCCGCATCGACGACGATGTCACGGTCGGGGACGACCGCCTCACCGCCGAACTCTGCCGCATCGACAGCCGCCACTTCCTGCGCGCCGTTCTGCCTCTGCCGATCCGTGGCGCCGATGAAATCTTCCACTTCGGCCTCTGGGTCGAGGTCTCGGCAGAAACCTTCCACGACTACATGGCCACCTTCGACACCCCTCGACCGTTTGCAGGCGAGGGACTGACCGCCAACACCCTCCCCGGCTTCGAGGATGAAACCGGGACAGCCGTCACCCTGACGGCTTCTGACGCCAGCCAGCGCCCCGTGGCCACCGCCACGGATGGCCTGCTGGCCGATGCTCAGGCGCAGGGAATCGGCTTCGACGACCTGCTCGACATCTACGCCGCCTCCGGAAACGACATCCGCCCGCACCTGACGGCCTGACCCCGGTTCGCCAAAGCCTCCAAAACGCGGCGCAGATCCGCCGAGGCGCCCGGACGGGTTGGCGGGCGGGCGCCTTCGGCCGGAGGCCGAACAGTCCCGCCAAGCCGATCCGGCAAGCTTGTGCCCATGTCGCACCCCCTTCCGGCAACCCGCCGCACAGCGCCTTCAGCCCCGCTTTCGCAGGCCACGAAGCCCGTGTACGCGCGCCTCTCCACTCAGAGGAGACGCTGACATGGCACAGGAACAGTCATCGCAGAAGGTCGCACAGCTCGCCACGCAGCAGGCGTCGGGCAGCCTGGACGCGCTCATCCTGCTCGGCACCTTCGGGTCCGGCGAACGGCCGCGCGCCCTTGTGCGCACGCCGGACGGCAAGGTCGTCGAACTCAAGGTCGGCGACCGCATCGGCCGCGACCCGATCATCGCGATCGAGGACGGGCGCCTCGCGCTCTCGGGCAATGGCCGCACCCGCTGGATGACCCAGCCGGTCGTGCAGTGATCACTCCACCTCGACCTCGTTGCGCACCTGCCCCCAGACCAGCAGCGTGAAGACGGCGGTTCCGCCGGCCACGTTGCCCGCCAGAACCGGCAGGAAATAGACCAGGGCCGCGTCGGCGAAGCGCATTTCGCCGACCCACACCAAGAGGCCCGCCTCGACCGATCCGGCGATCACATGGGCGAAACCGGCGGCGGTGATCAACCAGGTCAGGACCATGACCACGAAGAACGACCCGCCGTTGCGTGTCGCGGGCAGGATCCACACGAGCGCCGCGATGATCAGACCGGCTGGCATCGCGCGGACGAAGTTCTGCGTCGCCGTTCCTTCGACGGCGTGATGCGAGACGGCGATCAGCGCCTCCATCACATCGGGCTGCACGACGAATGGCAGCGTCAGGAAGCCGGAAGCCACCACGCAGCCGACGATATTGGCGCAGAGCACCACGGCCCAGAGCCGCAACAGCTTCAAGAGGCATGTGAGGGAGCGGTCCGCCACCACCGGCAGCACAGTAGTGATCGTGTTCTCGGTAAAAAGCTGCATCCGCCCGAAGATCACCACCATGAAGCCGACCGAATAGCCCAGCCCCTCCACCAGCAGCGCCCAGTCGGCCTCCGGCAGGCGGCTCTTCAGCACGGCCTGCGTCAGGACCGAGAGGCTGATAAGCACCCCGGCCGCCAGGCCCGACCAGACAAGCGACGCCACGGGCCGCTGCAGTTCCTCGTCACCGTCGCGCCGGATGACCTCGTAGATCAGACGGGCCGACAGGCGGCTCGCCTCCGTCACATGCGATTCGTCGGAATGGCTGCGCACCGCCTCCTGTTCGGCTTCGGGGTCCAGGTCCTGGTGCTGATCCGGGGTCTCGCCCCGCCGCGGTGCGGTCATGTCATGGTCTTGCATGACACGTGAACCACGATCCCGGACTTTGGTTCCCACAGCATCTGCATCAGCTTGTCACGTCCCTGCAGCGCATCCAGCGCACCGGGGCGGCGCTGCCGAAGGCCACGTCCACCTCCTCTTCCGACAACTGGAGGATCACCACCGTGTCGCCCGCGCCCGGCTCGCCCGCCGGTGTATCGAATTCATAGCGGTGGCGGCTGTAGCGTCCCGGCACCTCCGTGCCGCCCGGTGTGACCACCGTCGGTCCGAAGATGGTCAGCGACCGTCCGTCCGGCCCGCACCAGTCGCCACTGATCTCGTCCGCCAGCGCGGCACCGGGACCCAGCATCATCAGGACAATCATCAAACCGCGCATTCCGGCACTCCCCTCGCAACCCGGGCCACTCTGCAACAGGCGGTGCGTCGGTGCCAGTCACAACCGCACGGTCCCTCGCCAAAGGCAATCGTGTCCGTCTAGTCTGCGGCGAAAAGGGAAAGATCATGACGGCCGCCGCGCGCATCACCCTCGAAGCCACCGACACGGCACAGGAAATCTCGTTCCTGATGCGCCCGAAGCGTCATCTCTGGGTCAGCCTGTTTCTCTGCGTCTGGCTGGCCATCGCTTCCGGGGCGTGGCTTCTCGCGCTGTGGGAGGCGCTCTCCGCCCCCATGCCGGTCGTGGGCTTCCTGGGCCTCTGGCTCGCGGCATGGACGGCGGGCTGCCTTGGCGCGCTGACGCTCCTGCTTTGGCTCAACATCGGAGAGGAACGCCTGATCGTCACGCCGGAGACCGTGACCGTCACGCGCAGCATCCCCTTCTGGCACCGCTCGACCCGTTGCGACGGCGATGCGGTGACGGGATTGCGTGCCGGCCCGACCGAGAGTGCCTGGCCGCAGGACGCAAAGCGCACGCCCGGGATCTGGGCGCCACGCAAGGCGGGCACGATCAAGTTCGACTACGGGCGGTACGTCATCGGGTTCGGTCTGGGCCTCGACACGCCGGAGGCCCGCAAGGTGGTCGACCACGTTCTGCGCCATTTCCCGCAATACGGACCGATCGAGCGTGACCGCGCCGCCGGGTGACCCGCGCCTCGGCAGAAAGCATCAAGAACGGCTCTCGACCAACTGATTTATAATCCTATTTTACCCCAAATCTCAGACGAAGCCCCTGAACTTCGGTAGCGAAAGGGCAGCCAACGGCAAAGCGTCACGCGGTCGCACGCCATCCACGCCGACACGAAAAACGCCGCGCAAACCATTGAAATAAATCAGATTCGAAAAGAACCAGACGACGCACACCAGACACCCTCCGACAGCACCCCGCGCCGCGGCTTGACGGAGCGCCAAATCCCGGCCAAACGGTCGGCATGACCCAGATCGCCCTCATCACCGGCGCCTCGCGCGGCCTTGGCTATGCCCTCGCGGAGGCGCTCGCGCCCGAGTATCACATCGTCGCCGTCGCCCGCACCGTGGGCGGGCTGGAAGAGCTCGACGATGCCGTCAAGGCGAAGGGCGGCGCGGCGACGCTTGCGCCGATGGACGTGACCGACCGTAACGCAATGGCCCAACTCTGCCGTTCCGTGCACGACCGCTGGGGCGGCGTGGCGCTCTGGGCGCACACGGCGGTGCACACCGGCCCGCTGACGCCGACCTGGCAGCTCGACCCGAAGGACTGGGACCGCTCCATGGCGACCAACGCGCATGCCATGGGCCACCTGATCCCCTACATCGCGCCGCTCCTCGGCACCGACGGCACCGCGCTGTTCTTTGACGATCCGAAGGGGGGCGAGAAATTCTACGGCCATTACGGTGCGTCGAAGGCCGCGCAGATCGCCGTGGCGCGAAGCTGGGCCGCCGAGACGGTGAAGACCGGCCCGAAGGTGCGCATCCTGACACCCGGCCCCATGGCCACCGCCGTCCGCGCGCGCTTCCACCCCGGTGAGGAGCGCGACGCGCTCGCCACGCCTGCCGCCGAGGCGCGCCGCCTGCTCGCCGAACTCGGGTAACGCGCACTTTTTCAACTGCCCAAAGGCCCTGCCTGTCCCCCACCGGACACGGCCCGCCACGGTCGGCGCCCCGCCGCTTGCCCCGCCTGCCCCCTTCGCTTAAGGACGATGCAAAGCGAACGGGCAGGCTCATGCGCATCCTCATCACCAACGACGACGGCATCAACGCCCCGGGGCTCAAGGTGCTGGAACAGATCGCAGCCGAGCTCGCCGGGCCGGACGGCGAGGTCTGGACCGTCGCCCCCGCCTTCGAACAGTCGGGCGTCGGCCACTGCATCAGCTACGCCCACCCCACGATGATCTCCGAACTCGGGCCGCGCCGCTACGCCGCGGAGGGCAGCCCCGCCGACTGCGTGCTGGCCGGCGTGCACCATGTCCTGAAGGACACGCCCCCCGACCTCGTGCTGTCTGGCGTGAACCGGGGCAACAACTCGGCAGAGAACGCACTTTATTCCGGCACGCTCGGCGGTGCCATGGAGGGTGCGCTGCAGGGCCTGCCCGCAGTCGCGCTGTCGCAGTACCTTGGGCCCGAAAACTACCGCATAGACGACCCCTTCGAGGGCGCGGCGCAGTTCGGCGCGGATGTCCTGCGCAAGATCCTCTCCTTCGACACGGGTGAACAGGACGGCTACCGGCTGTTCTACAACGTGAACTTTCCCCCGGTCCCGGCGTCCGGCGTGAAGGGCATCGTCGCCGCCCCGCAAGGGGTGCGCGAAAACACCCGCTTCACCGTCGAATCCCAACTTTCGCCGTCGGGGCGCCGGTTCCTCTGGGCGAAGGGCGGCGACCAGCGTGCCCCTGTGGCCGAAGGCACCGACGCCGCCGTCAACCTCGACGGCTGGATCTCCGTCACTCCGATGCGGGCCGACCTGACCTGCACCACGGCCCTGAAGGCGTTGCGGGACGCCTTCGCATGACGTTCGACGCCGAGGCAAAGATGCAGTTCCTTTTCGCCCTGCGCTCCAAGGGCGTGACCGACAAGGCCGTGCTCTCGGCGATGGAGAAGATCGACCGCGGCCTGTTCATCCAGGGCTATTTCACCGACCGCGCCTACGAGGACATGCCGCTGCCGATTGCCTGCGGCCAGACCATTTCGCAGCCCTCCGTCGTGGGACTGATGACGCAGGCGCTGAACGTCGGCCCGCGCGACAAGGTGCTGGAGGTCGGCACCGGCTCCGGCTACCAGGCCGCGATCCTCAGCCAGCTGGCCCGGCGGGTCTATACCGTCGACCGGCACAAGCGGCTGGTCGCCGCCGCGCGCAAGGTTTTCGACGCGCTGGAACTGGCCAATATCACCGCCTTTACCGCCGACGGCTCCTTCGGGCTGGCCGATCAGGCGCCGTTTGATCGCATCCTCGTGACCGCCGCTGCGGAAGACCCGCCCGGGCCGCTCTTGGCGCAATTGAAGATTGGCGGTATCATGGTCGTGCCCGTAGGGCAGTCGGACACCGTGCAGCACCTGATCCGGGTTACCCGGACGGAAAACGGCTTCGACTATGACGAGTTGCGGCCCGTACGATTCGTGCCGCTGGTGGAAGGGCTGGGAAAGGACTAAGAGGGTCCCGACCGCATCAGCCTGTACCGAGATCACAGGCGTGACGCCCCGGAACAACAAGGGGCGCATGAGACGAGGACATCGAGATGACGCTGACCCGCACCCTTCCCGCGTTTGCCCTGCTGGCCCTTGGCGCCGCCTGCTCCAACGGGCTGGACGTCGACATGCGCGGCCGCATCGGCGGGCCGGTGGACACCTCCACCGCCGCGGCCTCTGCCACGGCAGATCGGCCTGCCCCCGACGATCGCGGCGTGATCTCCTACCCGAGTTACCAGGTCGTCGTGGCGCGGCGCAACGACACCGTGGCGCAGGTCGCCGAACGGGTCGGCCTGCCCGCGCAGGAGCTTGCCCGCTACAACGGTCTCCAGACCGGCGACACGCTGCGGCGGGGCGAGATCATCGCCCTGCCGAGCCGCGTGGCCGAGCCGTCGCCCGCCACCGGCGGCCTGCAGCCCGCAGGCCAGGTGGACGTGACGACGCTGGCCGGCGCCGCCATCGACCGCTCCTCTCCGACCACGCCGCGGGGCACGACCACCGGCGGCGGAGCAGAACCGATCCGCCACCAGGTGGCACGGGGCGAAACCGCCTTCACCATCGCCCGGCTCTATCAGGTCAGCCCGCGCAGCCTTGCGGAGTGGAACGCGCTCGACAAGGACTTCACCGTCCGCGAGGGCCAGTACCTGCTGATCCCAGTGGTCGACCAGACGGAGGTCGCATCCGCCACGACCGTCACCACCGTGCCGGGCAGCGGCTCTCCCACGCCGACGCCGCCGTCTTCCACGACGCCCCTGCCTTCGGTGGACGTGACACCCATCGAGCCCGCGACCCCGCCCGCATCCAGCGGCACCTCCACGGCAGCCGCCCCCGCGCCGAAGCCGCCCGCCGCCGACATCGGCCAGCAGGCAGCGAAACCGGCGTCCAGTTCGGCCCAGATGGTCATGCCGGTCTCCGGCTCGATCATCCGCGAATACTCCAAGGGCAAGAACGAGGGCATCGACATCTCCGCCTCTGCCGGCCAGCCGGTGAAGGCCGCCGCCGCCGGGTCGGTCGCGTCGATCTCGAACACCACCGAAGGCGTGAAGCTGCTGCTGATCCGTCACCCGGGCGACCTGATCACCGTCTACACCCATGTCGACGACATCTCGGTCAAGAAGGGCGACGCCGTGAGCAAGGGCCAGACGATTGCGCGCGTCGGCTCCGGATCGCCGTCGTTCCTGCACTTCGAGGTCCGCAAGGGCTTCGACAGCACGGACCCGATGGCCTACCTGAAATAAGGTTCTGCGGGGAACGCCAGGGGCCCGAGGCCCGGCGCGTTCCCCTTTCCCCCACACCAGCCACAACAGGCGCGCGACAGCCCTTCGCGCGCCTCAAGCTGTCCGCTGACAGCAACTGTCCCGATATGTGATTGAGGAACGCCCCCGGCCAGCCGCCGGGGTCTATGGCCGGACCCAGCCGCTCAGCTCAGCGCAACGCCCTTGCGGCCCGCGAGATCGGTGAAGAACTGCCACGCCACCCGGCCGGAGCGCGAGCCGCGAGTCGCCTGCCACTCGATCGCCTCGGCGCGCAGCGTCTCGTCGTCGATGGTGACGCCGTAGCTGTCGCAATACCCCCGGATCATCGCCAGGTACTCGTCCTGCGAACAGGGATGGAAGCCCAGCCACAGCCCGAAGCGGTCCGACAGGGACACCTTCTCCTCCACCGCCTCCGAGGGGTTGATGGAGGAGGAGCGCTCGTTCTCGATCATGTCGCGCGGCATCAGGTGCCGCCGGTTCGACGTCGCATAAAGCACCACGTTGTCCGGACGGCCCGAAACGCCGCCGTCCAGCACCGCCTTCAGGCTTTTGTAGTGCTGGTCGTCATGGCTGAACGACAGGTCGTCGCAGAACAGCACGAACCGGCAAGGCGCGTGGCGCAGCAGTTCCAGAAGGCGCCCGACAGACGGCAGGTCCTCGCGCTGGAGCTCGACCAGCTTCAGGTCATGCCCCGCGGCGCGGACGGCGGCATGCACCGCCTTCACCACCGACGACTTGCCCATGCCCCGCGCGCCCCAGAGGAGCGCGTTGTTGGCTGGCAGGCCGCGGGCGAACTGCAAGGTGTTCTTCAGCAGCGTGTCGCGCGCCCGGTCGATCCCGATCAACAGTGACAGGTCCACCCGGCTGACCTTGTCGACCGGCTGCAGGTGGTCCGGCTCCGTTTCCCAGACAAAGGCCTCGGCGGTGTCGAAATCGGGGGCCGGGATCGGCGCCGGGGCCAGTCGCTCCAGCGCCGCTGCAATGCGTTCAAGGGGGTCAGTCACGGGCCTTCTCGTCCTCGTCGAATTCCTTCATGAGGGGGTCTTCCTCGCCGTTCTCGTCCTCGAACCACAGGCCCTGTGCCCGCAGCTCCTTCTCGCGGCGCTTCTCGACGCGGGCGACAAGGAAGATCGACACCTCGTATAGCCCGTAGACCACGGTGAAGAGGATCAGCTGGGTGACGACATCCGGCGGCGTGACAACGGCGGCCAGGATCAGGATCGCCACCATCGCATATTTCCGGACGGAGCCGAGGCCCTGCGCCGACACCAGACCCGCCTTGCCCATCAGCGTCAGCAGCACCGGTAACTGGAAGCAGAGGCCGAAGGCCATGATGAACACGAGGCTGGTCTGCAGGCTTTCGTTCACCTTGCCGAAGAAGGTGATGCGCAGCCCCTCTGAGGTCGTCGGCACCACCGCCGTCGCATCCACGTCGACAGAGCCGGACAGCAGGTTGGCAAAGACCGACGGCGCGTCGGTGAAGCCAAGGAAGAAGGCCATCGCCAGCGGCGTCACCACGAAGTGCGCAAAGGACGCGCCCAGCAGGAACATCACCGGCGAGGCGACGATGAACGGCAGGAAAGCGTTCTTTTCGGACCGGTACAGCCCGGGCGCCACGAAGCGCCACATCTGGTAGGCGATCACCGGGAAGGCCAGCGCAAAGCCGAACACCATGCCGATGCGGAACAGCACGAACAGGTATTCCTGCGGGCTGGTGTATTGCAGCGTCGGCGAAGGGTCCCCCAGCGCGCGCAGCGAGCTTTCGATGGGCACCAGCAGGAACTGCAGGACGTGCTCGGCAAGGAACTCGCCGCCGATCGGGATGAACATCACGCAGATTCCGAGGAACAGCGCGATGATCGACCGGATCAGCCGCGTCCGCAGCTCGGCCAGATGCTCGATCAGCGGGGCAGAGCTGTCCTCAAGCTCGTCTTCGGTGCGGCTCATGCCTTGTCACTCTCGTCGGTCGCCGGCGCCTTGGGCTCTTCGGCCAGCGCCTTCTCCATTTCCTCGGCCTTGCGCGCGGCCTCTTCCGCTTCCCGCTTCTTGCGGTCGGCGGCGGCACGGGCGGCGTTGGCCTCGATCTTCTTCCGGGCCTCGTCGCGTTCCTTGGCAAGCTTGCCGGTCTCGCTGTCGGGCTTGAAGTCGGTCATCGACCTGGCCGCGTCCTTCACCCCGTCCATGGCGCTGTTCACCGGGTTCGTGGCGGTGCGGATGGTCTTCTGGATGTCCTTCACCCCCGCCTCGTCGGCGGCCTCGTTCATGGCGCGGCTGAACTCGCGCGCCATGCCGCGTGCCTTGCCCATGAACCGGCCGACGTTGCGGAACAGCACCGGCAGGTCCTTCGGACCGACGACGATCAGCGCAACGATGCCGATGACCAGAAGCTCGGCGAACCCGAGATCGAACATGGCGGCTTACACCTTGTCCTTGTCTTCGGTGGAAGAGTGCGTGGAGGAGGCCGGTGCAGACGCCGGGGTCACGTCACGTGCCTCTTCGCTCTTCTGGTCTTCCAGCTCCTGTCCGCCTTCGCTCACGCCCTTCTTGAAGGCGGTGATTCCCTTGCCGACCTCGCCCATCAGCGAAGAGATCTTGCCGCGGCCAAACAGCACCAGCACCACAACCGCGATCAGCAGAAGGCCCGGCAGGCCGATGTTCCCGATACCCATTGGTCTTGCTCCGTCATTGTTCCTGCAAAACGGTCGCAGAACCCGCGACCCGGATTAGTCCGAAGCTATCTAAAGACGTTTGGAGCGCGCGGAAAGCGCCAAACCGCCGCGCCCGGGCACTGTGTGTGTCATGAGGTTGTCAGTTGTCAGGATTTTGTCAGTATGGGGGTCGTCCCGCCGCCCGTTTCGTCCGAAAGACAGGGCGCGCACAGCCCGAAAGACGCCCGATGAGTCGCCCCGAATGAACCGCAAGGACCGCCTTTACGCCCTGACCCAGCGCCTGCGCGACGGGCGCCTGCACACCGCCGAGGCGATGGCGCAGGACCTTGGCGTGTCTGTGCGCACGATCTATCGCGACATGGAAACCCTCGCCGCCTCTGGCGTGCCGGTGGAGGGCGCGCGCGGCTATGGATACACGGTGCAGGCGGCGATCACCCTGCCGCCGCTCAACCTGACAGAGGGGGAGCTGGAGGCGCTGCACCTGGCCCTTGCCGCCCTTGGGGCCTCGCCGCTGACGGAACAGGCCAGCGCCGCCCGCACTCTCGCCGCCAAGATCGACGCGGTCCTGCCCGAGGACAGCGACAGCCGCGCCGCGCCCTTCGGCTTTGCCACCGACGCCTTCGCCGAAGCCGCCCGCGGCTTTGCCCACATGCCGGCGATCCGCGCCGCGATCCGGGCACGGCAGAAGCTTCGCGTCACGCTGAACGGCGTTGGGCACGACCTGCGCCCGCTGCATCTTGATTACTTCGGCAGGATCTGGACCTGCGTCGCGTGGTCCGAGACCACCGGCGACTTCCTCAGCTTCCGGATCGACCGGATCGAGGACCTGCGCCCCCTGCCCTCGCTCTTCGTGGGCGAACCCGGCCGGACGCTTGCCGACTGGCGCGCGCGGCAGGGCTGAGGGCTGCCACGACGACTGCATGGCTGGGACGATGCAGCCCCACGGCGGGCCTGTCCCGGTTCAGACCTTCTCGTCCATCGGGCAAAACCGCCGGTCCCGACCCTTGGCTGGGGCGAATGTGTCCATCCAGTCCCGCAGCTCGATCGCGTGGCCTGCACTGACCGCACCTCCCCACACGCCCACGCAAGGAAAAACCCCGCGCCAGCCGATGCTCGCGCGGGGTCCGGTCAGACCTAGATAGGATCGGGCGTCAGATCGACGCCTGGTAGATCTTGTCGATGTTCGACCCGAGCGCCGCGTTGAACTCCTCGTCGGACTGCTGCTTGAACAGCCCCTCTGCCAGCGCACGGCTGAACGACGCGATCATCTTCGGCTGCTTGGCCAGCTTCTCGCAGGCCTCGTCGGTGGAATATCCGCCGGACAGCGCCACCACACGGATCACACGCGGGTGCTCTGCCAGCCGGTCATAAAGCCCCACCTCGGTCGGGATCGACAGCTTCAGCATGACGTCCTGCCCGTCCTCGAGGGTGTCGAGGTGGCGGGCGATCTCGTCCTTCAGCATGGCCTCGGCCTCTGCCTTGGTGGACGACTTGATGTTGACCTCCGGCTCGAGGATCGGCACCAGCCCGCAGGACAGCACGGTACGGGCGACCTCGAACTGCTGGGCGACGACCGCCGCGATGCCCTCGGCATTGGCCTCATGGATGACCGAGCGTTCCTTCGTGCCGAACACGCCGAACCCTTCGGCGTCCTTCAGCAGATCTTCCAGGCCGGGGATCGGCTTCATCAACTGCACGCCGTTGGCCTCGTCCTCAAGGCCCTTGTCGATCTTCAGGAAGGGCACGATGCCGTTGTCTTCCCACAGCACCTGGCTCACCGGCTTGCCGTCGATGGTGCCGCGCATGGTGCGTTCGAACAGGATCGCGCCGATGACCTTGTCAGAGGTGAAATCCGGCGCCTTGATGATGCGCGTGCGCATGGCGTGGATCTCGTCGAACATGGCGCGCTCGCCGTCGTACATGTCTTCGGTCACGCCATAGAGCTTCAGCGCCTTCGGCGTCGAGCCACCCGACTGGTCGAGCGCCGCAATGAAGCCCTTCCCCTCGGCCATCTGCGCCTTCATCTTCGCGAAATCTGCCATCACCCTCTCCCGGCTGAAATTCAATCGCCCAACGCTTAACGCGGGTTTCCGGGCAAACCTAGAGGCATCGGAAACTGTTAACGCTAAATGTGGCAGGCTGCGCATCCGGGCCGCGACGATCGGCCAGAGGATGCCCAGCCTTTGGCGGATTTCATGGCAGGACGGCAAGGCTCACGCGCCCTGCCACCCTTCCGTGCAGGCGCCCCGGTGGCAGAACCGCCGGACGGGAAAGGGTCACCGCCTGTCGATCCGCAGCCAGATGCCGTCGCGCGCCCGCACCGTCAGGTGCGCCTCCGGCACCGGATCGCGCCCCTCGACGCGCGACACCTTCAGGTCGCGCAGCAGCAGCGAAAGAAGCAGCGGCCCCTCCACCATGGCGAACCCCGCCCCGGTGCAGACCCTCGGCCCGGCCGAAAACGGGATGAAGGCGTCGCGCCCGCAGGCCCGGCCGTTCTCCGTCTGCCAGCGCCCCGGGTCGAAGGCGTCGGGCCGCTCCCACAGCCGTTCGTGCCGGTGCAGGTGCCAGGGCGACAGCACCACCTGCGACCCCTTGGGCACATCGCGGTTGCGGAACCGTTCCGGGCAGGTCGTTTCGCGCACCATCATCGGCACCGGCGGATAAAGGCGCAGCGTCTCGCGGAAAACGTCGCGCGACACCCGCATCCGCCCGATCTCGGCAAAGTCGCCGGTTTGCAGCCCCTGCGCCTCCTCGGCCACCCGCTCCTGCCACTCGGGATAAAGCGCCATCAGGTACAGCGCCCAGCCGAGCGCAGAGGCCGAGGTTTCGTGCCCCGCAAGGAAGAAGATCGCCACCTGATCGACCATTTCGGAGGCAGTGAAGGTCTCTCCGGTCTGCGGGTCGCGGGTCGTCATGATCTTGGTGGCGAGGTCGTCGGGCGCCGTGCCTGCCGCGATCTCGGCGGCGCGCGCCTCCGTCAGCCGGGCGATCAGGCCGCGGATGCGCCGGGCCGCGGCCTTCGTGTCGCGCCGGAAGAACCGCGGCACCCAGCGCGGCACCGGGATGAAGGCGGCCAGGTTCAGGATCGGCTGGGTGCGCTGGTAGGCGCGGAACTCGTGAAACACAGCCGAGGCAGTCTCATCCTCGATGGGGATGGAAAAGAGCGTGCGAAAGATCACGTCGGCGGCGGCGTGGCTGGTCTGTTCCTCGATCTCGACCATGTCGCCCGCGCGGGCGGTCAGCCGCGCCAGCGCCGCCTGTGCCGCCTCCCACATCGCCGGGTAGGTTTCCCTCAGCCGCCCGCCTTCGAAGGCCGGGTCGATGATCCGCCGCTGCCGCTGCCATTGCGCGCCGTTGGTCAGGAAGACCGACTCCCCCAGCAGCGGGCGCAGCCCCTCGCCGATACGGTCGGACTTCGGAAAGTCCATCGGCCGTTCCTTCAGCACCTTGATGACCAGTTCGGGCTGATTGATCAGGTAAGACCGGAAGAACGGCGTCCGGAATTCCGCCATCCACGCGCGATAGAGCTTCGCCGGTTGGGCCGACAGGATGTCCTGCCGGAACAGTTTCACATACCGCCTGAGCGACACCTTGTCGGGCCGCGCCGCCGGTTTCGGCGGCACCCTGTCGTCCGTCATGCCGCCATGCTCGTGTACTTGGAAACCGCCCGGTCGATCCGGCTGGCCGAGGGCGGGCGTCCGGCATAGCGCGCCGCAAGGCTGAGCGGTCCGGCAGTGATCTGGAAATAGTCGTAGTCGAGCGGCCGGTCGAAGGCGCAGAGGTACTGGAAATGCAGGCGGAAAAACTTCCACCGCAGTTCCTTCCAGCGTTCGGGGCTGAGCGACCGGGTGAACTGGGCCGAGAAGACCAGCGGCCAGCGTTTGCCCTCTGGCGCCACGCCCGAGACGCTGACCGGATCGCAGAGCGCAAAGGCGCAACCGTCCCCCGGCGCGGTGACATCGACCCAGGTCAGCTCGTCGCGCGCCGAGAGATAGTGCAGGTCGGCCCGCAGCCGGTCGGCACCCGGCAGGAAGGACACCATCGGCACCACCTGCCCGAGGCTCAGGAACCCGAGCTTTGGCCCGTTCGCCGGAACCCGGCCCGACCGGATCAGGTCGGCGAGGATCGAGACGGCCAGATGCGCACCGGAAGAATGGCCGACAACCAGCACCTCGTCGTGGTCCTCTGCCAGCGCGGCGGCGATGATCTTGGCGAATTCCGCCATGCGCGCCTCCAGCTCCGGGGGATTGGCGCCCCGGTAGCGCGCCGAATAGGCGTAGTCGTGCATCAGGTAGTAGGCGAACAACTTGCCGTCCTTGGACCGGAACCAGCGCAGCACCATCACCCCGGGCACGAGGCCGACGATGGTCCCGGCCAGCGCGCCCCAGGGTCCGGCGAAACTGCCGGCCCAGCCGCACAGCCAGACCGCCATCAGCGCCACCAGCGCCTGCACCAGCAGCGCACCGATGGGATAGAGCGCGGCGATCACCGGTCCTTTCCTCAGCCGCATCAGCCGGAACAGCGCGCCCGTGGCGATGTATTCCCACGCGGTGCGCACAAGCTGGCCGTAGGTCGCGGGGATGGAGTTCGACATGCTGTCGCGCACGATATCGGACCAGACCAGCACCTCCACGTCCGCGGCGACCGGTATGCCGTCTATCGTCGCCTCGACATGCCAGCCATAGGGGCCGCCGGTGCGCTTCGGCTTCAGGCCGATCTCATAGCCCGAGAGCTCCGCCTGCGCGGCGCCCTCCTTGCGGTAGAGCTCGCGGTAGCGGCGCGGATGAATGGGATCGTAGCCCGGGATGTAGAACACCCGGCGCGTCCTGACGTCCCCGTCGCGGCTCTGGTCGCGGTCGTGCTGTGCCATGCGCAATCTCTCCTGTCAGGCAGGATAACCGCGGTTTCAGGCAACAGTAAGGCGTGGCGAGGGGCGATTTCGCCGCAAGGCGCCGCGCGTCACCCCAGCGTCGCGAGGCCGGGGAAGGTTTCCAGCAACCAGAAGGAGAAGGCCGAGAACGCCCCGGTCAGGAGCGCCACGCCCACCACGATCAGCAGGACGCCCATGACCTTCTCGATCATGGCCATGTGCCGCTTCATCCGGTTCATCAGCCCGACGGCGCGGCCAAGGAAGATCGCCGCCAGCAGGAAGGGAATGCCCAGGCCCGCCGCGTAGACCGCCAGCAGGACCGTGCCCCGCGCCACCGACGCCTCCGTCGCGGCCAGCGACAGGATCGCGCCCAGTTGCGGTCCGATGCAGGGCGTCCAGCCAAAGGCAAAGGCCAGCCCGAGGATATAGGCGCCGAAGGCCGATCCGCCTTCACCGCCCTCCATGCGCATTTCCCGGTCGAGGAACCCGATCCGGAAGACGCCAAGGAAATGCAGGCCGAAGACGATGACCACCGCCCCCGCGATCCGCCCCAAGAGCACCTGGTTCGTCAGAAAGAACGACCCCAGCCACGACGCCGTGAACCCCAGAAGCACGAAGATCGTCGACAGCCCCAGCACGAAGAACAGCGCCGCCAATGCGACCTTGCCGCGCTTGCGGCCCTCCTGCATCTCGTTCAGCGACAGGCCAGACATGAAGGCCAGGTACGGCGGCACGATGGGCAGCACGCAGGGGCTGAGGAAGGACACCAGCCCAGCCAGCAGCGCCACGAACATGGCGGGCATCAGGGATGCGTCGATGAGATCGATTCCGAACATGTTCCCGGACATATGGCAAAGCGCGCATGGCGTCACGCCGGGGTTGCTCACATCCCCGTGGACGCATCGTCACAGACGGCCCGCACCCCCTTCAAGCAAGCCCCTTCAAGAGCGGCGGCAAAGGCGCTACGACACGGACATGACCCAGACACTCGACGCCACCGGACTGCTCTGCCCCCTGCCCGTCCTCAAGCTGCGCAAGCGGCTGCAGGCGCTGGCGGCCGGGGAGACCATCACCCTGATCACCGACGATCCGGCCGCGGTGATCGACGTGCCCCACTTCTGCGCCGAATCCGGCAACGTGCTGGACAGCCAGTCAGAGAATGGCGCGACCATGACATGGATCGTCCGCAAGGTCTGACCTTCGCCCGCCGCGAAACGCAAGGCCACGTCACGTCCCAACCCACCGGGTGCGCATGAAAAAACCGCCGCGTCTGCACGCGGCGGTTTTTCTGTTCACGGGATGGGCGGGCCTCAGCGGCCCAGCGACCACCAGCCGCGCTTTTTCTTCTTCGGCTCGTCGTCGTCGCCCGCGGTCTCGCCAACCGTTTCCGGTTCGGGCTGCGGTGCGGCTTCGGGCTCTGCCTCGGCGGCGGGCTCTTCGACCGGCTCCGCGTTGACCGCGGCCTCTGCCGAGCCACCGACCGGCGACCCCACGACCTGCGCGATCACGTCAGATGCCTTGACCCGGGTTCGGGCGCGCTTCGGCTTCTCGTCCTCGGACACGGCCTCCGGCGCTGCGGCGGGCTGCCGTTCTGCCGCCTTTTCGGGCGCCTCGGCTGCGGCCTCTTCCGGGGCCGTCTCGGCAACCGGCTCGGCCGTCTGCTCGGCGGTTGCCGGGGCCTCGGGTGCGGCTTCTGCCTCCACCGGGGCCGGGGCATTGGCCGTCATGGCCACCGCTTCGGCAGGCGCATCGCCGTTGGCGTCACCCTCGGAAGACGCCTCGACCGGCTCCTTCGGCTTGGACGTCCGGCTGCGCGAACGGGAGCGTGACCGCGAGCGGCTCGAGCTCTTCTTGCCGCTGTCCTGACCGTCCTCGTCAATGCCGCCGGTGTCTCCACCCTCGGCCGCGTCGCTGTCGTCGTCACCGCTGTCCGTATCGCCGGAGCCGTTGTCCGACTCACCGTCGTTCGACCCGTTGTCGTCCTGATCGTCGCGCGACTGGTCGCCGTCCTTGGACTTCGACCGCCGACGCCGCCGACGCCGCTTTTTCTTCGGCTTGTCGTCGCTGCCCTGCTCGTTGCCCTGATCGTTGCCGTTGCCGTTGTCGTCGCCGGAGGACTGATCCTCCATCTCCTCGACATCTGCCTCGATCTCCTCGGCTTCGGCCGCCTCGTCGATGGCATCCATGATAGAGGTGTCGACGGACACCACCGGCGCGGTCGCTTCGGGTACGGAGCGGGTCGCCGTCTTGAACTTCTCCATCGAGAAGTCGGGCGCGATCAGATGCGGGTCGCCCTCGATGCGCACTGCCATGCCGTACCGCGCCTCGATCATGGCGACGTGCTCGCGTTTCTGGTTCATGAGGTAGTTGGCGATGCCCACCGGGCACTTCACCAGAACTTCGCGCGACCGGCGCCGCACGCCCTCTTCCTCGATCTGGCGCAGGATCTGCAGCGCCATGTTGTCGTCGGAACGGATCAGGCCGGTGCCGTGGCAGGCCGAACAGGGCTGCGTGGTCGCCTCGATCATGCCCGGACGCAGACGCTGACGCGACATTTCGAGCAGGCCGAAGCCCGAGATCCGGCCCACCTGGATGCGGGCGCGGTCGGTCTTCAGCTTGTCCTTCAGCTTCTTCTCGACGGCGGCGTTGTTCTTGCGCTCGTCCATGTCGATGAAGTCGATGACGATAAGACCGGCGAGGTCACGCAGACGCAGCTGGCGCGCCACCTCTTCCGCGGCCTCCAGGTTGGTCTTGACCGCCGTCTCCTCGATGGAGCCTTCCTTGGTCGCCCGGCCGGAGTTCACGTCGATGGCCACCAGTGCCTCGGTCACGCCGATGACGATGTAGCCGCCCGACTTGAGCTGGACCACCGGGTTGAACATGCCGCCCAGGTAGGATTCGACCTGGTAGCGCGCAAACAGCGGCATCTGGTCGGTGTAGTTCTTCACGTTCTTGGCGTGGGACGGCATGATCATCTTCATGAAGTCCTTGGCCACGCGGTAGCCGCGCTCGCCTTCCACCAGAACCTCGTCGATCTCGCGGCTGTAGAGGTCGCGGATCGAGCGTTTGATCAGGTCGCCTTCCTCGTAGATCTTCGCCGGTGCGATCGACTTCAGCGTCAGTTCGCGGATCTGCTCCCACAGGCGCTGTAGGTATTCGTAGTCGCGCTTGATCTCGGTCTTGGTGCGCTTGGCGCCCGCGGTCCGGATGATCAGGCCCGCGCCCTTCGGCACGTCGATCTCGTTGGCGATGGCCTTCAGTTTCGAGCGGTCGGTGGCGTTGGTGATCTTGCGGGAAATGCCGCCGCCCCGGGCGGTGTTCGGCATCAGCACGCAGTAACGGCCCGCAAGCGACAGGTAGGTCGTCAGCGCCGCGCCCTTGTTGCCGCGCTCTTCCTTGACCACCTGCACCAGCATGATCTGCCGGACCTTGATCACTTCCTGGATCTTGTAACGGCGGGCACGCGGCTTGCGCACCGGACGGATGTCCTCGTGCGTGTCGTCGTCGGCCACGGATTCGATGGATTCGTCGCGCGAAGCAGCATCGTCACCCATGTCCTCGTCGTCGTCATCCTCGTCGTCGCTCTCGCCCGGCTCGCCGGTCACGACCAGCGCATCGTCGCGCGAATCCGCCGCCATCGGGCGCTGCGACCCGTTGGTGTCGTCCTCGGAGGTCTCCTGCTCCGCTTCCGGCGCTTCCGTGGTCTCGTTGGCCTGTTCGGACGGTGCTTCCGACGCCTGTGCGTCTTCCGCCGGCGTATCCGTGGTTTCGGATGCGGTTTCCGGTGCGGCCTCGGCCGGCGTCTCTGCCACCGGATCCTCTGCCGTTTCCTGAACGGGGGCCGGTTCGGTCATCACGAACTGCGGCAGGTCCGCCTCCGCAGAAGCGGTCGCATTGGTCTCTGCACCGTCGGATTCCACCGAATCGACCGGCTCGCCAACGGGCGCTTCGGTCACGGTCTCCATCGGCGACAGGCCCTCGCCCGGGGCGCCGGCCTCTGCCACCGCCTCGTTCTCGGACGCGTCTTCCTCGGACCCGAGGTCGATGGTCTCCATCCCCGAAGGTTCCTTCGGCGATTTCGAGTCGGACCGCGTGGACGGCTTCGACGACTTCTTGCGCGACCGCGACCGCGAAGACTTCTTCGGCTTGTCCTCTTCTTCATCGGCGGCGGCGGCCAGTGCGGCCTCCTCCTCCATCAGTGCCTGACGGTCGGCCACCGGGATCTGGTAGTAATCCGGGTGGATCTCCGAGAACGCGAGGAACCCGTGACGGTTGCCGCCGTAATCGACGAAGGCCGCCTGCAGCGACGGTTCGACCCGCGTGACTTTCGCGAGGTAGATGTTGCCCGCTAGCTGACGCTTGTTTTCCGATTCAAAGTCGAACTCCTCGAGCTTGTTTCCGTCCACCACCACGACGCGGGTCTCTTCCGCGTGGGTGGCATCGATGAGCATTTTCTTTGCCATGTAATCCGTGTGCACGCGCGCAGCCCCCATGAACCGGCCCTTTGACCGGGAGGCGCAAGGAAGCGTGGGGCGTGTCTTGTCTGGGCGAATAGTGACGGCCGGTCGCATGGCTCAAAGGCGGCGTTTCCGCTCCTGCCCATGTGCCTGTCTTGCGTCGCGCGCGTCATCGCGGTTCTTCTCCGACGTCATGGCACGCCTTCCGCGCCCGACGCCCATTCATGAAACCCGTCGCGTCGCTCGCTCTACGGGTTCGGTTCATCGGCCTCCGGCATGCGACGGGTATCCCCCGCCAGCGCCCCTCGGGCCCAATCGGTCTGCATCGGGCGCGTCTCTCGCAACTCCCGACACAGCGAAACTGTCCGGCTCCACGCACTGCGCGAAAGCCTGCCTGATAACATAAGGCCACGTGACCACAAATGACAATGCTGAAAACGCCCGGATGACGCGCTGTTGCGTGGCGTCCTGCAGGGTTTTCCACAACATCAATGGTTTGTTCATAAAACAAGCATTCGAAAATCACGATCCGGCCGGTTCGACACCTCCAATCGGCCGGTTCACCGGTAACGGGTTCAGTCTAAAGGTGAATATCGGGTTAACGCCTTGTAGCGCACGCAGCCCGCAGCCCCATCATGATGTCCCGGGGTTAACGGCGCGCGCCGTATTGACGCAACGCCCGGCCGCTTAACTGAACAGGCGTTCACGCAACGGGGCGCACGCCGCGCAACACCGCTCAGGCCACGCTTTCGGAGCGGCGTTCGGGGCGCGAGATCTGGCCGCCGCCCACCGGCGCCGCCACCCCCGTCGTGCCCGGCGCCGAGGTCGGCAGGCCGCGCGCCACCCGCACCGCCAGCCATGCAAATGCCTGCGCCTCCAGCATGTCGCCATCGAGGCCCGCGTCCTCCACCGGCACCACCGGGCAGTCGAGGCCCACGCGCAGCATCTCCATCATCACCGGGTTCCTGCGCCCGCCGCCGGTCACCAGGACCCGGTCGGGCGGTGTCGGGCAATGTTCCATCCCGACCATCACCGCGGTCGCCGCCATGCCGGTCATGGTGGCGGCGGCATCGGCGTCGCCCAGTTCCCGCACAAGATCGAGCATCACGGAAAAATCGTCCCGGTCCAATGACTTCGGAGGCATTCTTCGGAAGAAACCTTCATCGAGAAACAGCTCAAGCGCGCCTTCCTCCACCCGGCCCTGCTGCGCCAGCGCGCCGCCTTCGTCGAAGGCCAGCCCGCGCCGTTCGGTCATCAGGTCGTTCAGCGGCGCGTTGGCAGGCCCGGTGTCGAACGCCAGAAGCGCGCCGGGCGCCTCGGGCTTCGCGGCGGCGGGGTCGACCCAGGTCAGGTTGCCCACCCCGCCGAGATTGAGGAAACACAAGGGCTTCTCCGCCCCGATCCATTTCGCGCAGGCCCAGTGGAAGAACGGCGCCAACGGCGCGCCCTCGCCCCCCAGCGCCACGTCTGCCGACCGGAAATCCCAGACCACCGGCACGCCCAGGGCATCCGCCAGCGCCGCGCCGTCGCCCAGCTGGTGCGTGCCCCGGCCGCGCGGCTCATGCGCCAGCGTCTGGCCGTGGAAGCCCACCACGTCGATCCCCTCGAACTGTGACAGAACCTCGCGGTGCGCGCCCAGCACGATCTCCGAAGCGGCCCCAAGGTCCGCCCCCGGCCACTTGCCGAGCGCCGCGCGCAGGACCTTCTGCTCCGCCTCCGAATAGGGACGATAGGCACTGTCGCCGAACTCGAAGATCGTCACCCCGTCGGTCACCACGACAGCCGCATCGACGCCGTCCAGCGACGTTCCCGACATCGCCCCCAGCGCTTTGACCGGCCCGGTTCTCATCATGCTCTTTTCCTCACGCCCCGCGGCCCTTATACGGACCTGCGGATAATATACAGAAGGCCGGCCATGACCTACCATCCCAAATCGGATTTCATGCGCGTCATGATGGAGCGCGGCTACCTCGCCGACTGCACCGATTACCAGGCGCTCGACGACAAGCTGTCGCACGGGGTGGTGACCGCCTATATCGGCTATGACGCCACGGCGCAGTCGCTGCACGTCGGCCACCTGCTCAACATCATGATGCTGCGCTGGCTGCAGAAGACCGGCCACCGGCCGATCACCCTGATGGGTGGCGGCACGACGAAAGTGGGCGACCCCTCCTTCCGGTCGGACGAACGCCCCCTGCTCGGCCCCGAGCAGATCGACGCCAACATCGACGGCATGAAGCAGGTCTTCGCCAAGTACCTCAGCTACGGCGACGGTCCCACCGATGCGCTCATGCTGAACAACGCCGAATGGCTGGACGACCTGAACTACCTCGATTTCCTGCGCGACATCGGGCGGCATTTCTCGGTCAACCGGATGCTGTCGTTCGAAAGCGTGAAGTCGCGGCTCGACCGGGAGCAGTCCCTGTCGTTCCTCGAATTCAACTACATGATCCTGCAGGCCTACGACTTCCTCGAGTTGAACCGCCGCTACGACTGCCTGTTGCAGATGGGCGGATCGGATCAGTGGGGCAACATCGTCAACGGCATCGACCTGACGCGCCGGGTGCTGGATCACGAGATCTACGGCCTGACCTCGCCGCTGCTGACCACGTCGGACGGCAAGAAGATGGGCAAGAGCCAGGGCGGCGCCATGTGGCTGAATGCCGACATGCTTTCGCCCTACGAGTTCTGGCAGTTCTGGCGGAACAGCACCGACGCGGACGTGGGCCGGTTCCTGAAACTCTACACCGAGCTGCCGGTAGAGGAATGCGAGCGTCTGGGCGGCCTTGCCGGGTCGGAGATCAACGAGGGCAAGATCATCCTCGCCAACGAGGTCACCAGGCTGTGCCACGGTGCAGAGGCCGCCGCCGCGGCAGAGGCCACGGCGCGCGAGGTCTTCGAGAAGGGCGGCGTGGGCGACGATCTTCCGACGCTGGAACTGACCTCCGACGAGATCGGCGATGGCATCTCCGTCATCCAGCTGATCGTCCGCTCGGGGCTGGTGAAGTCCGGCAAGGAGGCCAAGCGCCTGATCGCCGAGAACGGCGCACGACTGGACGATGCGCCGCTGACCGACGCGGGCCTGATGCTGGACCGGGGCGCCCTGTCCTCGCCGATCAAGCTGAGCGCGGGCAAGAAGCGCCACGCGCTGGTCAAGCTGGCGGACTGAACGGCGGTTTCCGTCGGATGTTGCGACGCGCGGCGCTGCCGCGCGTCTTTTCTTTTGTGAATTGCTGTACGCGAACCCGTAGACCCGAGGTCGCTCCCTTGCCCGCGCCCAAGCAAGGCTCTTCGCGAACAATCCTCCGCGCCATGCCGCCGGTCCGACGTGTTCTTTCAACGATCTGCGCCGCGGGACGATGCTCCAGTACACTGGATCAACTCCGGAAATGCTCCACCTCACGGCGTGATGGCCGCCGAAAGCTGAACGCCCTCCTGTGCAAATTGCCCGAGGTATGCAGCCAAGCCCCAACTTCGAAGACGGAACGCATAACGGCCCGACACACAATCCCCCGAGGCACTCTCGCTGGCCCGCGTCGCGCTGTACCGCCCGGCCTCCTCCCCGACACGGTCAAGCGGCGTTGTGACCCGTTCGCCCTACGCGCCCGGGTTACATGCCTTTTCGTGCCGCCGGTCCGCGCCCCGCACCGCTAAGCTAGGCGCGGCTCTTCAACCCGTGCGCCTTCCCGCTCTCAGAACACCGCCTGCAGGACGCTCAGCAAAACGAAGGGTATGGAAAGCACGCAGGCCACCAGCAGCGCCGCCCCGGCGGTCGGACGGGGCCGGGTCAGCGCAATCGATTCGGATCGGGGCGCCGCACGGCGCAAAGGCTGTCTGTTCATCCAGCCATTAAGCCATTCGAAAGTTTTGATCCCGTTAATATCCCCATGCTCCGCCTCCCCCTCCCCCAAACCCCCCAATTCGCGCGCGCCTGTGCCCGCATGGGGGTGCAGACGCGACTCTGCAAACGCGAGGCGCGGGCGGGTGTGCGCCTGCTCTGGCAGGTTCAGTCGCGGGTCATCCGGCCCTTCGGGCGTGTCGACCTCGTGTCGCGCGGACCGGTGGCGGAGGATCCGGGCGAACTCTGTGACTGGGTCACGCGCTGGCCGCACTGGCACGATGGCCGACCCCTCCTGCTGAACGCCGACGGCATCCCGCCAAGCATTCTGCGCGACGGCGGGTTCTGGCCGCTGATGACGCCGGCGACCATCGCGCTGCTGCCGCTCGCCACGCCACCAACCCTGCGCGCCAGCCTGAGACAGAAGTGGCGCAATCGCCTCAACCGGGCGCATCGGGAGGAGATCGAGGTGCGCCACACCGACCTGACACCGGACCACTGGCTCCTTGGCGCCGAGGCGCGGCATGCGAAGACTAAGGGCTACAAGGGCCTGCCGCCCGCCTTCTGCGCGATCTACGCCGCCGCCAACCCCGGGGAGGCCGTGGTCTACGAAGCCCGGCACAAGGGCCGGCCTGTCGCCGCCGCTCTGATCCTGCGACACGGGCGCATGGCGACCTGGCAGATCGGGCACAGCACGGGGGAAGGTCGCCGCCTGAATGCCATGAACCTCGTGCTGTGGGAGGCGGCGACGGATTGCTGGCGGCGGGGGCACGACATGCTCGACCTGGGGATACTCAATGCGCAGGACGCCCCGGGGCTGACACGTTTCAAGCTGGGCCTCGGCGCGACGGCCCACCGGCTTGGCGGCACATGGGTCCACCTGCCCTGCCTCGCGCCCGTGGCCCGCGTCCTGCCTCTGGCGCTGTGTTCCTGATGCAGGTCGTCAGTTCGCGCCGAGCATCCAGCGCCCTTCGGGCCAGAAGGCATGGAACGCGAAGGCGAACATCACGTCATGCGGCAGGTCCCGGCCCGCGGCATCCGTGACCCGCACCGCCCCCACATCCCGCCCGTCCGCGATCCGGTCGGCATCGAGCGCGGAGTTCACGCCGGATTGCCAGAGGATACGCACGCCGTCCTCTGTCACGTCCCCTTCCCGCGCCAGCCTGTCCATCGGCCAGGCGCGGTCGCCCACGCGGATCACCCGCATCAGCGGTGGAATGCCGTGCGGGGGCATCTCGCCGGAGTAGAGGAACGGCCGCTTCGACGTGTCGTAGTTGCGGTAGGGATTGCGGCCGTAGGGGCGCTGCCACTCCGGCTCGACCATCACCAGCCCATCGGGATTGCGCTGCACGAAGGTCCCGAAACTCTCCATCCACGACGCGACGGGTTTCAGCCGTATACCGGTCATGTCCCCGACGATGCCCATACCCACCGCCTGCTGCCACCAGCTTTGCGTTTCGCGGTCGTACATGATCATGTCGGAGTTGCGCAGCTTGCCTGAGACGCCGAAGGTCAGGACTCGGCCGTCCACGCGCCGGTCGAAGGTAAGGGCAGAGTTGCAGAGCGGGCAGAAGGTCACCGCGACGGGCACCCCGCCGATGCTGTCGTTTACGATCTCGTGCCACGTCAGGTAGCGGATCGGATAGGCGCGCGGGCGTTCTCCGTCGATCTCCACCGTGATGACCGGCTCCGTGGGCGCGATGCCCTCCTTCTGCGCAACCTCGACGAACTGCGGATCGGAGAGCGCCGGGATGCCGTCCTTCGGCGGCCCGCCCGAGATGACCTCCACCCAGCTGGACACGCTGGTGTTCGAGAAATCGGTGTCCGGCCATTCGTGTTTCCAGAACGACGGATCGGCGGCAGCGCCGGTGGCGATCGCGGACCAGAGCAGCAGGCACAGACCGAAGGCGCGGCACATGGATAATCCCCCCTCTTTGCGCCGATTGTCCGGGCTCGGGGGGCGGCTGTCCAGTCCGCCGGGCCGGCTCATGCATGATCGGCACGATGGACAGACAGGAAAAAGGGGCGCCGAAGCGCCCCTGATCTCGTCACTCGGTCACGGTGACCTTGGCCATGTGGTCCGGTTCCCCGTCCACGGCACCGCTGCGCGGATGTCCGCGCTTGATCGAGTCGACCACGTCCATGCCGCCCGTTACCTCGCCGACCACGGTGTACTGGCCGTTCAGGAACGGGCCCGGCTCGAACATGATGAAGAACTGCGAGTTGCCGCTGTCCGGCGACTGCGAGCGGGCCATGCCCACGACGCCGCGGTCGAACGGCAGGTCGGAGAACTCTGCCTTCAGGTCGGGACGTTCGGAGCCGCCCGTTCCGGCGCGGCGCATGTCGAAGCCGTCCTTCTCCATGTTGCCGAAGGAGACGTCGCCGGTCTGCGCCATGAAGCCGTCAATCACGCGGTGGAAGACGACACCGTCATAGGCGCCCGCTTCGGCCAGTGCGGTGATCTGCTCCACATGGCCGGGAGCCACGTCCTCGAACAGGTCGATGGTGACGGTGCCCTTGGGGCCGCCCTCGCCCGCGACCTCGATCTGGAGGCCGGTGGCCAGTGCCGGAGACGCCAGGAGCGCCAGTGCAACGGTCAGGTTACGCAACATCGGCAGCCACCTTGACGGTAATCATCCGGTCCGGGTTGGCGGGCGGCTCGCCGCGCGTAATGGCATCGACGTGCTCCATGCCTTCGATCACCTGCCCGTAGACGGTGTACTGCCCGTTGAGGAAGTCGTTGTCCTTGAAGTTGATGAAAAACTGCGAGTTGGCGGAGTTCGGGTTCTGCGACCGTGCCGCGCCCAGTGACCCGCGGGCGTGCGGGATGCGCGAGAACTCTGCCGGCAGGTCCGGAAGATCGGACCCGCCCGTGCCAGCGCGGCGCAGGTTGAAGTCCTTCTCCATGTTGCCGTTGGCCACGTCGCCGGTCTGCGCCATGAAGCCGTCGATCACGCGGTGAAAGCAGACGTTGTCATAGGCACCGGCGCGCGCCAGCTCCTTCATTCGCTCCACGTGCTTCGGGGCCACGTCGGGCATCAGCGCGATCACGACCGTGCCGCCCTTCAGTTCCATCAGGATGGTGTTTTCCGGATCCTTGATCTCGGCCATGTCGTCCACTCCTCATTCATTCTGGCCGGTGGTTTATGCCACGCCGCGCACAAAGCCAAGCAGCCGTTGACGGCGCGCGCGTCAGAGGGCAACACGGGTACGGATTGGGAACGGGATTGGGACTGGGAGAGCGACATGGCCTGGAAGACCCTCGACGACATGGATCTGGACGGCAAACGGGTGCTGACCCGCGTGGACATCAACGTCCCCGTCGAAGACGGCAAGGTGACGGACACCACCCGCATCGACCGCATCTGCGCGACGATCCAGGACATCCTGGCGCGCGGCGGCAAGCCGGTGCTGCTGGCGCATTTCGGCCGGCCCAAGGGCGAGCGGCGCGACGACATGAGCCTGCAGATGTTGATCCCCGCGATGGAGCAGGTGCTGGGTGTCGAGGTGGTCTTTGCCGCCGACTGCGTCGGTCCGGTGGCCCAGGCGGTCATCGACACGCTGGGCGAGAACCAGGTGGCGCTGCTGGAAAACACCCGCTTCCACAAGGGCGAGGAAAAGAACGACCCGGAGCTGGCCGCGCAGATGGCGGAACTGGGCGACGTCTACTGCAACGACGCCTTCTCGGCCGCGCACCGTGCGCATGCCTCCACCGAAGGGGTCGCGCACCTTCTGCCCTCCTGCGCCGGGCGCCTGATGCAGGGTGAACTGCAGGCGCTGGAATCGGCGTTGAGCACGCCGGAACGCCCCGTTTTGGCGGTCGTCGGCGGTGCGAAGGTGTCGACCAAGCTGGACTTGCTGTCGAACCTTGTCGAGAAGGTCGACATGCTGGTGATCGGCGGCGGCATGGCCAACACCTTCCTCGCGGCTCAGGGCATCGACGTGGGCAAGTCGCTCTGCGAGCACGACATGACCGAAACCGCGAAGGCAATTGCCGAGAAGGCGGTGGAAACCGGCTGCGAATTGCTGCTGCCGCGCGACGTCGTCGTTGCGCGCGAGTTCAAGGAAGGCGCCGACAGCGAAGTGGTGAAGGCAGAGGATTGCCCCGCCGACGCGATGATCCTCGACGCCGGGCCCGACAGCGTGGCGCATATCAAGCAGGCCATCGACCGGGCGAAGACCCTGATATGGAACGGCCCGCTCGGCGCCTTCGAGATCGCGCCCTTCGACGCGGCGACCAACGCGGCGGCCCGTCATGCGGCGGCGCGGTCCGAAGTGGGTCAGCTTGTGTCCGTGGCCGGTGGCGGCGACACGGTCGCGGCGCTGAACAAGGCTGGTGTCGCATCGGATTTCTCTTATATTTCAACGGCTGGCGGGGCGTTCCTCGAGTGGATGGAAGGCAAGACCCTGCCCGGCGTCGCAGCGCTGGACCAGCGCGAAGAAGAGAAGACCGAGGACTGAACCCCTCAGAAGGCGCCTTCGATCAGTTCAGAGGCGCCCGTCGCCAGATCGCGCAGCAGACGGATCGCCGCGGGGGCGGTAAAGGCCGTGGTGTGACCGCCCCGGTCTCCCCCCTCGATGTCGGACAGATCGACCACCTTCACCGGCAGGTTGCCCAGCCGGCCCGGGTCGGTGATCGATCCCAGACGCGCGGGTTTGCCTGTCAGGAACGCCGACAGGTTCAGGGCCCGGTCGCGGTCCGACACCATCAGGGTGAAGGGCTGCGGAAACGGCGTGATGCGCCGCGCCTGCTGGACAAAGACGTCCTCGTCGATATCGGGACTGATAAGCGCCACGCCCGAGATATCGGCCAGCGCGCCACGGTTGCCCGAGATCGCCATCTGCCTCAGCGTCTCCATCACCAACTGGCTGCCCATCGAATGCGCCACCAGCAGCACCTTGCGACCCCCCGGCCCGGTAAGCGCGGTCAGCAGCGTCTCCAGGTCGTCGCGCGAGAACATGACGCTGTCACGGTCATAGACATAGCCGCGCGGGTTTCCGGCGGACGGCCAGGAAAACGCGATCACCGGCACCTTGGCGTCGAAGTCCTGCGCGATCTGCGCCAGGCGATAGACCGCCTCCGCGTTGTTCACGTTGTAGCCATGCACAAATACCACCACCTCGCGCGGCTGGCGGTCGCTGGCGTCGAGCGCCTTCAGGAAGGCACGCGCGTCGGCGAAGGTGCGTTGATCCGAGGCGACGAAATGGCGTTGCGGATCGGGCTCCTCGGCGCCCGGCCATTCGATGTTGCCTGTCCTGTGGCCCGGCGGGATCGAAATAAGGATAGAGCCGTAGCGCATGTTCGGGTCGCGCACATCGCCGAAGTCCTGTTCGAAGATGAACTGGCTCGCATCGTCGGAACCGCTCAGCCGGTTGGAGGCGATGAAGACGCGCTGCAGGTCGGTTCCCTGCCCGTCAAGCTCCGGCAGGAGCGTGATAACGCCCCGCGCGGCACATCCGGCGAGGGAGAGAATCAGCAGGCAGAGGAGCAGCGGTCTTTGCATGCGCGCACAATAGCGACCCCACTGTCACAAGCCAGAGAGGCAGCGTACTGTGCAGGAATGCAACGCTTTACCACCGATTCGCGGGCTCACGAAGGCGTGGCTTTTACTGATTCGGCCAGCATGACAGATTGGCCGGCAAGGCATCCCCCGAGAGATGTTTCCGAGGCAGACAAGAGATCATGACACCCCGTCGTTCACGCCCTTCCCTTGGCGTCCCCGTGTTCTTCGCGGTGACCCTCAGCCTGTCGGCCTATTTCACCTTTGCCGCCGTGCAAGGGGACTTCGGCCTGTTCCGCCGCGCGGAAATCGTGGTCGAGGGCCAGAAGCTGGAACAGGAGCTTGCCGCCGTGCAGGCGGAGGTCCTCCAGATGGAGAACCTCACGGAGCGGCTGTCCGACGACTATCTCGACCTCGACCTGCTCGACCAGCAGGCCCGCGATGTGCTGGGCCTGGTGCGGTCTGACGAAATCGTGGTGAACTGAGCCACCCGGTTTCAGACCGGCGGCTCGAACACTCCGTCCTCGTCCAGCATGTCCATGGCCTCGTCGAAGGACATGTTGCCAAGGGTGAGGTTATTCTCCACGGCCCAGGCGTCCCCGGCGCGCACCCGGAATTCGGCGCCGGTCTCCGTGTCCACGACGAGGATCGGCCAGCTCTGGTCGCTCATGGCGTGATCGTCGGCGACATACAGCACTGCTTCATCCGGGAAGGCTTCGAACAGGGCGTCGGTATCGGCGCCGTCGTGCTGCTCGTCCTCCACGCGTGAGAAGTTGGCGGTGTACCCCATTTCGCCCTCGGCCATCGCGGCCTCCAGCAGGGCCTCCCACGAGGTTTCGTCGCTGAAATCGGTGCGGATCAGCTTCGGCGCGTCGTCATCGTCTTCCATTGGTAACAGTTCCTATCGTTAACGGTCGCTGTCGAAAGTGCCTGCAGGATCGCCCTGTCCGGTCCATTCCTGCGCCAACGTCCGACGGCAGCATCCCGTTGCGCGCTTATGAAGATTTCCTGCGACGAATAGTGCGCGAAATATTGTTGCGCGGGCTTTACGGGGTTGCAAAGCCGCGCTACGCTTCCTGCCAAGACTGTTTAACGCTAAACTATCCTTGGGGAGGAGACGCGATGGCCACGCGCAAGGCGGCTGCAAAGCCCAATGTCTCGGCCGACGACCTGAAGGCCTGGTATCGCGACATGCTGCTGATCCGGCGCTTCGAGGAGAAGGCGGGCCAGCTTTACGGCATGGGACTGATCGGCGGTTTCTGCCACCTCTACATCGGACAGGAGGCAGTGGTCGTCGGACTGGAAGCCGCTGCCGAAGAGGGTGACAAGCGTATCACCTCCTACCGCGACCACGGCCACATGCTGGCCTGCGGCATGGATCCCAAGGGCGTCATGGCCGAACTGACCGGGCGCGAGGGCGGCTATTCCCGGGGCAAGGGCGGCTCCATGCACATGTTCAGCCGGGAAAAGCACTTCTACGGCGGCCACGGCATCGTCGGCGCGCAGGTGCCGCTGGGGGCGGGTCTTGCGTTTTCGGACAAGTATCGGGGCAACGACCGCGTGACCTTCACCTATTTCGGGGACGGCGCCGCGAACCAGGGCCAGGTCTACGAGACCTTCAACATGGCCGCCCTTTGGAAGCTGCCGGTGATCTTCGTGATCGAGAACAACCAGTATGCCATGGGAACGGCGCAGGCGCGTTCGACGTCCACGCCCGATCTGCACACCCGGGGCGAGGCCTTCGGCATTCCCGGAGAGATCGTCGACGGGATGGATGTCTCGGCGGTCAAGGATGCGGGCGACAAGGCGGTGAAGCACTGCCGGTCCGGCAAGGGGCCTTACATCCTCGAGGTGAAGACCTACCGCTATCGCGGGCACTCCATGTCCGACCCGGCAAAGTACCGGACGCGCGAGGAAGTCCAGAAGATGCGCGAGGAGCGCGATCCCATCGAACATGTCCGCGAGATGCTGCTGCAGGGCAAGCACGCGACGGAGGACGACCTGAAGGCCATCGACAAGGAGATCAAGGCCGTGGTGACGGAAGCTGCGGATTTCTCCCGCGAGAGCCCGGAACCCGCGCTCGATGAGCTCTGGACCGACATCTACGCCGAATCCGTGCCGCAGAAACAGGAGGGCGCGGCATGAAGGCGTTTGTCGTCGCTGCCGCGCTGACTGCCCTGCCCCTTGCGGCACTCGCGCAGACCACGGTCACCAACAAGGACACGGGCGAGACCATCGTGATCGACGGCCCGCCGCTGGAGGCGCCGCTGGCGGTCAACCTCTTCCGCTACCTGAACCAGGGCGAGGAGGATGCGCCCTTCCGCACGAAGTTCGAGCACCTCGACACCTGCCTCTACCGGATGACGCTGACCCAGAAGCTGGACCCGGAGACGGTGCGCACCACGGTGACCACGTTCAACGTGCGGGACCTGTCGATGGACGGTTACCAGGAGGCGGTCTACGCCCCCGACGTGGCCAGCCTGATCCTGCCTTTCTCGGATGGTGTGGACGTGAGCGCCGACATCACGCTGGACGGGCCGGACAACGACACCCGCAAGGCTTACCGGGACGCTATCGAGATGACCTGCACCGACACGCGCTGCGAAGGCCGGATGCCGACCGAGCAGGTACACCTGACGATCCTCACCCCCACCGCCGAAAACGATGTCGGGTTCGCCAACATGTCGATGGGGGCGCTGATGAACGCCTGTCGGCCGCAAGAGCAGGAGTGACACGGACATGGCAACCGAAATCCTGATGCCCGCGCTATCTCCGACGATGGAGGAAGGCACGCTGGCCAAGTGGCTGGTGAAGGAAGGCGACACCGTCTCGAGCGGCGACGTGATCGCGGAGATCGAGACCGACAAGGCGACGATGGAGTTCGAGGCGGTCGACGAGGGCATCGTCGGCAAGATCCTCGTGACCGAGGGCACGCAGGGCGTGGCGGTGAACACCCCCATCGCGGTGCTGGTCGAGGACGGCGAAAGCGTGGAGGATGCGGTCACCACCGGCCCCGCGCAGCAGCCCGCGCCGGTCGACAAGACGCTGACCTCCGAAAGCGCGCCCGCCGCTGCCAAATCCCACCCGGAGCCGGAGTGGCAGAAGCCCGAACCCGACTGGCCGGAAGGCACGAAGGTGAAGTCGCAGACCGTCCGCGAGGCGCTGCGCGACGCCATGGCCGAGGAGATGCGCCGCGACGGCGACGTCTTCCTGATGGGGGAGGAAGTGGCAGAGTACCAGGGCGCCTACAAGATCAGCCAGGGCCTGCTGGACGAGTTCGGGTCCAAACGAGTGATGGACACGCCGATCACCGAACATGGCTTTGCCGGGATCGGCGTCGGTGCGGCCTTCGGCGGCCTGCGCCCGATCGTGGAGTTCATGACCTTCAACTTCGCCATGCAGGCCATCGACCAGATCATCAACTCGGCGGCCAAGACGCTGTATATGTCCGGCGGCCAGATGGGCTGCCCCATCGTTTTCCGCGGTCCGAACGGTGCCGCGGCCCGGGTCGGCGCGCAGCACAGCCAGGATTACGCGGCATGGTACGCGCATATCCCGGGCCTGAAGGTGTGCATGCCTTACTCCGCGTCGGACGCGAAGGGCCTGCTGAAAAGCGCCATCCGCGATCCGAACCCGGTGGTCTTCCTCGAAAACGAGATCCTTTACGGCCGCTCCTTCGACGTGCCGGTGATGGACGACTTCACCGTGCCGTTCGGCAAGGCCCGCATCTGGCGCGAGGGCACCGATGTCACGCTGGTCAGCTTCGGCATCGGCATGACCTACGCCATGGACGCGGCAGAGAAGCTGGCGGCAGAGGGCATCAGCGCCGAGGTCATCGACCTGCGCACCCTGCGGCCCATGGACACCGAAACCGTCATTGCTTCGGTCAAAAAGACCAACCGCTGCGTGACCATCGAGGAAGGGTTCCCGGTGGCCTCCATCGGCAACCACATCTCGGCGGTGCTGATGCAGAAGGCGTTCGACTGGCTTGATGCCCCGGTCATCAACCTGACCGGCAAGGACGTGCCCATGCCCTATGCCGCGAACCTCGAAAAGCTGGCCCTGGTCACCACCGCAGAGGTGATCGAGGCCGTCAAACAAGTCACCTATCGCTGAGGGGGCAACCATGGCGGATGAGATCGAAATCCTCGGGCTCGGCCCGCACGGCCTGCACCTGTCGCTTGGCCCCGTGACGGCACTGGCGCCCAAATCGCTGCTCGAACGCGAGATGGGCACCGTGACGGAAGACCGGGCGATGGAATGGGCGGCGGCCCAGAAGACAGAGCTGGAAGGCGCGATGACCGCGCTCATCAACGGAGCCACGCCGCCGGCGCCCTTCGACGAGATGACCCTCGAGACGGAGAGCTGAGCGATGCCCGTGGAAATTCAGATGCCCGCACTGTCGCCCACGATGGAAGAGGGCACACTGGCCAAGTGGCTGGTTAAGGAGGGCGACACGGTATCTTCCGGTGACGTGCTGGCAGAGATCGAGACCGACAAGGCAACGATGGAGTTCGAGGCCGTCGACGAGGGCGTGATCGGGCGGATCGTCGTCGCCGAGGGTACGGCAGAGGTGAAGGTCGGCACGGTGATCGCGGTCCTTCTGGAAGAGGGCGAGACGGCTGACGACCTAGGCGCAACGGGCGGCCCCAAGGCCCCTCCCCCGTCCGAACCGAAGGAGACGCAGGCAGCCCCCGAGGCCGAGATCAAAGCCGCGCCGCCCGCGCCGGAACGCTCTGACGGGGAACGGATCTTCGCCTCCCCCCTCGCCCGGCGGATCGCCCAGCAGAAGGGCCTCGACCTGTCGCAGATCAAGGGCTCCGGCCCGCGCGGCCGCATCGTGAAGGCCGATGTCGAAAGTGCAACGGCTGCCCCCGCGGCGGCGAAACCGGCGGCCGCTGCCGCCACGCCTGCTGTGGCACCTGCCAAAGCCGCAACGGCGCCGGTCGATCCGTCCTCCGTCGCGGCGCTTTATGCGGACCGGGCCTATACGGAGGTACCGCTGGACGGCATGCGCCGGACCATCGCGGCCCGCCTGACCGAGGCCAAGCAGACCATTCCGCATTTCTACCTGCGCCGGGACATCACGCTGGACGCGCTGATGGCCTTCCGTGCGCAGCTGAACGAACAGCTCGCACCGCGCGGCGTAAAGCTGTCGGTCAACGACTTCATCATCAAGGCCTGCGCCGTGGCGCTTCAGCAGGTGCCAAAGGCCAATGCCGTCTGGGCCGGTGACCGCATTCTGCAACTGACGCCCTCGGACGTGGCGGTGGCCGTGGCAATCGAGGGCGGCCTCTTTACCCCGGTCCTGCGCGATGCGCATCAGAAGACACTCTCGGCCCTCTCAGGAGAGATGAAGGACCTCGCGACCCGCGCCCGCGACCGGAAACTCGCACCCTCCGAATACCAGGGCGGCAGCTTCGCGATTTCCAACCTCGGCATGTTCGGGATCGAGAACTTCGATGCGGTCATCAACCCGCCGCACGGCGCGATCCTTGCCGTCGGCGCCGGGGTGAAGAAGCCGGTCGTCAACGCGGATGGCGCTCTGGCCGTGGCGACGGTGATGTCGGTCACCCTGTCCGTGGATCACCGTGTCATCGACGGCGCACTCGGCGCAGAGCTGCTGGCCGCGATCAAGGACAACCTCGAGAACCCTCTGGCCATGCTGGCCTGATCCCTTCGGGCCAGCCCTGCAATGGCACAAACGAAAAAGCCCCGGCATCGGCCGGGGCTTTCGCGCACTTGAACAGGTTCACATCCCCAGCGTTTCGCCGCGCAGGATCTGGTCCATCTCCTTGGACGGCTGATCGCATCCGGCCTCGCCCACTATCTTCGCAGGCACGCCCGCAACCGTCGTGCACGGCGGGACTTCCTTCAGCACAACAGACCCCGCGGCGATCCGCGAGCAGTGGCCAACCGTGATGTTGCCCAGCACCTTCGCACCGGCCCCGATCAGCACGTTGTTCCCGATCTTCGGGTGGCGGTCGGCGTCTTCCTTGCCGGTGCCGCCCAGCGTGACCGAGTGCAGCATGGAGACGTTGTCGCCCACGACCGCGGTTTCACCGATCACGATGGAGTGCGCATGGTCGATCATGATGCCGCGCCCGATGCGGGCCGCGGGATGGATGTCGATGCCGAACACCTCGGACGACCGCATCTGGAAGAAATAGGCAAGATCCTTACGCCCCTGCGTCCAGAGCCAGTGCGCCACGCGATACGCCTGAACCGCTTGGAACCCCTTGAAGAAAAGCAGCGGCTGCAGGTAGCGGTGGCAGGCCGGGTCACGTTCGTAGGTGGCGGTGATGTCGGCGCGCGCCGCATGGGCCAGGTCCGGCTCCGCCGAATAGGCCTCGTCGCAGATTTCACGGATGATCTGTTCCGACATCTCGCCATTGGCCAGCTTCAACGAGATGCGGTAGCTCAGCGCCCTCTCGATCGTCGGATGGTGCAGAATGGAATAATGCACCATGCCGCCAAGCAAGGGTTCCTGCGCCACGGCTTCGTCGGCTTCACGGGCGATGCGCGCCCAGACCGGGTCGACCTCGGCCAGTTTCATGCGTGTTTCAGCCATCTGGCGTCCTCCTTTGACCACGGCAAGATAGCAGATAGGGTCTGGGGAACGAAACGCAAATCCTTGATGGGGACCATCGCGATCATGGATGAACGGGAGGTTCGGAAATTTCGGCAGGACATCGGCAATCGGCTGGCGGCACTCGACGAGGATGATACTCTTGGCGAACGGAGCCAGCGGGTCGTCGAGCTCGACCAGCAGTCTGTGGGGCGACTGTCGCGACAGGATGCCCTGCTGAACCAGTCGATGGCAAAGGCCACGCAGGCGCGGCGCGACCTGTACCGGCGTGCATTGCAAGCCGCCTTGCAGAGGATCGAGGAGGGCGAGTTCGGCTATTGCGCCGACTGTGGCGAGGACATCGCCTCTGCCCGGCTGGAACTGGAGCCGACTGTCCTGCGCTGCATGTCCTGCGCCAGAGGATGACCGATCCGGTCACGCACCAGCAGGGCGTCGGTCACCAGGGCAAGGCATTCGAGCAGATCGCTGTCGTCCGGCTTTTTCCAGGCCGCCAACGGACGGACCAGAGCCGCGGAGGCGAGCGTGCCGTTGCCCCAGACCCCATGCGCCCTGCCAAGGCGGCGACGGTAGCTGTCGGCCAGATCTGCCTCAACCATCATGCGGCGCATCAGTTCCGGACGTGCGTCGCTCGGCGCGGACAACAAGGCCCGCGCCGCTGCCATCACATCCGCCGGGCGAAGCGGTCTCATGCGGTCAGGTCGACCGTCGCGAACGGCCCCGTCCCGTAGCGCGCCGAGATCTGAGCCACGGCGATACTGTACGCACCACCGATCCCGTCCGATGTCCGCGCAAGCGCACTGTAGGTCCAGTTGGGGACAGAGACCTGCGCCTCGCGCAGTGTGCTGCTGCCCTGCATGACCCGCACGACGTAGGATTCGCTGTCCTCTGCCAGCGGCACTTCGTAGCCGTCCCAGCTGTCGCCATCGATGCGCGTGCGCCGGACCCACGTCACGGTCACGTCCCCGGCAGCATCCAGAGCCTTGAGGTGCGCCGGCCGGTAGGGCCGCAGGCCGTTGCCATCGAAGGCATGCACCTGATGCACGTAGCTCGGATCGTCATAAGGTCGCCGGGCCGGACCGATCCTGAAGTGACGGGATACACGACGCAGATGCCCCGCCATGGAGATCTGTCGCGGTGCGCCGTTCATCAGGACCACCCACGACCCGGCGGGCCAGGTGTCCGGCATCACCCCGTCCGATCCCGCCTGTCCCCGCAGGCGATAAGACAGGAGCCACCGCCCCTCTCCGACCAGCGTGGCGTCGCGGAACTGGAACAGCTCCCAGTTGCCCGGCGTTCCGTCGCCGATCGCCATCAGGTTGCCGCCGGCCAGGAAGGCCTCGGACCCGATGGATTGCAACGCGCCATTCGCCAGTCGGACCTGAAGCGGACCGCCCGCGTCGATCAGCCCGGGCCGCGCCGCCGCCAGTGGTGTTTCGGTGATGCCGACAACCGCGCGCCCGGCAACCAGCACGTTCGGCGTGTAGTCCGCATCCTGCGCCGCGTCGTAAACCGCAACCGCGCCGGGCCATGGCTGCGCCGTGACCGCCAGATGCGGCGCGTGCGGCACCTCTTCTCCGGTCATCAGGGGCAGGTCCATGAACAAGGGCGTCACCGGCACGGCAGGCACGAAGGGGCGCAAGAGGGCGCTGTCCTCGGTGAAGGTAGAGGGCCGGAAGACGTCAGGCTCGATCCGCACCGCGTCGACGATCTGGTGCTCCATGACCTCGACCTTGTCGACCCGCGCCAGAAGCGGACCGGACTGCGCAGGCAGGCGCACGATGTCCCCGGCACCGACCGGCAGGTGCGACGGCGGCAAAGCGAACCGCAGCGTGTCGCGGGCGACGCGTGCTTCCGACAACCAGCGTTCCGCGATCTGCCGCCCTTCGGTCCGCGTCAGGGCCAGGGGAATCTCCGTTTCGGCGATGGCGTGCGTCTCGTCGTCTGGCAGGATCGCTTCTTCCGAGGCCGCCTGATGATCCGCATCGGCAAGGACGAATCCCAGGCGGACACGCCCCGACATCTCTGCCGCACCAGCGCGGGTCTCCACCAGATCGCCGTCGAGGTCGTCGCTCACCGCCAGATCTTCGGCAGCGATCTCCACCGCGTTGCGCCCCGACCGCATCCGGAAAACAAGCAGGCCGTCGCGCTCCACCGCGTCGAATCCGTAGGCCAGCATGAGCGGCTGGAGGGCTTTGCGTGCATCGCCGATCTGAGGCACCGCATAGCCCCGGACAAAGCCAGTAAGCCCGCTGGTGTCGATCTGAGTCAGGCCGACACGATGACAGATTTCGGTGACAACCGAGGCCAGCGAGCGCCCCGATGCCCTGCCGTTCAGCCAGTGCCCGGCCCGATAGTTCGGACCGTCCGACCAAAGTCCGGCATTGCCCGGAAACCACGGATAAGGCCGCGCATCCCAGGCCCAGACGAAGGCACGCGACATGTCGAGCATGGGCGCATCGTAGACCTCTGACACCGGGTTGTTGGCCGGGTCCGTCCAATAGCCCAGAAGCGCCTGAAGATAGGCGCGCTGGATCGCCTCGTCCCGAAGAGCGTTCGAGTAATACGGCAGGCTCGATTCCGAGGACTTTGGATCGAGGAACTTGTTGGGCTGGTTGGTGCCCTTGTCGACCGCCGCGCAACCCAGTTCGGTGAACCAGACCGGTTTCATGCCGGGCTCCCAGGCGGTGGGCGTTTCCTGGCGTTCGCCGCCTATGCGTTCGTGGTGACGGTTCTGCCACCAGTTGCGGATGTCCTTGTAGCGCCAGACCCACGGCTCTCCGTGGGCGTCGTCGGTGATCGGTTCGCGCCGCTGCGCCTCGCGCGCCTCGTCCGTCGGATAATACCAGTCGTAGCCCTCGCCACCCTCGATATTGGCAGTGAGGTAGCCGAGGTTGTGTACCTGTCCCCAAGACGCATCGGCATGGTCGTCGCCATCGCGCCAGTCGGACAGGGGCATGTAGTTGTCGATACCGACGAAGTCGATCTCGGGGTCGGACCAGAGCGGATCGAGGTGGAAATACAGATCCCCCGGTGCGCCGGACGGCTGATAGCCGAAGTATTCCGTCCAGTCCGCGGCATAGCCGATCCGCACGTCCGGCCCAAGAAGCGCCCGGCATTCCGCTGCCAATGCCCTCAGCGCCGTCACTGCGGCGAAACCCGCAACACCACGGATCGGCGTCAGACCCACCATCTCGGACCCGATACAGAAGGCATCGACGCCGCCCGCCGCAGCACAAAGTGCGGCCTGATGCAGGATGAACCGGCGGTAGCGCCACTCCGACGGGCCCGAATACGTCACCGTGCCATCGCCCACCGTGAAATCCGACGCCGAGGCGGTGCCGAAGAACACCGCGACCTCCGCGTCCGCGGCGACCGTGGTGTCGGGTGAGCCTGCCCTCCCCGGCGCCGTGCTCAGCGTGATGCGTCCGCGCCACGGCAGGGCCGGCTGACCGACCTCGCCGGTCCACGGGTTCTCCAGCGTATTGCCGACGGTCTGCTCCATCAGGATGAAGGGATAATACGTTACCTTCAACCCCTTGGCGTTCATGCGGCGGATCGCCTGCACCACCGACTGGTCCGTGGGCGTGCCGCCGTAGACCGGGCGGCCTTCGTCCTCGGGAACCGTCTCCGCGGCGCCACGGGTCAATCCGCTGACCGTCCAGGGCATGCGCCCGTCATACACCGTCTGCTCCACCTTCGGCTTGATCTCGCACAGGCCGCAGCGCAGGTCGTTGCCGAACCAGCTCACGATGAGCGAGGTCGCCTCGCAGGCCGGAACCTCGTCGGTCAGTTGCTGCAGGGAGGTATTGAAGTCCGGCTCCTCGGAGGGAGAGTTCACATTGGCCACCGCAACGCCGCCCGGCCCGGTGCCGAACAGGGCGTCGGTCGAGGCCTGATAGGCCCAGTAGACCGGCTCCGTCGCCAGTGCGTATTCTCCGGTGCCCGGGATCATCGCCACCCCGCGCACCAGATCCGGAACGTCCTTTGCGCCGCTGTCGGGGCGCGTGATCTCGAAACTGAACTGCGGAACGCGGTTGCCGTATTGCGAGAGGTCCAGGTCCTCGATGACCACGTAGGCCGTGCCACGATAGGCGGGCACAAGGCCGCAGCCCTCAACCGCTTCCATCTTCGGATCCGGCAGCTGGTCGGCAGTCCCGCGATAGACACGCATGTTCAGATCGTGCAGCGGGATCTCGACGCCGTCCACCCACACCCGGCCGACGCTGGTGATCTCGCCCTCGCACAGGGCAAGCGCCAGGCTGACCGAATAGCTGTACTGGCGCACAACCGGCTGCGCGGGCTGTCTGGGTGCAGAGCCTTTGCCGCCCCCGCCACCACCGCCGCTTTCATGGACGTGCTCCATGAACTCCGTCGACCAGATGACGTGGCCGCCGACACGCATGCGTCCGTAGACCTGCGCGATAGGTTGCCCCTCGCCGGTGCCGGTCAGGCGGAAGCGGTCAACGTGGCCTGTCTCGACGACGTCGGACCCCTGCCCCATGACCCTCTGGTTCATGAGGCGCGAGTCGATGGCACGCCCTAAGGCGGCACCGGCGAAACGGCCGACGGCCACGGCGGAAAGGCCCAGGACCGAGCCGCCGATTGAGCCGCCGATCGCCGCCCCTGCGGCGGAAAGTAGGATCGTCGCCATAACTCAGCCCTCCGATGATACCTGTTGGGGAAAGGCGAAGCGGGCCACGACCCGCCGGGCCCATGGTGCGCTGAACGCACTCTCGATGACCCCGTGCCCGGTGTAGGCGTGGACGAACGTGGCTTGCGGCCCGGTCGCCGCCTGAAGCCCGATGTGCTTGGCCACCGCGCCCTCGCGCATCCGGAACAGCAGCACGTCACCGGGCGCAACCTGACCTATCGGCTTGGGCAGCAAATGAGCCAATCCCGCGCGCCAGAGCCGCTCGTCGCCCTGCGGCTCCGACCAGTCGCGGGTGTAGGGGGGCACAACCTCCGGCTCCGGTCCGATCAGGTCGCGCCAGACCCCGCGCAGAAGCCCGAGACAGTCGCACCCCGCGTCCCTGACCGACGCCTGATGTACGTAGGGCGTACCGATCCACGAACGGGCCGCTTCGACGACCGCGTTCATCGGCGGCTCCCCCCGTTCCGGGCCTTCGCCATCGCTGGCTGCACGGTGATCCAGTCGTCCTCCGGCACATCCGGAAAGCCTTGGAAGTTGATCGTGTTGCCGAATTTCAGGCGGCAAGTCTCGAACCGCTTGTCGCATCCCGCAACCAGTCTCACGCTGTCGCCTGCCGCGGGCTGCGCGCGCAGCGGCTCCCAGAGCTCGATCAGCCGGGTGCCGTCGGGCGCCGGCTGGTCGCGCTTGATCACGCCCGTCAGCCCCTCCGCGTCGCCGGAGAGGACGGTCAGCCGCCCGCGCTGGAACCAGCCGGTGTCGAACCCGCCCAGCGGACCGGCGCGAAAGACGCGCGCCTCGTCGACCCGTTCGAGTAAACCTTCGAACACGTAGCCGCCGGTATTCGGATCGAACCCGCAGGCGCTGTCGCCCAGAACCGCCGTACACGGTTTCTGATAGGCCCGGCCCACCGGGCGGTTCAGCGCCTCCGTCAGGCCGCGCAACTCCGCGTGGAAGGCCCCGGCGCTGCGGCGCACCTCGCCGATATGTCCGCGGAACATCACCCGCCGGGCGTCCACATCCGCCCAGTTCACCAGCCAGGCGACCACCTCGGCACCATCGAACCGCCCAGCCGCGATGTCCTTTTCGCTGATCGACGTGTCGCTGAGCGCGCCCATCGCCTCTGTGTTGTCGACCGAAAGCCCGGTCGACTGCGCGAGCGCCCTCGCCGACAGACCTGTCTCCGCCTTGAAGACAACGCCGTCGAACGTCAGTTCGCGGTCGTGATCGGTGAAGCCGAAGACGGCCCCGTCGCGCCGCGTGACGGCCCAAGCGCGGGCGACGGTCGTCACGCCGGTGGCCAGATGCGTGTGCAGCTCTTCCTGTCCCATCAGATCCGCACCTCGACAACCGGGACATCCGGCACCTGACCGGCGCGGAAGCTGGACACGCTGACGTTGATGCGATCCGTGTCGAACCGGACCGGCACGTCGAACTCGAACCCGGCCGAGATCTCCACGTCGTTCATCGGCGCCTCGGTGAAGGTGATGATGCCGGTAGACGTGTCGATTTCGAAATGCACCCCTTCGAACATCTGGTCGTCCTGCACCGCTGCGACGACCGTGCCGGCAACGGGCTTCGTGATCGGCCGTGCATAAGAGCCCTCTCCCGAGGTGTAGGTCTTGATCAGCTGGAAGCTCTTCGTGACGCCGTCGCCGCGCGCGATCACCTGGTCGCCCGTCGCAACGGTCCGCGACGGCGCGCACGACTTGTAGTCGGCCCAGTCCTTCCAGCGAAAGCCGTACAGCTGACCCTGCCGTGCCTCGAAGAAAGCGATCAGCGCCGACACGTCGTCCAGCGACCGCAGCCCGAGCCCAGCATCGTAACGCCGGCGCGAGTGCGCCCAAGGTGTGTTGCGTTCCTCGAACCCGCTGGTCAGCGTCACGATGTCGGTGCGCCGCTCCGGCCCGCCGACCGAGCCGAAGCTCAGGTCGGCAGGGAATCTCACCTCGTGAAAAGCCATCTTTCCCTCCGATTACCTGTTGCGCGCGCCACGGCTCAGCGCCTGGCTCATGCGGGCCGCGATCTGGCTCTGGCTGCGCTCGAACGAGCGGGCGTCCGGGGTCGAGATGTTCATCACGACCGTCACCGGCGCACCTCCGCTAGCGGCGCGCACGCCCAGCTTGCCATCGGCCCCGCGGGTCAGAGGCATGATCGCCTCCGGCCCCGCCTCGCCCATCAGGCCCGTCCCCCCCCCGCATCGGGAAGTAGGTCGGGCCGCTGACGACGCCGCCGGTGGCGAAGGGCATGACGCGCCCCTGCGTGAACCCGCCGCCCTTCGCAAACGGGGACAGGTCGCCGAACAGCGCAGAAACGCCCGAGGCGAGGAAGCCGCCCACATGGTTGGCGACGGGTTTCACAGCCGCCTTCCACGCCGCGTCGATCATCGACCGCGCCACGGTGTCGAGCGCATCCGACAGCTTCATCCCGTCCAGCACGACACCGTCGATGGCGCGCGCGACGCCCCGGCTCATGGTGGATTCCAGCCGTGTCGCGCTGCGCCCTGTCTCCGAGAAGGTCGTGTTGATCCGCCGCATCTCTGCGTCGAAGGCCTGAGCTATGCCCGCTGCGCCGCCCAGCGACCGCTCGAGCCGCTCTGCCGCGTCGCCAAGGTCGTCATCCAGATCGAAACCGCTCATCTTTCGTCACTCCTGTCCGGAAAGGCCGCCATAAGTTCCGTCAGCCGCTTGCGCCCGAGGGGACGCGTGCCGGACCCGTCCCCCAGCAAAAGCTGCAACTCTGCCGGCGTCAGGTCCCAGAATTCCCGAGGGCGCAGACCGAGGCCGCGCATGCCCGCGCGCATCAGCGCCGGCCAGTCAAACCCCGTCATCCGCCGTCTCCGGCAGCATGAAGGCCCGCGCCAGCAGTTCCGCCGCAGCCTTCGCCGCACCCACCGGACCGCCCTCGATCTCGGCGGACATCAGGTCGGCGGCCCGGCCGGTCCAGCCGCCACCGCGCAGACCCGCCACGATCAGCGCCAGCACGTCCCGCGTGCTGAACCTCCCGTCCTCGAACCGTTGCACCAGCTCGACGAGCGAGCCCGACTCCAGCCCCGCTTCCAGTTCGGCCAGCGCGCCCAGCGTCAGCCGCATCACGTGGCGCTCGCCGTCGATGACCAGCGCCACATCCCCCCGCCACGGATTGGCCATCACGCCACCGGCTGCGCCGTGAAGGCCAGCTGCCCCGCCGAGGCCAGCGACATCTCGTAGGTCGCTTCCCCATTGTGGGACCCGGCGTATTCGATCGCGGTCACCTGGAAGGCGCCCTCGACGGTGCCGAAGTCGGGGATGATGATCTGGAAGACCGGCGTCTCTCCGTCGAAGAAGATCTGCCGGGCGCGTTCGTCGGTCGTGTCGTCCTTGAAGACGCCCGACCCGCTGATGTTGGCCGACTTGACCCCCGCCCCGGCCAGAAGCTCGCGCCAGCCGCCCTGGCTTTCCAGCGTGGTCACGTCCACGCTTTCCGCGTTGAAGCTGACCCGCGTGGCGCGCAGCCCCGCCATGGTCTGGAACGTGCCGGTCCCGGTCATGTCCACCTTGATCAATAGATCCTTGCCGTTCTGAGCAGCCACCTGTCTCACTCCTGGATGAAAAGGTTCAGTTGTCTTCGACCCGCGCACGGAAGGTCAGGTCGATGCGCCGACGGCCTTCGCCCGCCAGCGAAGCCCTGGCCTTGTGGAACCACAGCCCCACCAGGCGGCCGCGCCCGAGGGTCAGGTCCGCGTCGTGCAAGGCATCGCTCACCGCGGCTGCGGCCTCTTTCGCGGAAAGGAAACCCGCGTTCTCCGTCACGACCGACACCTCGAACTGGTGCCACGCGCCCGCGCCGGTCTGATCTCCGGCCTCTTCGACCCGCTCGGGGCCGAGGGCCACGTAGATCGGGGGCAGCGCGCCGGACGGCATCTTGTCATGGACCGCGTCCCCGACGATGGCGGTCAGCGGGGCGTAGGACTGCAGCCGCGCGTAGACCGCCGCCTGCAATGCCCCAGCGAGCGCATAGGTCATGCCGAAACCTCCTCGGAGCAGCGGCAGTCGAGGTACATCGCCCGCGGCTCCACCTCAGTGACCGCTTCGATTGCGAAAACCCGCGAGGCCATGCGGAAGCGTTGTCCTGCGACCGGACGGCTCGAATGACCAACCGGGGCCCCACGGACCGTTACGGTGAACCCCGCGGAAGAGATCGCACCGGCTTCGCCATTGGTCTGCCGGCCGCTGTGCGGTTCGACCCGCGCCCAATGCGTGCCAACCACCGACCAGAGACGGGTGTAACCGCCCGCGCCATCCGGAACATCCTGCGGCGCCTCGAGCACGAGCCGCCGGTTCAGCGTGGCGACGCTCTTCGGGCCGCCGCCGCCCAGCGCGCTCATGCCCCCAGCCCCAAGCGGATCGGACGGTAGCGGGCGATAAGGCTGGTCACGCCGAACGGCATGCACCCCTGGCTCAGCGCCGTTTCGTCACGGTATTCGTAGTAATGCGACGCCAGCAGCATGACGGCCTGTTTCAGATCGTCCGGAACGTCGGCAAACCCGGGCCCGTATCCCGCCTGAAACCGGATCTCGACGGCACCGCCGTCCGCCACGGACGGAAAGCTTGCCGCTACCGCACGCAGCTTCGGCGTGAATGTGTCGCGCTGCAGGCGGTAGGCGGACGCATCCAGCGTCTGGGACACGCCGTAACCATCTATGATCGTCACATCGGTGATGCTCTGAACGGGTGCTATTGGCAGCGCCTGCACGCCGCGCTCCTGCCAGTCGTCCAGTGTCAGGACGAACCCGCGCTGCACCAGCGCCTTGGACGTCCGCGCCTCGATCGCGGCCATGGCCGCCCTCAGGAACGCGACAAGCACGCCGTCCTGCAAGTCGGTCTCCGCAAAGCCGCTGCCCAGCCGCAGATGCTCTTTCAGCCCGGCCACCGGAAGGGCTGCCTCCGCCACTTGTGTTTCTTCCACCAACATCATGTCTGTTCTCCGATATGCTCGGCCTTCGGGGGCCTCATCGACAGGTGGGCGCGCGCCGCCCAGGCTGCTCGGGCGGAGGGGAAGCTGGACAACTCGGGACCACGCGCGCCCGTCAGAGGGCGGTTTCCCGCCCCCTGTCCGGTGCACGTTTACGAGGTCGAGACACGCAGCAGCTTAATCGCGGCGAAGTCGCTGACGCCGCCGCCCACGCGCTTGGACGCGTAGAACAGCACGTGCGGCTTGGCCGAGAACGGATCGCGCAGGACACGGATGTCCGGGCGTTCCGCGATGGTGTAGCCGGCGCCGAAATCGCCGAACGCGATCGGGTGCTCGTCGGCGGCGATGTCCGGCATGTCCTCGGAGATCAGGACCTTGTAGCCCAGCAGACGCGCGGGCTCTGCCGCGGCCAGGCCGTCGGCCCAAAGATGGCGGCCGTCCGCATCCTTCAGCTTGCGCAGCGCGCCCGCCGTCTTGGAGTTCATCACGAAGGTCGCATTCGGGCGATACCGGCTGTCGAGCGCGTAGATCAGGTCGATCACGGCATCGCCGTCACCCATGCCCGCCGCGGCGCCGGTGGGCACATAGCCCAGCGCACCCCAGGACCAGGTGGTGTTCGCCACGATGGTGTTCGTCAGCAGACCGGAAGGCTTGTCGACACCGTCCCCGTTGATGAAGGCCGCCGCCTCCGCCCGGATGAACTTGTCGGCGATGCGCGACGCCAGCCAGGATTCCACGTCGAAGGCGGAGTCGTCCAGAAGGCGCTGCGACACCTTCGGCATCGCGTTCAGCTCATAGAGCGGAATGGAAATGCGCTCGATGGTCGGCGAGGTCGTCTCTGCCGCGGTCGAGGTCTCCGTGGCCCAGCCCGCGCCGGTGTCGTTGCGGTCGATCAGCACGTCGAAGGCCGAGGCCTCCACGTTCACCACGTTGGAAATCGCACGGATCGAGACGAGGCTGTCCAGCTTCGACTTGATGATCGAAGAGGTCTGCGGGTCCACGAGGTAGCCGCCATCGGCGTTCACCGCCGTGGACATCGCCTTGCCTTCCAGCTCGATGCCGCGCAGGCCGTCGTCGTCGCCGGAACGGAGGTACGCGTCGAACGCCTTGAGGTGGGGGGCTTCGACCTCGGCGCGGGTCGAAAGGGTCGGCCGTTTCGCCAGGGCGGTTTTGTGATCAAGCATGGTCAGTCGCTCTTCCTGTTTTGCAAGCTTCTCTTCCAGATCGGCCGCGAGGGCCTTGTAGTCCCCGATCAGTCCCGCCATCGCGGCACTCACCCGGGCGACCGGAGACACATCTTCCCCGGTCCGAGACGTGGTCTCGGGTTTGCTCATCCTTGTTTCCCTCATGAGTGGCGCGCGTCAGTCGCCCGCCAGGTTCAGGCGCATGCCCTCCAGGGCCTCCGCCAACGCATGCAGGCCGCCGTCGTCGGGGCGGTCCTCGCCCTTCGCAGCAACCCGCGCACTGGACAGCATCGGGAAGGTCACCAACGACACCTCCCACAGCTCCAGTTCCGCCAAGAGCCTGCGGCCCTTGTCATCCTTGCTGGCCTTGATCGTGCGGTAGCCGATCGACAGCCCGTCGATGGCGCCGGCCTCGATCAGGGCGGCGGCCTCGCGGCCCTTCGCCACCGTTTCCAGCAGCCGGCCCTTCACGTAGAGGCCGCGCTCGTCCTCGCGCACCTGTTCCCAGACGCCGATAGGCTGGGCCGGGTCGTGCTGCCACAGCATCTTGACCGCGCGCCCCTCTGCCAGAAGGCGCTTGAGAGAGCGGGCATAGGCGCCACGGGCAACCACGTCGCCGCCCTGGTCGCACTTCCCGAAGAGCGAGGCATAGCCCTCGATCCGCGTTCCCTCGACAACCGTCACTTCGGTGTCGAAGCGGCAGAACTTGTGTTCCAGATCCATATCCGATCCTCCTGTGGTGCGGCCCTCAGGGCGTCACCTGCATGAACTCCTGAAAGGCTTCCGCCAGGATCACCCCGGCGACGCCGTAGACGGCCAGCCACAACCGCCGCTCCAACCGTTCCATCAGGGCCTCCAGCCGCTGGAACCTGTCGGTCAACCCGTCGTATTGCAGCTTCGAGACACGCTCGTGCGCTTCCAGCCGAAGCCCAGGCGCGCAGGCAAAGGTCTCTGCCCGGCTGCGCAGTTCAGTCATCCTGCGCCTCCTCCGGAAGCGCCGGCAGACCCAAGAGCTGGCGCTTCTCCGCGGTGGTCAGGAAATCGGCCCCGGCCACGCGGTTCCAGACCGCGTCCCGCTCCACCGCCAGCGCGGGCACCTGATCGAGGTCGGGCGACAGCACGATCTCCTCCCCGGTGAAGGACGACAGCCAGCGCCCCACGGCATGCGTCACCTTCGACGCCAGCGGCAGCACCGTCTGGCGGTAGAACGCCCGGTGCGCTTCCGCGTAATTGGCATAGGTCGCCTCGCCCTGGATCCCCAGCAGCATGGGCGGCACGCCGAAGGCTACGGCGATCTCGCGCGCCGCCGCTTCCTTGGTCTTCTGGAACTCCATGTCGGAGGGCGAGAAACCCATCGGCTTCCAGTCCAGCCCACCTTCCAGCAGCATCGGACGGCCCGCGTTCCGCGCCCCCTGGTGATGCGCCTCCATCTCGGCGGTCAGCCGGTCGTACTGTTCGGACGTGAGATGCCCCTGCCCCTCCGTGCCCTTCCAGACGATGGCACCGGACGGACGCGCCGCGTTGTCCAGAAGCCCCTTCGACCAGCGCGACGCCGAGTTGTGCACATCCACCGCCTGCGCGGCCGCCTGAAGCGGCGACAGGCCGTAGTGGTCGTCCTGCGGGTGGAACGTCTTCACATGCAGCACCGGAGAGACCGGCCCGCTCACATTGAACCGGTGCTTCCGGCCGCCGACCTCGTAGACATAGGCCACGGGCCACCCGTCGGCGCCGGGAACGACGCTCATCCGGTCGCTGCGCAGGACGTGCAGCTCGAACGGCAGCCCGCTATCGCCCGCCACCGCCTCCAGGTATCCATCCCCGGACAGCAGCATCTGGCCATAGAGCGCCTCGAACAGTTCCGCCCGGCCCTGGCCCGTGTTGGGCTGGGTGATCAGCCTGACGATCGGGTGATCGACATAGCGCGTGTCCCGGTCCTGCAGCACCAGCGGCAGCGCCGCCGCCGCCTCGCAGATCAGCTTGACCGCGCGAAAGCCCACCGGGTTGCCGGAGAACGCCTGCTTCGTCAGCGACACCGTATCCCGCGGGCTCCACGCGATGCGGCCGGCGGACATGTGGGCCACGACACGCCCCGTGGCAGAGGCCTTCACCTCCGGCACGGACACCGCGTCCCGCGTATCCTGTCGCCGCAGAAAGTCGAAAACCATGCTAGTGCTCCTTTTCCCTCCGGCCCAACCGCCGCGCCGCAGGCCATCGGCCGCACACCTGAAAGGCCTGCGTCCCCTGGCATATCCCGCTATCCCGAAACCGGCGAACGGTCGGTCCATCCGCGCTTCGAAGGCCACCCTATGAACAGCGGGTTAACAACCCTTCAGCGCAGCGTACGGTGCCCCGTGCAGACTCACATGCAAGATAAATCAACGACTTATCCCGCACTCCGCACCCGTGGCTGAACCGGCGGCTTACCCGGCACGATCAGGTGTGACACCGCCCAGACCAGCGCATCGACCCGGTCGGGGCTGCCGCCTCCCTGAAACCCCATGGGCGTCATCAGGCAAAGCTGGGCTTCCAGTTCCGCCAGTCCCGCGGAATGGAAGACCCGGCCCTGTTCGTAGAGCGCCGCGACCGGCTCTGCCCTGATCGCCTTACCGTCAGAGGCATGGACCCGCGTGACCGGCAAATAGGGATCGACCTGCCGCAGCACCTCCTCGACCATGGCACCGCCCTGGTTGACCTCCGCCACCACGCGGTCTGCGTTCCAGCGGCGCGCCGCCTCCACCGCGCAGGCGGCCCATTCCGCCGGGCGGCGCCCCTGCACACTGGCGTCCTCCAGCACGTAGGCGGTCATCAGGCCGTCCTTGTCCCGCGCCGCGCCCGCAACCACGATCCCGCAGGCGTCCGAGCGCTTCCCGTCCCCCGCCGGCGGATCGACCGCCACGACGATCCGGTCGAGCGTGGGCAACGTCCCGCAACGCTGCGCATCCAGCAGGTCGCGCGTCCACATCGCGCCGTCGACCTCGTCCAGCAGCAGACCGTCAAGTTCCTGCATCCCGAGCGATGAATTGGCGTAGCGCGTGCGCACCTCGTTCAGGAAACTGCGCGCCAGATGCGCCGCGTTCACCTCGGTCGGCGCGTGGGTCGTCACGGTGGACCCGAGCGCCAGGAGCGCCTTCAGCACGCCCACGTTGCGCGGCGTGGTGGTCACGCAGACCTGCGGGTGGTCGCCCAGCCGCAGACCGAACTGCAGCATGTCCCACGTATCCTGCCCGCGCTTCCACTTCGCCAGCTCGTCAACCCAGGCGCCGTCGAACTGCGGGCCGCGCAGGGCCTCCGGCTCGCTTGCCGAGTAGATCATCGCCTCCGCGCCGTTGGGCCAGACGAGGCATTTGCGCGACGCCTGCCAGAGCGGACGGCGGTCGGGCGGCGAACAGGCAAGGATGCCGCTGTCGCCGAAGACCATGACCTCGCGTGCCTGGTCGAATGTCTCGCCGATGATCGCCATGCGCTTGCAGCGGCCCGGCTTCAGCGGGCGCGCGCCCTCGACCTGCGCGCGCACCCATTCCGCCCCGGCGCGCGTCTTGCCCGCGCCGCGGCCGCCGAGGATCACCCATGTCCGCCAGTCCCCCTCGGGCGGAAGCTGGTGCGGATGGGCCCAGAAATCGAAAAGGTAGGGGAGCGCGATGCGCCCCCCTTCCGACAGTGCATTCCAGAACTCAATCTGAACCTCGGCAGGCGCGGAGGCGATCCAGGCGGCACCTGACCTCAAATCTGGCTGCTTCGAGGTCAAGCCCGTAAGATCCGACGATTCCCGTTGTTTTCCTCTTGATTTCATCCAGTTCCAGCTCCGTTTCCCGTGCGGCCTTCAGCCAGTAGCGCAGGTCGCTCAGCGACGTGCCCAGCTCGGCCTTCTTCACCCCTCCATCCCGGACTTTCTCCGCCAGGTCGCGGATGTCCGCGACCAGGTCCTTCAGCGTCTGCGCAATCTCGTCCCGTTGCGCTTCCAGACGCGCCGTCTCGCACACCGGAACCACCAGTGTGCAGCCGGTCACCTTCTTGCTGCTCATATGCTCGACACCTTTCTTGCCTGTAGGTTGCCCCTCCTCGGGCAGGACACGAAAAAGACCCGACGGGGTTTCCCCCGCGGGCCTCTGCCGCACCTCGTCCAGCATGTCGTGAAAGCTACTCCCCTCCGCGCGCCCGGTCAATCCGGCCCCCGAACGCAACACGTTGAAACCCTTCACACTTCCGCATCAAAGGTTAACGGCTTGCCCAGCCGCCTTCGCTCTGGCACACCCCTCCAGAACCCGAAAAGGAGCCGTCCATGCCGCATTTGTCCAAGCGTATCTGCACCCTCAACGGCGACGGCTCCGACGGCTGGGGCGTGTTCTACAAGGCGCGCGCCCTGAAGGCGCAAGGCCAGGACATCCTCGAACTGACCATCGGCGAGCATGACATCGGCACCGATCAGGCGATCCTCGACGAGATGCACCGCGCCGCCTCCGCCGGGCACACCGGCTATGCCATGGTGCCCGGGGTCGACGCGCTGCGCGACCGCATCGCCAGCCGCGTCGCCAACCGCACCGGTGTCGCCACCACACGCGACAACGTGCTGGTGACCCCCGGCGGGCAGGCCGCGCTCTTCGCCGCGCACATGGCGACGCTCGCCCCCGGCGAGACCGGCCTCTACATCGACCCCTACTATGCCACCTACCCCGGCACGATCCGCGCCGCCTCAGGCATTCCGCACGCCATCGCCACCCGGGCAGAGGACGCCTTCCTGCCCTCCTTCGACCAGATCGACGGCGCCGCACGGGCCACCGGCGCGCGCTCCCTGCTGGTGAACACGCCCAACAACCCGACCGGCACGGTCTATGGGGCCGACACGCTCGACGGCATCGCGCGCACCGCCATCGGCAACGATCTGTGGCTGATCTCGGACGAGGTCTACGACACCCAGGTCTGGGAGGGCGCCCACGTCAGCCCGCGCGCCCTGCCCGGCATGGCCGAACGCACCATGGTCGTGGGCTCCATGTCGAAAAGCCACGCCATGACCGGCTCCCGCATCGGCTGGATCGTAGCCCCGGAAGAGGCCGTCGCCCGCCTGATCGACCTCGCCACGGCGACCACCTACGGCGTGCCCGGCTATATCCAGGACGCGGCGCTCTTCGCGCTGCAACAGGGCGACGCGGTCGAGGAACACGTGGCCGAACCCTTCCGCCGCCGCCGCGCCCTTGTCCTCGACACGCTCGCCAGGCAGTCGGTCGTCACCGCGATCCCGTCGCGCGGGGCGATGTACCTGATGCTCGACATCCGCGCGACCGGGCTCGACGGCGAAACCTTCGCCTACCGCCTCCTCGACGCCCACCGCATCGCCGTCATGCCGGGCGAAAGCTTCGGCGCATCGGCCGCGGGGCACGTCCGCGTCGCGCTGACCGTCGCCGACGACCGCCTGTCGCATGCCGTCGACACGCTGTGCGGCTTCGCAGCCGAACTGTCGGCGGCGCGCGTCGCGGACGGCTCGATGGCGTGAGTTAAAGATACATTCGAAAAGAGAAAATTAGCGAGGTGACACTTCGGTAATCGTAACTGCGGATGGTCGGCCAAACCTTTCAGCGAGGCCTGCCATGACTCTCCGCGAAACTGCTCTTGTCATCATGCTCCCCCTGCTTGCCCTGATCGGCTACCTGACGTGGTACGACTGGACGACCGGGCAGGACCACATCGGCCACCTCGACGCACAGGCGCGCGGCATCGCGGAGGCGGAGCTGCTCAACGACCTGGTGCATGAACTCCAGAAGGAGCGCGGCTTCTCCGCCGGCTACACTTCTTCCGGCGGCGCGAACTTCGCCGATGTCCTGCCCGCCCAGCGCCTGGCGACCGACGCCGCCCTCGCCGCCATTGCGGGCGCTCTGCCGATGGCCCGCGCCGCGGCGCCCGACCGCATGGCCGCCGCCGACACAGCCCTTGCCGAACTGGACCAGTGGCGGGCGGCGATCACCGCGACGGAAAAGACCGTGCCGGAACTGGCGGGCTGGTACACCGGCCTCGTCAATTCGCTGATCTCCACCGCGAACCGTGTGTCGGAGGCGCGCGCCTCCGAGGACCTCGCCCGGCTGGTTGAGGCCAAGGCCCTGATCGGACAGGCCAAGGAAAGCGCCGGGCTGGAGCGTGCCATGGGCGCCACCGGCCTCGGCGCCGGCGCCTTCGCGCCCCCGGTGCACACGCGGTTCGTCAGTCTCGGCGCCGTGCAGTCGGCGGACCTGGCGGCCGCCGCGCAGGTCCTCGAACGGCCCGGCATGCTGGAAGCCCTGAACCAGTCCGAGGCCGCGCAGACAGTGAACACCATGCGCGACGCCCTGACCGCGTCGGTCCATACCGGCACGCTCGGCGGCTACACCGCGCCGCAATGGTTCGCCGCCTCCACCGCCTGGATCGACACCCTGCGCGCGCTCGAACTCGACCTCGCGCAGGAGATCAGGACCAACGCCGCGCAGGAGCGCGAGACAACCGCCGCCCACCTGCGCACCACGCTGCTGCTGACCGCCGGGGCGGCGCTGGCCGCCGCGCTCTTTTCCTTCCTGCTGTTCGAACGGACCCTGCGCCGGATCGGCAAGCTGATCGCCCTGATGGGCCACTACCGCGACGGCGACTTCGAACCCGAGGTGCCGCAATCCTCCGAACGCTCCGAACTGGGCCGCATGGCCCGCGTCCTGTCCGACTTCAAACAGGCGATGCTGCTCCACCGGCAGGACAGCGCCCGCGCCGGGGCAGAGGAAAAGGCACGGCTGAACGTCACGCACCAGCAGGTCGTCGACATGGTCGCCGAAGGGCTGCGCGCCCTCGCCAATGCCGACCTCACGCGCCGCTTCCACACCCCGCTCGATCCGAAGTACGATCACATCCGGCTTGACTTCAACGCCGCCGCCGAACGGCTGAACGGCGTGATCTCCGGCCTCGTCTCCGCGGTCGCGCAGATCACCGACCGCTCCGGCCAAATGAAGGACGGCGCCGAAGACCTCGCCCACCGGACGGAACAGCAGGGCGCCGCCATCACCCGTAGCGCCGACGGCGTTACCCGCGTGACGGAAGAGACCCGCGACGATGCGCACCGCATCGCGTCGGCGAAGGAAGAGGCGCGCGCCGCCTCCGACACCGCCGCCGAATCGGACCGCACCGTGGCAGAGGCGATCGCCGCCATGGACCAGATCAGCCAGCGCTCCGACGAGATCGCCAAGATCGTCACCGTGATCGAGGAACTGGCCTTCCAGACCAACCTCCTCGCCCTCAACGCGAGGGTGGAGGCCGCCCGCGCGGGCGAATCCGGCCGCGGCTTCGCCGTCGTGGCCGAAGAGGTGCGCGACCTCGCGGGTCGCTCCTCGAAATCCGCCCTCGACATCAAGAAGCTGATCTCCGAAAGCCACAAGGAGGTGCAGGACGGCGTGCAGCTGGTCAACGGCGCGGGCCAGTCGCTGCAGATCATGGTCCGGAGCATCCACAAGATGGACGAGACCCTCTCCGACATCGCCGCCTCCACCAGCGCGCACGCCAGCGACCTGGCCGAGATCGACTCCGCGATGAAGCTCCTTCAGGACCTGACCCGCGCCAACGCCGGGCTTGTCGCCGACACGCGGACCAGTTCCTCCGCACTCGCCGGCACCGCGCAGGACCTTTCGCGCACCGTATCGGAGTTCAGGCTGGAGGCCACAGAGCCCGTTATCATGCCCGCCGAACGCGCCGCCTGACCCGGGCGGCGCCGGACATCTTCGGAACTTCCACACCGTTGCCGCGTTTCCTGTTCAACCCGGCAACGTAAAGGAGATCCAAGATGGACCTCATCCGCATCATCCTCAGCCTGTTCCTGCCGCCCCTGGGCGTCTTCCTCGAAGTGGGCCTTGGCAAGCACTTCTGGCTCAACATCCTGCTGACCCTTCTCGGCTGGCTCCCCGGCGTCGTACACGCGATCTGGGTGATCTCGCGCCGTCCCGCCCACGCGTGAGCCCGGCCATGACCGACGCGCACAGGCACGACGCAAAGACCACCTTCGCCAAGGTCGAGCGGGCGGAACGCATCGCCCGCCGCATGGACGCCGCCATGTACCTGCCCGGCACGCGCATCCGCCTCGGCTGGGACAGCATCATCGGCCTCGTTCCCGGCATCGGCGACACGCTGGCCCTGACGCCGTCGGCCTACATCGTCTACCTCGCCCACGACATCGGCGCGCCGAAGCACCTTCTGGCGCGGATGGCCGGCAATGTCGGCATCGACTGGGTGATCGGCCTCGTGCCTCTGGTCGGCGACATCTTCGACGTGGGTTTCAAGGCCAACCTCCGCAACGCCGCGCTCATGCGCGACTTCGCGGAAAAGCGCCACGCCGATACGACACCCGGTCAGACCCCGCGCCAGCCCCCGACCCGCACCCCCGTGCAGGGCCTCGGACGCTCCCGCGGCGCCAACGCCTGACACGACCGGCGACAGGCCCGGGCAAACAAACCCAGGCAAACCAACGAAAAAGGGGCGCCGTAAGGCGCCCCTTCGTCATTTCGGAACCGGTGAAGGCTCAGCCGACCAGCTCGAGACCTGAGAAGAAATACGCGATCTCCTGAGCCGCGGTGTCCGGCGCGTCCGACCCGTGGACGGAGTTCTCGCCCACCGACTCGGCGAACTCGGCGCGGATGGTACCCGGGGCCGCATCGGCCGGGTTGGTCGCGCCCATCACTTCGCGGTTCTTGGAGATGGCGTTCTCGCCTTCCAGAACCTGTGCGACGATCGGGGCGGACGCCATGAACTCGCACAGCTCGTCGTAGAACGGGCGCTCGGCGTGCACCTTGTAGAACTCGCCGGCCTGCGCCTTGGTCAGGTGGATCCGCTTCTGCGCGACGATGCGCAGACCGGCCTCCTCGAACTTGGCGTTGATCTTGCCGGTCAGGTTGCGGCGGGTTGCATCGGGCTTGATGATCGAAAAGGTGCGCTCGAGGGCCATCGTGTTATCCTCCAGATGGATCCGACCCACAGTCCGGGGTCGTCAGGGTGTATCGCGGCGCCCGATAACACGGCCTCCCGGATCAGGAAACCCCTCATGACCATGCGTCACACGTGCCCTCCCCGGCCTCAGGACGCAAACCACGGCCCGAAGCCCGCCCCGGGACCATCGCGGCCCCACCCGCCGCGCATCCCCGCACCCGCCACCCCGCCTGAAACGCGCCCTACGGGTCGGCGGGCGGGCGCTTTTGCGAAAGCAAACAGTGCCGCCCGCCGACGTGCCTTTCCCCTCCCCGAACCCTCTGCTAAAGCGCCTCCATGCTGCGTATCTCATCCCTCTCCTATTCGGTCGAAGGCCGTCCCCTCTTCGAGGAGGCCACCGCCACGATCCCCGAAGGTCACAAGGTCGGCCTCGTCGGCCCGAACGGCGCGGGAAAGACCACGCTCTTCCGCCTGATCCGGGGCGAGCTGACCATCGACGGCGGCGACATCTCCCTGCCGTCCCGCGCCCGCATCGGCGGCGTCAGCCAGGAAGTCCCCGCCTCAGAGACCTCGATCCTCGACACCGTGCTCGCCGCCGACACCGAGCGCGCGGCGCTCCTCGCCGAACAGGACACCGCCTCCGGCCACCGCATCGCCGAGATCCAGACCCGCCTCGCCGACATCGACGCCTGGAGCGCGGAGGCCCGCGCCTCCTCGATCCTCAAGGGCCTGGGCTTCGATCCCGAGGAACACTCCCGCCCCTGCTCCGCCTATTCCGGCGGCTGGCGGATGCGTGTGGCGCTGGCCGGCGTGCTCTTCGCCCAGCCCGACCTGCTGCTGCTCGACGAGCCGACCAACTACCTCGACCTCGAAGGCGCGCTCTGGCTCGAATCCTACCTCGCGCGCTACCCGCACACGGTCATCGTCATCTCCCACGACCGCGGCCTCCTGAACCGCGCCGTCAGCTCGATCCTCCACCTCGAGGACCGCAAGCTGACCTACTACGGCACCCCCTACGACGGCTTCGTCAAGCTGCGCGCCGAAAAGCGCGCCCAGCTCGCCGCCACCGCCCGAAAGCAGCAGGACCGCCGCGCCCACCTGCAGTCCTTCGTCGACCGCTTCCGCGCCAAGGCCAGCAAGGCCAAGCAGGCGCAGGCCCGGCTGAAGATGATCGAGCGCATGGACATGGTCACCCCGCCCGAAGAGATGGCCAAGCGCGTCTTCACCTTCCCGCAGCCCGACGAACTGTCGCCGCCCATCGTCAACATCGAGGACGGCACCACCGGCTACGGCGACACCGCCGTGCTGCGGCGGCTCAACCTGCGCATCGACCAGGACGACCGCATCGCGCTTCTGGGCAAGAACGGCCAGGGCAAGTCGACCCTGTCGAAGCTGCTGGCCGACCGCCTGCCGCTGATGGACGGCCGGATGAACCGCTCGTCGAAGCTGCGCATCGGCTACTTCGCCCAGCACCAGGTTGACGAACTGCACCTCGACGAGACGCCGCTCCAGCACCTGCAGCGCGAACGCCCCGACTCGCCCCCTGCGAAGCTCCGCGCGCTGCTCGCCGGGTTCGGCCTTTATGCCGCGCAGGCCGAGACCGAGGTCGCGCGCCTCTCCGGCGGCCAGAAGGCACGGCTCTCGCTGCTGCTCGCCACGCTCGACGCGCCGCACCTCCTGATCCTCGACGAGCCGACCAACCACCTCGACATCGAAAGCCGCGAGGCGCTGATGGAGGCGCTGACCGCCTATTCCGGCGCGGTCATCCTCGTCAGCCACGACATGCACCTGCTGTCGATGGTGGCCGACCGGCTCTGGCTGGTCTCCGGCGGCACCGTGAACCCCTACGACGACGACCTCGATTCCTACCGCGCCCTCCTGCTGGCCAAGGAGTCGCCGTCGAAGCCCGAGAAGCCGAAGGAAAAGCCCAAACGCGCCACCCGCGACCAGATCCTCGACCTGCGTGCCGAGGTCCGCAAATGCGAGGAACGCGTGACCAAACTCGAGGACATGCGCGAGAAGCTGGCCAACAAGCTGGCGAACCCCGCGCTCTACGAGAACGACAAGGTGGGCGAGCTGGAAGTCTGGAACAAGAAATACGCCGAGATCATGGAGGGCCTCTCCCGCGCAGAGGCGCTCTGGATGGCGGCACAGGAAAAGCTGGACACGGCGCAGGGCTGACCCCGCACCTCCGGTGAATGCGAAGCACGGCGGACCCTCGGGGCCGCCGTTCGCCATTCCGGCCCACCCGATACACCAAGTCGGCAACCCCGAATGTGGCACGCTCCGCCACATTTCCCCTGTGCCTCGGATGCAAGCGCGCCCCCGGCCAACAGCGTCACCCCAGACGCAAGCCTCTGAAAATCCCTGAAAACCCGGATCGGCCGCCCGGAATTCCTAGCAAAATCGCGTTAACTTTGTGTCCAAATTGAGGCTTCCCGCCATCCTCTGCCCGATTTATGCCTCATTTCGACGGCGCCGCAGGGCCGCGGGGGCAGCCTCGGCGCCGGTTCGTACCGCACGAGGAAAGACTCCCCCATGACCCGCACCGCACCACGGACCCCCTACGAGATCCTCGGCGTCTCCGCCTTCGACGACCGCGCGGCCATCCGCAGCGCGTGGAAGCGGCTCGTCCGCGAAAACCACCCCGACCGATGCCCCGCCGACGCCGCCCGGCTGACCCGCCGCCTCGCCGAGCTGAACGCCGCCTACGACAAGCTGCGCCACCACGTCCCGGCCCCGGGCCGCGCGCCGCGGAACGCCGATACCGGGGACGCAACCCGCACAGCCGCCCAGCAGGCCGGAGCGCAGACCCGGGCCGACGCACACCGCCGCGCGCAGGCAAAGGCGGAGGCCCACGCAACAGCACAGGCCGCCGGAAAGGCCGAAAAGCAGGCCAAAGCCGCCGCCGCAAAGCCCCGCGCCGCAAAGGCCCGCAGCCGCAAGGCGCCCGAGGCCCCGGCCCTCTCCCCCGCCCAGCGGGCCGCGCTGCACAAGGCCACGGCCTCCTTCTCCACCGCCCGCGCCGCGTTCGAGAAAGCCCGCCCGGCCCGCGTCGCCATCGACGCCTGATCCCGCCGCAAAGGCTTTACCGGCGGCCCGAAACCGCCTAACCGGGGATCATGGACCCGACCTTCCTGATCTCGGCCTTCGTCACGCTCTTCGTGGTCATCGACCCGATCGGGCTGACACCGCTGTTCATCGCCCTGACGCAGGGCGCGGACGCGCGCCACCGCCGCGCCGTGGGCATCCGCGCGACGGTCATCGCGGCGGCGCTCCTGACGCTGTTCGCCTTCTTCGGCGAGGCGGTGCTGGGCTTCATCGGGATCGGCATGCCCGCCTTCCGGATCTCCGGCGGGATCCTGCTGTTCATCACCGCGCTCGACATGCTCTTCGAACGCCGCAACAAGCGGCGCGAGGACCGGGCAGAGGCGGACCACCCGCCCGACCCTTCCGTCTTCCCGCTGGCCATCCCGCTGATCGCCGGACCGGGCGCCATCGCCTCGATGATCCTGCTGACCGGCTCGACCACCGACGTGCTGGGCATCATAGGCGTTCTGGGTGTCATGGCGCTGGTGCTGGCGCTGGTCCTTCTCCTGTTCCTCTCCGCCGGGCTGATCGAGCGCGGGCTGGGGCCCACAGGGATCACCGTCACCACGCGCCTCCTCGGGATGCTCCTCGCCGCGCTCTCGGTGCAATTCGTGCTCGACGGGCTGCGCGACTTCGGCTTCGTCGCGTCCTGAGGCTTCCTTCCGCAGGCGGAATGCCTACATTGAAGGGACGCAGGCACAGGGACCCGACATGACGCCCGACCAGACCGGCCACACGCTCTTTCTCGGGCTTCTCGGCTTCGCCGTGCTCGCGTGGTTCTGGATGAACTACCGCCGCGCGCCGGGCCGCGGCGTGCAGACCCTGATGGGCTGGGCGCTGCTCTTCGTCGGCATCCTCGCCGCCGCCGGGCTCTGGCAGGATGTGCGCGGCGGGCTCGACCAGCGGCAGGCGGTGTTCTCCGGCGACGGCCGGATCGAGATCCCGCGCGGCTTCGACGGCCATTACTACGTGACGCTCGAGGTCAACGGATCGCCCATCCGCTTCGTCGTGGACACCGGCGCCTCGGGCGTGGTGCTGACCAGAACCGCCGCCGAGGAGGCCGGCCTCCACCCCGAGGACCTCGCCTTCTACGACATGGCCCAGACCGCCAACGGCACGGTGCAGACCGCGCCGGTGACGCTGGACAGCGTGTCGCTCGGGCCCTTCCTGGACCGCGGGGTCCGGGCCTATGTGAACGACGGGCAGATGATGGATTCGCTCCTGGGCATGGACTACCTCGCCCGCTTCGACCGGCTGGAGATCTCCGGCGGCCGGATGATCCTCGAACGCTGAACCGGCGTGTCACATGCCGTGCGTTCTTGGCTCTTCCTGTCGGGCTTTCTGAATTTTGACAGGGTGCCGCGCCAGTCAATTCCTAATTAGATGCCAAACACTTCCGACCCAATCCGGACCCCGGGTGCGGTATGGGAACGCGGACAAAGCCGTCATTGTCAGGACAGCAACACGTCCATCTCTCATCTCCCTGCTATTCAACAGGTCGGGGCAGAACTGATGGCCACTCTGTTCGCGACAATTCAAAACCCTTGCCGACATCATGGTCAGGAGGCCGTCTTTGCGGCGTTGGCGATCTCCGCAAGAGTGGTTGCCGCGTAACGGTTCAGCATCATCTCGGTGACGGCATCGTCGACGTCAGCCAGTGCGACGTTAACCGCTGCCTCGACGGGGCATCCCGGATGGTCGTGGGCCGCGCCACCGACGTCTATCCCCGGGCGATCCAAGGCATCGAAGACGTCCCGCAAGGTCATGGCGTCAAGCGATTTGACAACGCGCCAGCCGCCGCCCGGCCCTTTTGACGTCTCGACCAATCCGCCATCGCGCAAGCCTGCCAGCATCCGGCGCACCACGACCGGGTTCGTCGTGAGCATCTGAGCAATTTCGGCCGATGACATGACCCTGTCGCGCAGAGCCATGTGGATCAAGACGTGCAGCACACGTGGGAAACGGCCATCGCGATTCACATTTAGCCTCATAATGTAACAGATTGAGTTACATTCTTTGCGCAACCCTCTATATGTAACTTTATACGTTACACAATGGGACTGCCACCATGAACCGCCGGACTGCCCTCATGAAGTCGGCAATCCTCCCGCTCATCGCACTGGGTTTGCCCGCAGGTGCACCCAGTCAGTCAAAAGGAACAGATGATATGACCGACATGCCGTATCGGGACGTCGAAGCAAACGGATTGCGGATGCGGATCGCGGATCAGGGGACTGGTCCCGTGGTGCTGCTCTGCCATGGATTTCCGGAAACAGCCTATGCCTGGCGACATCAGATCGAGGCGCTCTCGGCGCAGGGTTATCGCGTGATCGCCCCCGATCTGCGGGGCTTCGGCGGAACTGACGCTCCGGAAACCGTCGAAGCCTACGCACTCCAGATGCTGGTCGGCGACATGGTGGCGTTGCTTGACGTGCTGGGTGTGGCGACGGCTGTCATCGCGGGCAACGACTGGGGCGCCACTCTGACATGGCAGGCCGCCCTTTTGCGCCCTGACCGGTTCAAAGCCGTTGCCGCAATCGGCGTGCCCATGATGGGGCCGCCGCCGGTGCCGCCGACGCAGATTTTCCCTTCAACGGAAGACGCACTCTTTTACACGCTCTATTTCCAGGAGCCCGGCATCGCAGAGGCTGAGTTCGAACAGGATGTGCGCACAACCCTTCTGAAGATTTTCCACGCGGCCTCCGGAGAAGCCGGTCCGCGGCAGCCGGGGGACGCAACGCCCAACCCGTTTGCGATGGTGTCGCGTCAGAATGGTCTGCTTGCACCATTGCCGATGCCTGCCCGGACACCACACTGGTTGACCCCGTCGGATCTGGAGGCGTTCGTAGCCGACTACACAAGAAGCGGTTTCAGAGGCCCTCTGAACCTTTACCGCAATCTGGACCGCAACTGGCACCTCCAGAAAGCATTTGCCGGCCGAACCGTGGAGGTGCCGGCGCTCTACATCGCGGGAAGCCGCGACACGGGGCTAACTATGCCCGGCATGAGAGATATCATTGCAGGACAGAGCGACCTTGTTCCGCAACTGCGCGATCCCGTCTTTCTGGATGGTATTGGCCATTGGGTGCCGCAGGAACGACCCGATGCGGTGAATGATGCCTTGCTGACCTTCCTCGCAGATGTCGCGCAATGATTGCGATCAGAACAAGATCCAATCCATGCCAGCGATTTGCGCTCTTTCAAGCTGCCAACATGCGCCGCAAAGCAGGAATATGGTAATTCGGGCTCGATCCTGCCGCTCGCGGCATTCTTCACGAATGACCGCTCGGCCACTGTCTTGGACTTAGGACGTAACGCCACGCTCCGGGTCAGCGATGTGAAACCAGAAGCCGGTCTTGCCTGGCATCTGGCACCGGCGCCCGCATGATTTTAGAAGAAAATCGTGCAGCGCCCGCTCAGGCCTCGGCCTTCTTCTCCCAGCGTCCGGACTCTTCGGACCAGTATTGCGCCTTGCACCCGGCCGAGGTCAGCGCCTTCCACTGTCCGCGCGCCGCCTGCACCGCCGCGCCGTCGCCGCCGTCGAAGAGGATGCACACCCGCTCCAGCGCCTCGGTCTCCTCGGGGCGGATCTCCGCCCCGTCCACCGCGATCAGGCAGGAGGGCGCGTTCGGCGCCTCCAGCGCCGTGGTCAGCAGCACCGGCTGCTCCGCGTCGAACTTCCCGCCCGCCAGCCCGTGCGGCAGGAAGCCCTCTTCCGGCTCCAGCCACAGCTTCGCGTCGAGCCAGTCGAGCCGCGCCGGATCTGTGCCGCGCACCACCACCCGCCAGCCGCGCTCCAGCGACTTGGTCAGCAGCATGCCGAGCGTCACCTCCAGCGGCTGGCGCGTGAGGTGGTAGAAGAAGACCGCGCCCATCAGGCCTCCACCGGCCGGAACCGGGCGCAGCACACCACGCGCGCGCCCGGCGGGATATGTGCAGCCAACGGCGGCACGCCCCGGATCACTCCGTCTCGAACTTGTCGCGCACCAGCCGGTCGAGCGACATGACACCCCATCCGGTCGCGCCCTTCGGCGCCAGCGCGGTGTCGGCGCTCACCTGTGCCACGCCCGCGATGTCGAGGTGGATCCAGGGGGTCCCCTCCTTCACGAAGCGCCGCAGGAACTGTGCCGCGGTGATGGAGCCCGCCGGTCGCCCGCCGATGTTCTTCATGTCGGCCTTCTGGCTCTTGAGCATGTCGTCGTAGGCCTTGCCCATCGGCATCCGCCACGCGCCCTCGCCCTCGGCTTCCGCCGCTTTCAGGAAATCCCCGGCAAAGGCGTCGTCGTTCGAGAAGACCGCGGCGTTCTCGTGGCCCAGCGCGATGATGCAGGCGCCGGTCAGCGTGGCAAGGTCGACGATGGCCGCCGGCTTCTCGCTTTCCTGCGCGTGCCAGAGCACATCGGCCAGCACCAGCCGCCCCTCGGCATCGGTGTTGATGACCTCGATCGTGTCGCCCTTCATCGAGGTCACGATGTCGCCCGGACGCTGCGCGCGGTCCGAGGGCATGTTCTCCACGAGGCCCACCATGCCGACCACATGCGCCTTGGCCTTGCGCAGCGCCAGCGTCTTCATCACGCCCGAAACCACGCCCGCGCCGCCCATGTCCATGGTCATGTCTTCCATGCCCGCGGCGGGCTTCAGCGAGATGCCCCCGGTGTCGAAGACCACGCCCTTGCCGATCAGCGCCAGCGGCGCGCCCTCCGCGCCCTTCCAGCGCATCACGACGACCTTGGACGGCATCGCCGAGCCCATGCCGACGCCCAGCAGCGCTCCCATGCCCAGCTCTTCCAGCTTGTCCTCGTCCAGCACCTCGACCTCCAGCCCGAGGTCGCGCAGCGCCTCCAGCCGGTTGGCGAATTCCACCGTGCCCAGCACGTTGGCCGGTTCCGACGTCAGGTCGCGGGTGAAGGCCACGCCCTCGGCCACGGCCTTGACGGCGGCAAAGGCGCCCTCCGCCTCCTCGACCGATTTCACCATCAGCGTGGCGGCGCCCAGCGGGTCCTCCGCCTTCGACTTGCGGGCGGTGAAGGCATAGCCGCGCAGCGCGATCCCGAGGCCCATCTGCGCCACGCGCTTGGTGCCGTCGACGACCACGGTCAGCTCCTTCGATCCGGCGGCCTTGGCGAGCGCGGCACCGGCCTTGCGGGCCTCCGTCACCGAGGGGCGGCGCGGCAGCTTCACCACCAGCGCCACGTCCGCCGCCATGCCCACCGGCCAGGCCAGTGCCATCGCCTCGCCCGCGCCCAGCTTTTCGAAGGCCTCGCTGTCCAGCGCCCGCTTCACCGCGCCCTTGGTCAGCCGGTTCAGCCGCCGCGCGCCCGGGCCCATGGTGCCCTCGGCAGGCACCAGCACCGCCACGGCGCCCGCCGCCCCGGCCAGCGCTTCGAGGTCGGTCTCGGCAAAACGGATGTCGCGCAGCTCTGTCATCTTGGGTTCTCCTTGTCGTGTGCTGAGGGGCGGCCTCCGCCGGCCCCGGCCCCGCGCGGTCCGCGCGGGCGTCGTTGAGCGTGTCCTTGCCCAAAGACCTAGCCGCGCCCGCCGCGGAAGGCCAGAGCCACCTTCCCCCCGCCTGACCTTTCGCCTAAACTGCCCGCCAACCAGAAAGGACCGGGGGGTTACACGGCGTGCAGAGATTCGACAGATATGTTCTGTCGCAACTGATGGTGCTTTTCGGATTTTTCGCGCTCGTGCTTGTGTCCGTCTACTGGGTGAACCGCGCCGTGGTGCTGTTCGACCGGCTCATCAACGACGGCCATTCCGCCCGCATCGTGCTGGAGTTCACAGCCCTGTCGCTGCCCGCGGTGATCGCGCTCGTGCTGCCGATGGCAAGCTTTGCCGCGGCGGTCTACGTCACCAACCGGCTGTCGGGCGATTCCGAGCTGACCGTGGTCAAGGCGACCGGCTTCTCGCCCTGGCGGCTGGCGCGCCCGGTGCTGGTCTTCGGCCTCACCGTCACCCTGATGATGAGCGTCCTGACCCATGTCCTCGTGCCGCAATCGCTGAAACAGCTCCGGATGCGCGAACAGGAACTTTCCAGCTCCGTCTCGGCGCGGCTCCTGCGCGAAGGCACCTTCCTGCATCCCTCCAAGGGCATCACCTTCTACATCCGGGACATCACCCCCGAAGGCACGCTGCAGGACGTGCTCCTGTCGGACCGGCGCCAACCGGATCGCGACATCATCTACACCGCCGACCGCGCCTACCTGATCCGCGACGACGAGGGGCCGAAGATGGTCATGCTCGCCGGTCTCGCGCAGACCATGGACATGACCGAGATGCGGCTGTCGACCACCAACTTCTCGGACTTCACCTACGACCTGACCGGGCTGATCACCGCCAGCCCGCAGAAGCGCCGCAAGCTCGACGCGATCCCCACCACGGAACTGCTGTTCAACACCGACGGCATCGCCGTCGAGACGGGGGAGGAAACCGGCGAGGTGCTGGAAGAGGCGCACATGCGGTTCCAGGGGCCGCTCCTTTGCGTCGTGGCGGCGCTGATCGGCTATTCCGCCCTGATGGTCGGCGGCTTCTCGCGCTTCGGCGTGACCCGGCAGATCGTCTTTGCCATCTTCCTGCTGGTGGTGGTGAAACTGGTCGAAAGCGCGGTCACCGACCCCGTGGTCCGCTACCCCAAACTCTGGCCGTTGATCTATGCCCCGAGCGCGACCGGCCTTGCCTTCACGTGGGCGCTGCTCTGGCAGGCCTCCCGGCCCTTCCGGCCGAAACGCATCCGCACGACGGAGGCCGCCGCGTGACCCTGCACGTCTACTACGCCCGCCGCTTCCTCTGGCTGTTCCTCAGCATCTTCGCCGTCTTCGCGCTGTTCCAGGGGCTGCTCGACCTGATCGACGAACTGCGCCAGCTGGGCGATGAGGTCAGCTTCGGCGAAACCCTGCAACTGGTCATCCTCAAGCTGCCCGAGGGCCTCTACGAGATCCTGCCGCTGGTGATGATCCTCGCCACGGTGGCGATGTTCATCGGGCTGGCGCGGTCCTCCGAACTGGTGGCGACCCGCGCCGCCGGACGTTCGGGCCTGACCGCGCTTATGGCACCGGCGACTGTGGCGCTGCTGATCGGCGCGCTCATCGTCGCCATGATGAACCCGATCGTCGCCGCCACCTCGAAACGCTACGCCGACCTGCGCGAGGCATACGAGTCCGGCAACACCTCCGCCGTGTCCTTCGGGCCGGAGGGCCTCTGGCTGCGGCAGGGCGGCGAAGACGGCCAGTCGGTGATCCGCGCCGCCCGCGCCAACCCGGAAGCGACAGAGCTTTTCGACGTCTCCATCGTCACCTACGCGCCCGACGGCGGCCCCGCCATGCGCATCCAGGCCGAAAGCGCAGCCCTCGCCGAAGGCGCATGGCACCTGACCGACGCCAAGGCCTGGCCGCTGACCCCCGGCCTCAACCCCGAGCTCGGCGCGCGCATCCACGACGAGTACGAGCTGCCCTCCACCCTCACCCGCGAAAGCATCCGCGACCGGTTCGGGCGGCCCTCGGCGGTCGCGATCTGGGACCTGCCGCAGTTCATCGCCGGGCTGGAAGAGGCCGGTTTCTCTGCCCGCCGCCACATCGTATGGTATAACATGGAGCTGGCCCGGCCGCTGTTCCTCGTGGCCATGGTGCTGGTCGGCGCGGCCTTCACGATGCAGCCGACACGGCTTGCGCGCACCGGACTTGCCGTGCTCTCTGCGGTGCTGCTTGGATTCGGGCTTTATTACGTGCGAAGCTTCGCACAGATCATGGGCGAAAACGGCCAGCTCGCCCCGGTTGTCGCGGCATGGGTGCCCCCCATCGCCTCGGTCCTGCTGGCCCTGGGACTGGTCCTGCACATGGAGGACGGATGACACGAGGAAGACGCATCGTGCCGCTTCTGCCGCTGGCCACGCCCCCGGCGGGGCAGTCGCCCCGTGCGCTCGCGCGCGCCGCCCTCCGCGCCGCGGCCTGTGCCGCGCTTTGGCTTGCGCCCCTGCCCGCCCTCATGACGACGGCCACCCCTGCCGCTGCCCAGCAGGCGACGGAGGAAGAAGAGGCGCCCGCCCTCCTCGTGGCCGACAACGTCTTCATCGACGGAGAGGAGACGCTGGTCGCCACCGGCAACGTCGAGGCGCTGCAGGGCACCACCCGGCTGACCGCATCGGCGATCACCTACGACCGCGCCAACGACAAGCTCTCGATCACCGGGCCGATCCGCATCACCGATCCCGAACAGGGCGTCATCATCCTCGCCTCCGAGGCAGAGCTGGACGAGGGCTTCCGCAACGGCCTCCTGAAGGGCGCGCGCATGGTCATCGACCAGCAGATGCAGCTTGCCGCGGTCGAGGCGCAGCGCGTCGACGGCCGCTACACTCAGCTGCGCCGCGTCGCCGCCACTTCCTGCCAGGTCTGCGGCAAGAACCAGGTGCCGCTCTGGCAGATCCGCGCCGCCCGCGTGGTGCACGACCAGGAAGAGCGCCAGCTCTACTTCGACGACGCGCAGATACGCCTGCTCGACGTGCCGGTGTTCTGGCTGCCGCGCCTGCGCCTGCCCGACCCGACGCTCGACCGGGCGCGCGGCTTCCTGTTCCCGACCTTCACCTCCTCGACCCTGCTGGGTTTCGGCGTGAAGGTGCCGTACTTCATCCCCATCGGCGACCATCAGGACCTGACGCTCGCGCCGCACCTGACGACGAAATCCCGCACGCTCGAATTCCGCTACCGCCGCGCCTTCCGCAGCGGGCAGCTGACGCTGACCGGGGCACTGTCCTCCGACAGCTTCCGGGACGAGCAGGTGCGCGGTTACCTCTTTGCCGACGGCGTCTTCAGCCTGCCGCGCGACTACACGCTGACCTTCGCGCTGCGCTCCGTCTCGGACGAGGCCTACCTCAACGACTATTCGATCCAGAACAGCGACCGTCTGGCCAGCACCGTGACCCTGGCCCGGGTGCGCACCGACCGCCGCATCAGTTTCGGCCTGACCAGCTACCAGACGCTCCGCCAGTACGAGGCGAACGCCACGCAGCCCGGGCTGACCGCCTCCATGCACACCGACCGGCGGTTCCTGTGGTCGCGCGTGCCGGGCGAGTTCCGGCTGTCGCTCGAAGCCAGCGGCCTCTACCGCGAAAGCAAGCTCGACGTCGACAGCGACGACGCCGACAACATCACCGACGGCCGCGACACCGCGCGGCTCAACATCGACGGCAGCTGGCGCGAGCGCTGGACCATGGGTCCCGGCTTCCGGCTGGGTCTCGAAGGCCATCTCTGGGTCGACCACTACATCACCGACCAGGACGCCGCCGTGCCCGACCGGATCACCCGCGTCACCCCAGGCGCCTCGGTGGAACTGCGCTGGCCGCTCCAGCGCAAGGGCATGAACGGCGGCCGCACCCTCCTGGAGCCCGTGGCGCAGATCGGCTGGGTCGGCGGATCGCGCGCGAAGAACGCCAACGAGGAATCGACCCGCGTCGAGTTCGACGAGGCCAACCTGCTCTCGCTTTCCCGCTACCCCGCCGCCGACCGTCGCGAGCATGGCATGACCTTTGCCGCCGGCGTGCGCTGGTTGCACGAGGCGCCGGGCGGCTGGTCCGCCGCGCTGACCATGGGCCGCCTCTGGCGCGAGGACATCGACTCGGAATTCACCCGGTCCTCCGGTCTCGACAGCCTCGAAAGCGACTGGCTCATCGCCGGGCGCTTCGCCAACCCGCTGGGCATCACGCTCACTGCGCGCGGCCTGCTCGACGAGGACAACCGCTTCACCAAGGCCGAGGCGCGCGCCGGCTGGTCCAACACCCGCATGGACCTCGGCGCCTCCTACGTGCTGCTGGTCACCGACCCCGACGAGCTTCGGGACAAGGCCGTTTCCGAATGGACCTTCGACGGGCGCTACCGTGTGACCCGCCACTGGGAAACCTCGACCGAGGTTCGGTACGATCTTGCCGACCGGCGCCTTGACCGCGTGGGCCTCGGCTTGCAATACCGCAATGAATGCATCCAGGTAGACGTCGGGGCGACACGCGAATTCGCCTCGGCCACCAACCTGGAGCCGTCCACGGACATCCAACTGACCGTCGCGCTGCACGGCTTCGGCGCCGACGACAGTGCCAAGGAGTATCGCCGCATATGTCGCTGAAAACCTCTCTCACCGCCGCGTCGCTTGCGCTCGGCATCGCCATTGCCGCTGCGCAGGGCACCCCCGTTGCGGCACAGAGCCTCTTCTCGCCCGTCGTCATCGTGAACGAGCAGGTCATCACCGGCTACGAGCTGGAACAGCGCAAGCGGATGCTCCAGGTCATGCGGGCGCCCGGCGACCTGAACAAGGTGGCACGCGAACAGCTCATCGACGACCGCCTGCGCCTGCAGGCCGCCCGCGACGCCGGCATCCAGCCCTCCCCCGAGGAAATCCTCGACGGGATGGAGGAGTTCGCCAGCCGCGCCAGCCTGACCCGCGAACAGTTCACCCAGGCGCTGGCACAGGCCGGCGTCGACGAAGAAACCTTCCGCGACTTCGTGCGCGCGGGCGTCTCCTGGCGGATGCTGGTGCAACAGCGTTTCGCCGGGCGCGCCAGCGTGTCCGACGAAGAGGTCGACCGCGCCCTCGAGGGCCAGAACGGCACCTCCAACGTGCGCGTCCTGTTGTCCGAGATCATCATGCCGATGCCTCCGGGCCAGGAAGAGGTCGTCCGCGAACGGGCCGAGCGCATCGCGCAGCTCGACGACACGGGCGCATTCTCGGCGCAGGCACGGCGCTTCTCCGCCACCGCCTCCCGCGGGGCGGGCGGGCAACTGCCGTGGCGCTCGCTGTCGGAACTGCCGGGGCCGCTGCAGCCCATCGTGCTGGGCCTCGCCCCCGGCCAGGTCTCCGACCCGATCCCGCTGCAGGGCGCCATGGCGCTCTTCCAGCTCCGCGCCATCGAAGAGGGCGAATATCAGTCGCCCCCGACCGCCGCCGTGGAATACGCCGCGTACTACATCCCCGGCGGCCGCACGCCCGAGAACCTCGCCAAGGCGCAGGGCATCGCCGACCGGACCGACCGCTGCGACGACCTCTACGGCGTGGCCAAGGGTCAGCCGCCGGAAGTGCTCGACCGCGGCACGCTGCCGGTGAACGAGATCCCCACCGACATCGCCTACGAGCTGTCGAAGCTTGACCCGGGCGAGGTGTCGACCGCGCTGACCCGCGCGGACGGCCAGACGCTGGTGCTCCTGATGCTCTGCGGCAGGACCGCCGGGATCGCCGAAGACGAAGGCCCCGACCGCGAACAGGTCTTCGGTTCCCTGCGCAACCAGCGCATCGGCCAGCTTGCCGAAGGCTACCTGTCGCAGCTCCGCTCCGACGCCACGATCGTCAACCAATGACAGGGCGCGGCACGGGGACCGCCAACGCCCTGGGCGAGACGGCGGAAAAGGTCGATCCCGTAACCTCCCCGGGCGCCAGCGAGGCGCCCGACGGCGGCGAGACGACCATGGTCCGGCAGGCGTCCTCCGACCCGGTGCCGGACCCGGAGGCCCGACAGACCGACAAGGCCAAGGCGCCCACCGCCCCCATCGCCATGAGCTGCGGCGAACCCGCGGGCATCGGCCCTGAGCTGGCCGAACGCGCCTGGGAGATCCTTGGCGACAGCCTGCCGTTCTTCTGGATCGGCGAGCCGTCGCACCTGCCCGGAACCGTCCCCCACGTCCTGCTGGGCGATCCCGGCGAGGCGGTGGAGGCCGCGTCGCGCGGCCTGCCCGTGCTGCTGCTGCCCATGCCCGGCCCCCGCGTCCCGGGCGAGCCGCAGGCGGCCCATGCCCCCGGCGTGATCCAGTCCATCGAGGCGGGCGTGCGCCATGTGCTGGATGGCCAGGCCGCCGCGCTCTGCACCCTGCCGATCCACAAGCAGGCGCTGGCCGAGGGGGCGGACTTTGCCTATCCCGGCCACACCGAGTTCCTGGCGCACCTGGGCGGGGTCGACGAGGTGGTGATGATGCTGGCCTCCGACCGCCTGCGGGTGGTGCCGGTGACCATCCACATCGCGCTGGCCGACGTGCCTGCCGCCCTGACGCCCGAGCTGCTGGAGCGCCGCATCCGCATCACCCACGACGCGCTGGTGCGCCAGTTCGGCGTCGACCAGCCGGTGCTGGCGGTGGCCGGGCTGAACCCCCACGCCGGCGAAGGCGGCCGCATGGGGCGCGAGGACATGGAGCTGATCGCGCCGGTGCTGGCAAAGCTGCGCGCCGAGGGCATGCTGCTGAACGGCCCGCTGCCCGCCGACACGATGTTCCATGCCCGCGCGCGCGGGGACTACGACGCCGCGATCTGCATGTACCACGACCAGGCGCTGATACCGATCAAGACGCTGGACTTCGACGAAGGGGTGAACGTCACGCTGGGCCTGCCCTTCGTGCGGACCTCGCCGGACCACGGCACCGCCTTCGACATCGCGGGCACCGGCATCGCCAACCCGACCTCGACCATCGCCGCGCTGCGCATGGCTTCCCGGCTGGCGCGCGGCTAGAGGGCCCCGGCGGCAGGCCCCGACTGTGGGGTGGTCTGCTTGCGCCGCGTTCCGCGTCGCCACGCGCAGGGGGGCGCCGCCCCCCTGCACCCCCCGAGGTATTTCCGCCAAGATGAAGGGGACGGTCAGGGCGGGCGGAGCCGGTGTCGCGGCGCTTGACGCGCCTTTGCGGCTGGGCGATGGAACCGCATGAGCCAGATCGACAACCTGCCCCCCCTGCGCGACGTGATCGCGACGCACCAGCTTATCGCGAAGAAGGCGCTGGGGCAGAACTTCCTCCTGGATCTGAACCTGACGGCGCGCATCGCGCGCATCCCCGGCGACCTGTCGAAGACGGACGTGCTGGAGGTCGGCCCCGGCCCCGGCGGGCTGACGCGCGGCCTGCTGTCGGAAGGGGCGCGCCGGGTGCTGGCGATCGAGAAGGACGCGCGCTGCCTGCCGGCGCTTGCCGAGATCGCGGCGGCCTATCCCGGCCGGCTTGAGGTGATCGAGGGCGACGCGCTGGAGATCGATCCGCTGGCGCACCTGGAGCCGCCCATCGCGATCTGCGCCAACCTGCCCTACAACGTCGGCACGGAGCTGCTGATCCGCTGGCTGACGCCGCCCGCTTGGCCGCCGGTCTGGTCGTCGCTCACGCTGATGTTCCAGAAGGAAGTGGCGGAGCGGATCGTGGCGCAGCCGGGCGGCAAGGCCTACGGGCGGCTTGCGATCCTGTCGCAGTGGCGCACCGATGCGCGCATCGCCCTGACCCTGCCGCCGGGGGCCTTCACCCCGCCGCCGAAGGTCAGTTCCGCCGTGGTGCACCTGACCGCCCTGCCCGAACCGCGCTATCCGGCCAACCCGAAGACGCTGGAACGGATCGTCGCCATGGCCTTCAACCAGCGGCGCAAGATGCTGCGTGCCGCGCTGAAGGGGGCCGCGCCCGACATCGAGGACCGGCTGCGGAGCGTCGGCATCCCGCCGACCGAACGGGCCGAGCAGGTTCCGCTCGAGGCGTTCTGCGCGCTGGCCCGCACCTTCGACCACTGACGCACGGCCGCGCTCCCATACCGGAAACGAAAAACCCCGCCGTATGGCGGGGTTTTCATTTCAGCACTCTGAAAGCTGAGATTATTCCGCGGCGTCCGGGGTGGAGTCGCCTGCGGGCGCCTCTGCCGTTGCGGGGGCCTCCCCCTCTGCCGCGTCCTTCTTGACCGGCTTCTTGCGGGTCGAGGGTTTGCGGGCGCGCGGCTTCTTCGGCTTTTCCTCTGCAGCGGGCGTGTCGGACGCGGGGGCCTCTGCCTTCACCGGCTCGGGCTGGGTCTCTGCCCGGCTTTCCGGCGTGTCCACGAGGCCCGGGCCGTCGTCGTCGCTGCCGAAGTCCACCACGTCGGACGGGCGGTTGTCGGAGGTGTCGCGGCCGCGCGTCTCGTTCCGGGACGGGCCTGCGGAGTGGCCGCCGTTCTGGCCGCCATTCTGACCGTTGTGCTGGCCGCCGTTGCCGCCCTGCTGGCCGCCGTTGCCGGAGCCGTTGCTGTCGTCGCGGTCGTTGCCCTGGTCGTCGCCGCGCTGCGAACGGTCACGGTCCCGCTGCGCCTGACGCTCGCGGTTTTCCTTTTCCTGCTGCTCGCGGCGCTGGTCCTGCTCGCGCTGCGCCTCGCTCAGCATGCGCATGTAGTGCTCCGCGTGCTGCTGGAAGTTCTCCATGTTGACGCGGTCGTTGGCCAGCCCGGCGTCGCGCGCCAGCTGGTTGTACTTGTCGATGATCTGCTGCGGCGTGCCGCGCACCTTGCCCTCCGGTCCGTTCGAATCGAACACCCGGTTGACGATGTTGCCCAGCGAGCTGCTGCGGTTGCGGTTGTTCTTGTTCCGCGAACGGGATTTGGAAGAGCGCATACGTTTATCTGGTCCAGCCTGTTGATACGGCTTGGTGACATTCGGGCGCGTCCTGCGCCAATCTCTGTCTCTGTCACCTTCATGTTGGCTTGTCGTCAGCGGGAGCGGCGGATGCCGCTCAACAGCCAACTGAGCCTGAATAATCATATGGACCGGGGTTCGGCAAGCGCAAATGCCCCCAAAACGCCGAAATTTGCGTGGAAAACCCCTCAGAATGGCGAATTCACGCCCACGATGACCCTGTCGCGCCCGTCAATGTCGGGAATGACCCGCACACCGCGCAGCCCGGCGCGGGCAAAAAGCTTGCTGACCGCCATCCCCTGGGAGGCGCCGATCTCGGCCACAAGCCGTCCGCCGGGGGCCAGCCAGCGCGCGTGGCCCGCCAGGATCGCGTGATAGGCGGTGAGCCCGTCGGCCTCGTCGGTCAGGGCAAGGCGCGGTTCGTGGTCGCGCACCTCCGGCGACAGGAAGGGCATCTCGTTCACCGCGATGTAGGGCGGGTTCGACACGATCAGGTCGAAGCGTTCGTCCATCTCCCCCAGCGCGCCGTACCAGCTGCCCTCGCAGAACTCCGCCCGGCCTTCCAGCTTCAGGGCGTTGCGGTTCCAGTGGGCGACGTTCAGCGCGGCGGGGCTGATGTCGGTGCCGTAGCCCACGGCGTCGCCCCGTTCCGCCAGAAGGGTCAGCAGGATGCAGCCCGACCCGGTGCCAAGGTCCAGCACCGTGCCGAAGGGTTCGGACAGCGCGACCTCGATCAGCGTCTCGGTCTCCGGGCGCGGGTCCAGCACCTCGGGCGTGACCAGGAAATCGCGCCCGTAGAACGCGCGCCGCCCCACGAGGTGGCTGACCGGCACCCGGCCGGCGCGCCGTTCGATCAGCGTCAGGTAGATGACCTCGAGGTCGGGATCGACCTCCTCGGGCAGGAACAGCGTCAGGCGGCCCGGCGGCACCTTCAGCACATGCGCCATCAGCCTCCGGGCATCGCGCCCGGGATCGGCCACTTCGGCGGCGGTCAGCCGCCGCGTGGCCTGGGACAGGAGGTCAGCGGCGCGCATGGCACCCCGCCTCTGTCCGGTACTGAGAAAGACCCGCCATCACCCGTCCATTTCCGCCAGAAGCGCCGCCTGGTGTTCCGAGATCAGCGCGTCGATGATCTCGTCGAGGTCGCCGCCCATGATCGCATCCAGCTTGTAGAGCGTCAGGCCGATGCGGTGGTCCGTCATCCGCCCCTGCGGGAAGTTGTAGGTGCGGATGCGTTCGCTCCGGTCGCCCGAGCCCACCTGCGCCTTGCGGTCGGCCGACCGCGCGGCATCCGCCTTCGACCGCTCCAGGTCGAACAGCCGGGTGCGCAGGACCTGCATGGCGATCTCGCGGTTGCGGTGCTGCGACTTCTCGGACGAGGTCACGACGATGCCGGTCGGCAGGTGGGTGATCCGCACCGCCGAATCCGTGGTGTTGACGTGCTGCCCGCCCGCGCCCGACGACCGCATCGTGTCGATCCGGATGTCCGACGCCGCGATGGCAATGTCGACCTCCTGCGCCTCCGGCAGCACCGCCACCGTCGCGGCAGAGGTGTGGATGCGCCCGCCCGATTCCGTCTCCGGCACGCGCTGCACGCGGTGCACCCCCGATTCGAACTTCAGCCGGGCAAACACCCCCTCGCCCACGACCCGCACGACCAACTCCTTCACGCCGCCCAGCTCGGACATCTGTTCCTCGATGACGTCCCAGCGCCAGCCGCGCGCCTCTGCATAACGCTGGTACATCCGCGCGAGGTCGCCCGCGAACAGCGCCGCCTCGTCGCCGCCCGTGCCGGGCCGGATCTCCAGCACCGCCGGGCGGGCGTCCGCCGCGTCCTTCGGCAGAAGCGCAAGCTGCACGGCCTTCTCCGCCGCGGGCAGAGCCGCGCGCAGCTCCGGCAGCTCCTCTTCGGCCAGCGCCCGCATCTCCGGGTCCGCCAGCATGGCTTCCGCCTCTTCGATGTCGGAGGTCAGCCGCTCCCACTCCGCGATCTTGCGCACAACGGGCGACAGCTCGGCGAACTCGCGGCCAAGCGCCACGATGTCCCCGCCGCCGGTGGCCATCTGCGCCTCGACATATTCGAGCCGCGCCTTGATCTGGTGCAAACGGTCAGAAGGGATCATGGCGCCCTGCTTGCCCGCAAATCGCAGCCGCGGTCAAGACGGCGCGTATTGACGCGCGGCAATCACGTTGATATCAACCCTAATGCAGCGAGAGGAGACGGACATGCAGAACATCACCATCACCGCCTACGACTGGGTGCCGGATTTTGCCCAGGGCCACGTCCGCGATCTGCGCGTCCGCTGGGCGCTGCGCGAAGCGGGGCTGCCCTACGACGTGGAGCTGATCGAACAGGGCAAGCAGACAGAGCCGGGGCACCTCGCCCGCCAGCCCTTCGCCCAGGTGCCGACGCTCGACGCCGAGGGGGCCGCGCTCTTCGAAAGCGGCGCCATCGTCTGGCGCATCGCGGAACGCTCCCCCGCCCTGCTGCCCGAGGACACCGCCGATCGCGACCGCACCCTCTCGTGGTGCTTCGCCGCGCTGAACTCAGTCGAGCCCTTCGTGGCGCAACTGGCCTTCCTGTCGATCTTCGCCAGGGAAAGGGAGGCGGCAGCCCGCATCGTGCCGCAGGTCACCGCGCTGGTCGAACGCAAGCTCTCGCGCCTGTCCGACGCGCTCGGCGACAGCGACTGGCTGGTCGCCAACCGCTTCACCGCCGCCGATGTGCTGATGGTGACGGTCCTGCGCGACGTGCCCGAGGACACGCTTGCCGCCTACCCGACCCTCAGGGCCTACCGCGACCGGGGCACAGCCCGGCCCGCATTCGCGGCCGCCCTGGAAGAACAGATGCAGCCCTTCGCGGAACACGCCCCGCGCTACGAGAAAGCGTCCTGAGGCACCGGCACCGGGCGCGGCCTAATCGTCGCGCCCCGCGCCCAGCTGCGCCAGCCAGCCCTCGACGCGGTCGCGGTTCACGCCCATGTCGGCGCGGCCGAAGCGCAGGCGCGCCCACAGCTCCAGCACGCCGTCGCTCAGCTTGACCGTGGTGTAATCGGGAAAGCCCATCCACTGCGAGCGGGTGATATAGGTCACCTGACCCTCCGACACGCTGCCGTCCAGCACTTCCGTCCGGGGCGTCGCAAGGATGATCGCGTTCAGCCGCTCGAAGACCGGCTCACCGCCCGAAATGCGCCGCCGCACGCCGTCGGCCAGGTCCTGGTCCGCCGTCACCTGCGGATCGACGTTCCAGTAGGCAGGATCGGACGGCGCAAACCGGATCCACGCCAAGCCGCCAATGACGCACAGCACCACGAGATAGAAGAATAAGCGCACGTCTCCACGTCCTTCCGGGATAACAGGTTCCGCATCTGCACGGTTCGGCGCGATTCTGAAAGTGCGGGACGCGCCAGGTGGCGCGCCTTCGCCGATATCCGGGCGTCAGCCGGAAACCGCCTTGCGCCGCCGCCAGCCCCACAGGCACAGGATCTCCGTCGCCACATGCGCCGCCGCCACGGCCGTCGCGCCGGTGGTGTCGAACGGCGGAGAGACCTCCACCACGTCGCCGCCCTTCAGGTCGAGCCCGGCCAGACGCCGCAGGATCACCGCCGCCTGGTGGCTGCTCAGACCGCCCCAGACCGGCGTGCCGGTGCCGGGCGCAAAAGCCGGGTCCAGCGCGTCGATGTCGAAGGTCAGGTAGCACGGCGCCTGCCCCACGATCTCGTGCACCCGCTGCGCCACCTGCTCCGCGCCGATCTCGTGGACCTCCCGCGCGTCGATGATGTTGAAACCCAGCGTGTCGGGGTTGTCCGTCCGGATGCCGATCTGCACCGACCGCTCCGGCACAACGATCCCCTCCTTCGCCGCCTTGTACATGAAGGTCCCGTGATCGACCCGGTTGAAGTCGTCGTCGGCCCAGGTGTCGGTGTGGGCGTCGAACTGGATCACGCTCAGCGGACCGTGTTTCTTCGCATGGGCGCGCAGGCAGCCCCAGGTCACCGAATGGTCGCCCCCCAGCGCCACGCAGGCCGCGCCCGCGTCGAGGATACCGCTCACATGCGCCTCCACCCGCGCGGGCACCTCCGACGGCATGGCATAGTCCAGCGCCATGTCGCCGTAGTCCGCGATGGCGCATTCCGACAGCACGTCGAAATCCCAGCCGTAGGGCTTGTCCATCGTCTGAAGGAGCGAGGCCTCGCGGATCGCCCGCGGCCCCAGCCGCGCACCGGGCCGGTTGGTCACCGCCTGGTCGAAGGGCAGCCCCGTCACCGCCACGTCGACCCCGGTCAGATCCTTGGTGTACTTCCGTCGCAGGAAGGACGGTGCCCCGGCAAACACGTTCTCGAACGAGGGGCCTTTCAGGTCCTCGCGGGTGAAGGCGTGATCGATCTGCGTCTTTGCCTCTTCCAGACTCATGGGTCGCTCCTGTTTCTTCCCGTTCCGAGGTCACATGGCGCGCACAGCGCCGTCAAGCGCAACGGCCCGTAGGCCGGGCTTTCAGGCCGGCACCGCGCCGGCGGGCGGCATTCGTTAACAAGGGTGACGTGACGTCATGAGCGCAGCCCGTGACTGCCCGGACCAAAGGTTAACAACCGGCCGGTTCGACCCCCTCAACCGGCCGGTTCACCCCTTATGGCGCGTCAGGAGAGGTTAATTTCCGTCAGGATTGCTTAACTGGCTTGCGGAAGTGCCCGCACCGCCCCACCACATCCTGCGGCGCACGGCGGATTAACCCCGCCGCGCGCCCCCCGAAGGATCCGTTCACCCGCCCCGCCGGGCCGCGCGTTAACCAATCGGCAGCGCGCGCTCCACCAGCCGGGCGAAAAAGCTCGCCCCGATCGGCGCGATGCGGTCGTTGAAATCGTACTTCGGGTGGTGGCAGATCGGCGTGTCGCCCTGCCCCAGGAACAGGTAGGCTCCGGGCCGCGCCTGCAGCATGTAGGAGAAATCCTCGCCCGGCATGATCGGCGGCGTGTCCTCGTCGACCATCTCGGCGCCCACGACCTCGCGCGCCACCTCGGCGGCAAAGGCCGCCTGCTCGGGGTGGTTGATGGTCGGCGGATAGCCGTCCTCGTAGTCCAGTTCCGCGGTGCAGCCGAAGCTGCGCGCCTGGAACTCCACGATCTCCGCCATGCGCGACTTCACCGTCGCCTGCGCATCGGTGTCGTAGTAGCGCACCGTCCCGTTCAGCATGGCGGTTTCCGGCACGATGTTCATCGCCGAGCCGGTGTGGATCTGCGTCACGCTGACCACCACGCGGTCCAGCGCGTTCACGTTCCGGCCAAGGATCGTCTGCATCGCCATCACCATGGAGGCCGCCGCGACGACCGGGTCCACGGTGTTCTGCGGCTGCGCGCCGTGACCCCCTATCCCCTTGATATGGATGGTGAACTCGTCGACACCGGCCAGCAGCGCGCCGTGGTTGGTGTTCAGCGAGCCTTCGGGCGCGCCCGGCGAATTGTGGATGCCAAAGACCTCTTCGATGCCGAAGCGGTCCATGATTCCCTCTTCGACCATGATCCGGCCGCCGCCCTCGTTCTCCTCAGCCGGCTGGAAGATCAGCGCCACACGTCCGGCAAAGTTACGGGTGTCGGAAAGGTACTTTGCAGCGCCCAGCAGCATCGTCGTATGGCCGTCGTGCCCACAGGTATGCGCCAGCCCCGGCACGGTCGAGGCGTAGTCCGTCCCCGAAAGATCCTCCATCGGCAGCGCGTCCATGTCGGCCCTGAGCCCGATGGTCCGCCCCGGCGCGCGCCCTTCGATGATTGCCACCACGCCAGACCGCGCGATCCCCTCGTGAATTTCGGTGATCCCGAATTCCTTCAGCTTATCAACGACAAAGGATGCGGTCTTGAAGCAGTCGAGCCCCAGTTCCGGGTTCTGGTGCAGGTGCCTGCGCCACCCCGTCATTTCCTCTTCCAGCGCCGCGATGGAATTCACGATGACCATATGCGGGTCTCCCTAGCGTGTCCTTATTGTCGCGCGCACACTGCTCCGGTTCCCGGGAAAACGGAACCCTCGGACTGACGTTAATCGGTCGTTCATTTACCTTTCGTCAACCTATGCCAGAATGTTGGTGGAAAAATGATCACTATGCGTGTCTCCGTTCCACCAGACGTGCAAAGAAACTTGCCCCTATGACCGCCGCATCGTCGTTGAAATCGAACTCCGGGTGATGGACGGAGGGGCCAAGCCCCTGCCCCAGAAAGAGAAAGCTGCCGGGCCGGGCCTCCAGCATGTAGGAAAAGTCCTCCGCACCCATCTCCGGCGGCATGTCGTCCACGACCTTCCCGGACACCTCGCGCGCCACCTCGACGGCGAATCCGGTCTGTTCGGGGTGATTCACCGTGGGCGGATAGTTCCGGCGATAGTCCAGCTCCGCCTCCACCCCGTGCATCGCCGCCGCGCCCGCCACGATCTCGGCGATCCTCTGCTCCACCCGGTCGCGAACCACGGGCGTCAGGCTGCGCACCGTGCCCCCCAGCGTCACCGCGTCCGGTATGACGTTCGGCGCCGTCCCGCCATGGAACTGCGTGAGCGCCACCACAAGGCTGTCGAGCGGATCGATGGACCGCGGCAGCGCCTGCAACGCCTGGGCAATGGCCACCGCGCAGGGCATAGGGTCGCGGCATTCGTGCGGATAGGCCGCGTGTCCGCCCTTGCCCCGCACCGTCAGCGCGTAGTCGTCCACCGCCGCCATCAGCGACCCCGGGTTGGTCCGGAAGACGCCAAGCTCCGCAAAGGGATCGGTGTGCAGGGCAAACACCTCCTCGACCCCGTGCCGGTCGAAGATGCCGTCCTCCACCATCAGGCGCCCGCCGCCGATCGTCTCTTCGGCCGGCTGGAAGACAAGGATCACCTTCCCCCGAAAAGCCCTTGTTTCGCATAGGTATTTCGCCGCGCCCAGCAACATCGCGGTGTGCCCGTCGTGGCCGCAGGCGTGCATCTGCCCGTCTACTCGCGATGCCCATTCGGCGCCGGTCGCCTCCCGGATCGGCAGCGCGTCCATGTCGGCCCTGAGCGCGGTCACCGGCCCCGGCCCGCAGTCGATGACCGCGACGACACCGCTTTCCGCGATGCCGGTCTCGATCCGGTCGACACCGAATGCCTTAAGCCGTTCGACCACGAAGTCCGCCGTCTTGTGACAGTCGAGGCTCAGCTCCGGGTGCATGTGGATGTGGCGACGCCATCCGGCCATCTCCTCCGCAAACCCGGCAATCCGGTTCACAACCACCATCGTCTGGACTCCTTCCGCCCGATCCCGCACACCGAAGCGAAACCCCAGCCGAGGGAGAAAGGCAATGACAGACCTGATCCACGACCCCAAGGGCGGCATGCCGCGCCTGCTTGAGATCATGCGCCGCCTCCGCGATCCCGAGACCGGCTGTCCCTGGGACCTGGAGCAGGACTTCGCCACCATCGCGCCCTACACCATCGAAGAGGCCTACGAGGTCGCCGACGCCATCGACCGCGAAGCCTGGGACGAGCTGAAGGGCGAGCTGGGCGATCTGCTCTTCCAGTCGGTCTTTCACGCGCAAATAGCGGAGGAAAAAGGGCTTTTCTCCTTCGACGAGGTGGCTGACACGATGTCCGACAAGATGGTCGCGCGGCATCCCCACGTCTTCGGCGAAGAAAGCCGCGACAAGTCGGCCGACCAGCAGACCCTCGACTGGGAAAAGATCAAGGCCGCCGAACGTGCGGCCAAGGCGCAGAAAGGCACGCTCGACGGTGTGGCCCTCGGCCTGCCCGCCCTGATGCGCGCGGTGAAGCTGCAGAAGCGCGCCGCCCGCGTGGGTTTCGACTGGCCCCACGCGGGCCACGTCATGGACAAGCTGGTGGAAGAGCTGGAAGAAATCCGCCAGGCGGAGGACAAGGACCAACAGTTCGAGGAATTCGGCGACATGCTTTTCGTGGTGGCCAACCTCGCCCGCCATCTGGACATTGACCCGGAGGCGGCGCTGCGGGCGGCCAACGCCAAGTTCACCCGCCGTTTCAAATACATAGAGAACCGTCTTGCAGAGGACGGCCGCCGGCCCGAGGACAGCGACCTCGAAGAGATGGACGCCCTCTGGGATTCGGCAAAGTTGCGCGAAAAAGCCTGAGCGTTCCCGTCGGGTATTGACTGATCTTTTTTGTCGGGTTCTAACGCCCCCATCTGACAATGCTCCGAAAGGATCTTCAATGTTCGTTCGTGCCACAACCGCACTGACCTGTCTTGCCCTGGCCGCGCCCGCGCTGGCCCAGGAAGAAGTCAACGTCTACAGCTACCGCCAGCCGGAACTGCTGGCCCCGCTGACCGACGCCTTCACCGAAGAGACCGGCATCAAGGTCAACGTCGCCTTCCTCGAACAGGGGATGGTGGAGCGCCTGCAGGCCGAGGGCCAGCGCTCTCCGGCGGACGTCGTGCTGACGGTCGACATCTCGCGCCTGAACGCCGTCGTGCAGGCCGGTGTCACCCAGCCCGTCGAAAGCGAGACGCTGATGGCGAACGTGCCGGCGATCTACCACGACCCGGAAAAGCAGTGGTGGGGCCTGACCACCCGCGCCCGCGTCGTCTACGCCTCCAAGGAGCGCGTGGCAGACGGCGAAGTGACCACCTACGAGGATCTCGCCGATCCGAAGTGGAAGGGCCGCATCTGCACCCGCTCCGGCACCCACGCCTACAACGTGGCGCTCGTCAGCGCGATGCTGGTCCACCACGGCGAAGAGTACACCCGCGAGTGGCTCGAAGGCGTGAAGGCCAACCTCGCCCGCAAGCCGCAGGGCAACGACCGCGCGCAGGTCAAGGCGATCTGGGCGGGCGAGTGCGACATCAGCCTCGGCAACACCTACTACATGGGCCAGATGCTGAACGACCCCGAACAGAAGGAATGGGCGGATTCGGTCGACATCGTGTTCCCGACCTTCGAGGATTCCGGCACGCATGTGAACATCTCCGGCGTGGCGATGACCGCCGCCGCTCCGAACAAGGAGAACGCGCTGAAACTCATGGAATTCCTGACCTCGCCGAAGGCGCAGGAGATCTATGCCGAGGCGAACTACGAGTACCCGATCGCACCGGGCGCAGAGCCGGCCGAACTGGTCGAGGGCTGGGGCACATTCACTCCGGACGAGACCAACCTGATGACCATCGCGGGCGAACGCGCGGCCGCGCTGAAGCTGATCGAGGAAGTCGACTTCGACGGCTGATGGCCGGAGCCTGAAGACAGCGGTCCGGCCCTGCGCTGACGGGGCCGGACACGAGTCATTCTGGAAGAGCAAAGGGGCGCCACCCATCGGGTCGGCGCCCCTTTTCATGTCCGCCGCAGCGCAAGACCGGGCGGCTGCGCCGTGCGGCCGGGGACGGTGGGCGGGGCGATGCCGCAGGCGAGCGCCGTCCCCCGTCCGGAACGACAAACGGCGCCCCCGAGGGAGCGCCGCTAAAGCCGTCAGACGGTAACGCTTACTGCGCTTCGGTGATGAACTTCACCGCGTCGCCGAAGGTCTGGATGGTCTCGGCCGCGTCGTCCGGGATCTCGATGCCGAACTCTTCTTCGAACGCCATCACCAGCTCGACGGTGTCGAGGCTGTCCGCGCCGAGGTCGTCGATGAACGAGGCCGATTCGACGACCTTGTCTTCGTCAACGCTCAGGTGCTCGACCACAATTTTCTTCACGCGATCTGCGATGTCGCTCATGTTCTTTCCTCACAAGTCTGTGGGCCACTCAGAGCCCAGTTTGCCCGACCCCGCGGCGGACGTTCGTTGCCCGATTGGCGGGCGGCTCGATCTTCCGGGCTCACCCCGGGTTCCAGTGCGCAAGGCTGCGCACCGGCCTGTAAATCAGTGCGGCCTATAGCACAGGCGGAGGGGATGGCAAATGCTTTCCCGTGCTGCCGCGCAGAAGGCCGCCTCGCGGCATCAAAGCATTGCCATCCCGCCGTTCACGTGCAGCGTGGCGCCTGTGACATAGGCGGCTTCGGGGCTGGCGAGGTACAGGACCGCCGCCGCGATTTCCTCCGACGTGCCCATGCGGCCTGCCGGGATCTGGTTGAGGATCGCGGCCTTCTGGTCGTCGTTCAGCTTGTCGGTCATCGCCGTCTCGATGAAGCCCGGCGCCACCGCGTTCACGGTGATCCCTCGGCTCGCCACCTCGTAGGCCAGCGACTTCGACATGCCCACCAAACCCGCCTTGGCGGCGGCATAGTTGCCCTGCCCCGGGTTGCCGGTCGAGCCGACAATGGACGAGATGTTCACGATCCGGCCCCAGCGCGCCTTCATCATGCCGCGCAGCACGCCCTTGCACAGGCGGAAGGTGGAGGTGAGGTTCACTTCCAGCACCTGTGCCCACTCTTCCTCGGACATACGCATGAACAGGTTGTCCCGGGTGATGCCCGCGTTGTTCACAAGGATGTCTAGGCTGCCCATCGCCTCGACCGCCTGCTTGGGCAGTGCGTTCACCGCGTCGGCGTCAGACAGGTTGCACGGCAGCACATGCGCGCGCTCGCCCAGTTCCGCGGCCAGCGCCTCAAGCGGTTCGGTGCGGGTGCCCGAAAGCCCCACCGTTGCCCCTGCGCCGTGCAGCGCCTTCGCGACCGCGCCGCCGATGCCCCCCGATGCGCCGGTCACCAGCGCCGTCTTGCCTGTCAGATCGAACATGACCCTCGTCTCCTTCGGACTTCCTTTGCTTCCGGTTACCAGCCGGACGCGGCCTCCGCCAGTGCCGCATGCCCCCGCGACCGAGGGAAACCTTTTCCAAGCCGGCGATTCTTCCCATGATGGCCGGGACAGACGCCTCCGCCGCGCCGCGAAAGGAAAGCACCGTGCCCTATCGCATCCGCAAGAAGGACACCGGCCCGCAGGACGCCCTGCGCCGCATCGCCTGCGAACAGATCGACCGCGCGCTGGCCGAGCTTGACGACCCTGGCCTCGACACGGCCACCCGCGTCCATCAGGTCCGCAAGCGCTGCAAGAAGACGCGCGGGCTCCTGCGGCTCGTCCGTCCGGCCTTTGCCAACTACGCCGCCGAAAACGCGGCGCTGCGCGACATCGGCCGCGGTCTCTCCGGGCTGCGCGACGCTAGCACGCTGGTGGAGACCTGCGACAGGGTCGCGGCGGAGCTCGACCCGGCCTCGGTCGCGGCCTATGCCCCGATCCGCGCGCGGCTGGTGCTGGACGCCAAGCGCGTGGCCTGGGACGACCAAACCGCGGACCGGCTGCAATCCGCGCGCGCAGCCCTCACCTTCCTGCGCGGACGTGCGGCGGGCTGGACGCTGGACGACGACGGCTTCAGGCCGCTGCGCAAGGGGATGGCGCGGACCTACGACCGCGCCCGCCGCACAATGGATGCCGCCTGGCGCACCCCGACCGAGCAGACGCTGCACGACTGGCGCAAGTGGGTGAAGTACCACCGGTCCCATTGCCGCCTGCTTGCGCCCACGCATCCAGAGATGATGTCCCCCCGCCTCGACGCGCTCGACCAGCTGTCGGACCTGCTGGGCCGCCACCACGACGCCTGCGTTTTGGAAGAGCGGCTCGAACCGGCCGACGACTTCGGGTCCGATACGGACGTTGCCGGATTCGCAGCGCTGGTGCGGGCGCACAGGATGACCCTGGAAGAAGAGGCCTTTGCCCTAGGGCGCCTCATCCTGGCGGAGGAGACGAAGCCGCTGGCAAAGCGGCTCCGTCGCTATTGGAAGGCGTGGCGCAAGGGCCGGTCAAACGATGCGGGGCTCCTGCCCGGCGCCTGACGCGGTCAGCCCTTGAGGCTCTCGGCGGCGGCGACCACCTCCGCCGCGGTGCCGATGTTGCGCACGGCGGCAGAGCGGTCGATGCGGCGCACCATGCCCGACAGCGCCTTGCCCGCGCCGATCTCCCAGAACTCGGTCACGCCCTTGCCGACCATGTATTCCACCGACTCGCGCCAGCGCACGGCGCCGCAGACCTGTTCGACCAGCAGGTTGCGGATCAGGGTAACGTCCGTCACGGCACTGGCGCGCACGTTGGCCACCAGCGGCACCTTGGGTTCGGCGATATTCACGTCGTCCAGCGCCTCGGCCATAACGTCGGCGGCCGGGTCCATCAGGTCGCAGTGGAACGGTGCGCTGACCGGCAGAAGGACGGCACGCTTCGCCCCCTTCTCCTTCGCGACCTCTACGGCGCGTTCGACCGCCGCCTTGGCACCGGAAATCACCACCTGTGCCGGGTCGTTATCGTTGGCCGCGGCCAGGACCTCGCCCTTCGCCGTCTGCGCCACGACAGCGCGCACCGCCGCAAGGTCCAGCCCGAGGATCGCCGCCATGGCACCTTCGCCCACCGGGACCGCCGCCTGCATCGCCTTGCCGCGCGCGCGCAGCAGCCGGGCCGCGTCGGTCACCGTCAGGGCGCCAGCCGCAGTCAGCGCGGTGTATTCGCCCAGCGAGTGGCCCGCCACGTAGGACGCGGCCCCGATGCCCACCCCTTCGGCCTCCAGCGCACGCAGCGCCGCGATGGATGTCGCCATCAGCGCAGGCTGCGCGTTCTCGGTCAGGGTCAGCGTGTCCTGGTCGCCCTCCCAGATCAGCGCCGACAGCTTTTCACCCAGTGCTGCGTCGACCTCGTCAAAGACGGCGCGGGCTGCCGGGTAGGCTTCGGCAAGATCGCGCCCCATGCCGATGGTCTGGGCACCCTGCCCGGGGAAAATGAAAGCACGGGTCATGGCCCTCTCCTCAGCGTCTGATCCTTGGCTTTCAGCCAATACCGCCCCCGGGACAGCCATGCAACGCCTGCCGCACGATGTGTGTGCACGTGCAGAGATTGCGCTGCACCGCGGCAGGACCACATGTTGGCGAAATCCGCGCCATCCCGCACAGGAGCAAACGATGTCCCTGACCAACACCGCCACCCGCTACGGCACCGTCGCCAAGACCCTGCACTGGGCCGTGGCCCTCGGCATCCTCGCCATGTTCCCGCTGGGGTTTCTGGCATCGAACGCGGCCTATGACACGGCCGAGCAGCTGGCCACCAAGGCCACGCTCTTTTCCATCCACAAGACGCTGGGCGTGACGATCCTCGCGCTGGCCGTCATCCGCATCGCCTGGGCGGTGACCCAGCCAAAGCCGGTGGCGCTGCACCCCGAACGGCGGGCCGAGACCTTCATGGCCGAACTGGTGCACTGGCTGCTGTACGGCAGCCTCGTCCTCGTGCCGCTGTCCGGCTGGATCGAGCACGCGGCAACCGAAGGGTTCGCGCCGATCTTGTGGCCCTTCGGACAGAGCCTGCCCTTCGTGCCGAAAAGCCCGGAGCTGGCCGAGGTCTTCGCCACCATCCATTACGTGTTGCAATGGGTGATGCTGGGCTCGGTCGGACTGCACGTCGCGGGCGCGGTGAAACACGCGGTGATCGACCGCGACGCCACCCTGCGGCGGATGTGGTTCGGGCGGACGGACGCCGGTGCACATCCCGCCAGGCGTCACGGCATCGCGGCCCCCACCGGCGCGCTGGCCACCTGGGCGCTAGCCTTCGGCGTGGCCGCCGCCTCCGGTCTCTTCAGCCACGACACGAGCGCCGCCCCCGGACCGGCCCCGCTGCGCCCCGCGCTGGCAGAGGTCGAAAGCGACTGGCAGGTGACGGAAGGCACGCTGGGGATTTCCGTCCAGCAGTTCGGCAAGACCGTCGAGGGCAGCTTTGCCGACTGGACCGCCGACATCGCCTTCGACGACAGCGAGGGCACGGGCCAGAAGGGCGAGGTCACCGTGACCGTCTCCATCCCGTCCCTGTCGCTGGGCAGCGTGACGAAGCAGGCGCTCGGCCCCGAGTATTTCGATGCGGAGCAGTTCACCACCGCGACCTTCACCGCGCCGATCGCCCGGACCGAGGACGGCTATGTTGCCGACGGGGTGCTGACGCTGCGCGGGACGGAGGTGCCGGTCACCCTGCCCTTCACGCTCGACCTCGCGGAGGGCACCGCGCAGATGGAAGGCACCACAACGCTCGACCGCCGCGCCTTCGGCATGGGCGAAACGATGACCGACCCTGCGCAGCTTGGCTTCGACGTGCAGGTCAGCGTCAACCTTACCGCCGCACGCGCCGGCGGATCCTGATCACTCGCGGAAGACGCCGCCCGGTCCCGCACCGTCGGGGCCGGGCGGCGTCACTTTGCCCTGCGGTCCGGTTTAGCCGCGCAGGGTGCGCCAGCCTTCCTTCCACCGGATGATGCGTGTGCCCATGGGCTTGCGCAGCAGTGGCAGCATGCTGTCGTCGATGTTCAGCACCAGCCCGATGGGCACATAATCCATTGCATGATCGGCGAGGCGCGGCGCCGCGTCGGGATAGAAGACCCACCCTGTCTCGCCGTAGATGCGGGCGTAGGGGCTGGTCTGCCCGGTCCAGGGCATCGGGTGGCGACGTTCGAGCGCACCGACCTCGGCCCCGCCCGACAGGATGCGTCCGTCGACGAGCGCGCAGGCGAGGAAGCGGGACTCCTCCTCATGCGCGCCCTCGTCGGCGCGCGCTTCCGGCACGGCCACGATGTGCCAGGGCCGGAACTCCACGAGGCTGCCCGCCTCCAGCCCCGCCAGGTCGCGCGGCGCGCTCATCAGCATGCCGAACCAGTGGTCCCCCGCCTGCGTGTCCAGCCGCACCGGCAGCCGCTGGCCGGGGTGGTCCCCGCGCGCGGGCGCCATGAATTCCAGCATGACGACGTCGCCCGGTTCCAGCCGGGCAAGTTCACGCGGGCTAGGGATGAAATAGGTATAGGGCGCCTCCGCCTTCAGCGGGCGCGGGTCGAGCAGGCGCCACGCCGCGCCGCCCCAGTCGCCATCGGGCATCACATCGAACATGCGGGAATACCTCCGTTCCGGGCCCCGTTTTCGATGACGTTTGTGGCGCGATTGCGGACACGGACCGATCCGAGTGCTTCAAACGAAGCTCGAATTGGCGGGGCCCACGGACGCCACCGAGGCGGCCAAAGCCCAGCGGACACCACCTGACAGCCCCTGAAACAGGAACGCCCGGCCTGCGCAAAAACGCGGGCCGGGCGCTGTCAGAACCTATGGCAACAGGCCGCACCCCGGCGGCCCGTCACCGTTAGACGGATCAGTCCGCCTTCATCGCCTCGATGGAGATCGACACCTCGACCTCGTCGCTGACGTAGGGCGCGAAGGCGCCGACGTTATAGTCGGAGCGCACCAGCGTCGTGGTGGCGTCGAAACCGGCCCAGGGCTTGCCTTCCATCGGGTGGTCCATCTGCTGGTTCAGCTTGGCATCCAGCACGACTTCCTTGGTCACGCCGTTCAGCGTCAGGTCGCCGGTGATCAGCGCGGTGTCCTCGCCGGTCACTTCGATGGAGGTCGACTCGAAGGTCACCATCTCGTCTTCGTTGGCGTCGAAGAAGTCGGGGGACATGAAGTGCTCGAACCGGGCTTCCCAGCCGGTCAGCATCGACATCACCGGGAAGGAGACGGACACGGACGAGGCCGCCGGATCTTCGGCATCCCAGTCGATGGTGCCTTCGAAACCGGAGAACATGCCGGTGCCGGTGGAATAGCCGAGGTGGTTGTAGGTAAAGACGATCTGGCTGTGGCTCGGGTCGAGCGTCCATGCCTCTCCTGCGAAGGCAGAGAGCGGCAGCAGCGAGACGACGGTGGCGAGAAGTGCGGATTTCATAGTGTCACCTTTGTGGACTGTAAGATGACCCACATGTCGCCGCATTGCAGCATCCGCACAACTCGCGCTGTCTCAACATGTTGTGTTGAATTTCGAACAGGTCAGGCCCTTGTCTGCGACTTCGACATGACAATCATCGACATGCCGACGATCAGCATGAAGAGCGATACGCCCAGTTTCATCAGCATCAGCACCGGCGAACCGATGCCTCCGCCGACAAGCCAGATCCCGAAGGCCGACATCGCCAGCCCCGCCCCCGCACACAGCAGGACAAGTCGCAGGACGAGGTGACGGACCGGCCACAGGTCCATGACGTCCGCGGCCGCGCGGCCCTCCGTTGCCTGTGCCATCGCCTTCATCTCGCGTCTCCTGTCGCTGTCTGGCCCTTGCGGACCGTTAACCTTGATCCGAGCGTGACCGGCAAACCCGACGGGATTGCGGCGGCTTCCGGGAAACTCCGGGGCGGCGGCAGGGTGGCCTCGAAACTGTGCCAGATGTCTGCCGACAATCGCAGACCCAGCGTGTAGTACCAGTGTGTGTGGTCGGGGATCACGGTCAGCGTCACGTCATGGCCTGACTGTTGCAGGGCCTTCAACGCATCCCGGTGGCCGTCGAGCGGAAAGAGGTGATCGCCCTCCCCAAGGTAGACAAAGACCGGCATCCGGCGCCCGTCCGGCGCCACCGGATCGCTGCCATGTCCGCCATGCGTCGCCACCGCCCGCCACGTTGGATCGCCGCGCCGCGCGAGGTTGTCTGCCATGACCGCCCCCGTTCCATGCCCCATCAAGAAGACCCGGTCGGCGTCGATCGGATGGACCTGGCCTGCCTCCTCCAGCAGCCGCCGCAGGAAGGCCGGGCCGCTGTCCTCCATCGCCCAGCCCTTCGGATCGGAGGAGTCCGGGGCGATCAGGATCAACCCCTCGCGCCGGGCCACCTCGTCCCACATGTCGATCATCGCGTGACCGTCGCGCCCGGCATCGTGCAGCAGGACAACGGTCGGGCGCGGCGCGCCGTTCACCGGACCGAAACCGATCCAGCGGCGCGGCCCCTTCCCCGACCAGAACCGGCACGGCATCACGTGCGTCTCGCCGATGTCGGTGGGCGGTGCGTATTCGTAGCTGTAGACCGGGCCGCCGTGCAGCTCGGGCACCATCCGCTCGACGTAGTGCCCCGCCACGGGCGCCACCACAGGCTGCGCGGCCCGCATCCCCTGCGCCCAGACCAGCGAAAGCGCTACGACCACCGCCACGGCCGATCCCGACACCACTGCATATCGCAGCCAACCCATACCTGACCTCACGCACGGGGCCCTTCACGACCCCTTTCACCTCGCGCTACACCTGACGGGCGATCCCGGCGCCATGATGACCGCCCGGGGGCAATTCCGGGTCCCCGCGCCGCGTCTTGCAATGGCCGGCAAAGCGTGTATACGGGCGCTTCCTTCCGCATGAACGGTTGAACCGCGCGGTCTCTCGTGGGTCGGGCGCGGAAGGCAAAGCCCGCCCTTTGAAACGCGCCTTGATAGAAATGGAGTGCACATGCCGCTTTACGAGCATGTCTTTATCTCGCGCCAGGACCTGTCCAACGCGCAGGCCGAAGGTCTTGTCGAACACTTCTCCACCGTGCTGAAGGACAATGGCGGCAACGTCGTCGAGTCCGAGTACTGGGGCGTGAAGACCATGGCCTACAAGATCAACAAGAACCGCAAGGGCCACTACGCCTTCCTGCGCACCGACGCACCGTCGTCCGCCGTGCAGGAAATGGAACGCCTGATGCGCCTGCACGACGACGTGATGCGCGTCCTGACCATCAAGGTCGACGAGCACGAGGAAGGCCCCTCCGTCCAGATGCAGAAGAAAGACGACCGTGGCGACCGCCGCGAGCGTCGTCCCCGCGACTGATCCCCAGAGAACAAGGAGCATAAACCATGGCTGCAAAACCGTTTTTCCGCCGCCGGAAGGTCTGCCCGTTCTCCGGTGAGAACGCGCCCAAGATCGACTACAAGGACACCCGCCTCCTGCAGCGCTACATCTCCGAGCGCGGCAAGATCGTTCCGTCCCGCATCACCGCCGTCTCGGCAAAGAAGCAGCGTGAACTGGCCCGTGCGATCAAGCGCGCCCGTTTCCTCGCCCTGCTTCCCTACGCCGTGAAGTAAGGAGGCCAACATGCAAGTCATTCTTCTCGAACGCGTGGCCAAGCTCGGCCAGATGGGCGACGTCGTCGACGTCAAGCCCGGTTTCGCGCGCAACTACCTGCTGCTGCAGGGCAAGGCCCTGACCGCCTCCAAGGAGAACATCGCCTCCTTCGAAGCGCAGAAGGCACAGCTCGAAGCACGCAACCTGGAATCCAAGAAAGAGGCCGAAGCACTGGCCGACCGTCTTGGCGGCCAGCAGTTCGTCGTGATTCGTCAGGCCTCCGACGGCGGCAACCTCTACGGCTCCGTCACCACCCGTGACGCGGCCGACGTGGCCACCGCCGAGGGCTTCTCGCTCGACCGCAAGCAGATCCTGATCCGGACCCCGATCAAGGAACTCGGCCTGCACGACATCGAGGTGCACCTGCACCCCGAGGTCATGGTCACCGTGACCCTCAACGTCGCACGCTCCCCCGAAGAGGCAGAGCTTCAGGAATCCGGCAAGTCCATCCAGGAACTGGCCGCCGAGGAAGAAGCACAGGCCGAATTCGAAGTGTCGCAACTGTTCGACGACCTCGGCTCTGCCGCGTCGGACGACGACGACGCAGCGCCTGCTCCGGCTCCGGCCGCCGAGGGCGAAGACGACTGACAGGCCTTGCGCCTCTGACATGCGAAAGCCGCGCGGTCCCGGACCGCGCGGCTTTTTTCTTGGCAAACCGGCCCGCAGGCAGCGCCAGAATTTGAGATAAAATTGCGGGCACCGAAATTTGGTCAGAATTTTTAAAGGATGCGCCCTTAGGGATGTTCGGAACATCATGCATCCAGAGGTGTCCCATGTGGCCTTTCAAGACAAATGCTCCCCAGACCACATCTCCCGACTCGGAGGAGATCGATCTCGTCAACATGGTGATCGCGACACATGCCGTCATCAGGTTCAAACCCGACGGAGAGATCGAATGGGCGAACGCCGCCTTCCTCGAAGTGCTGGGCTACACGCTGGACGAGATCCGCGGACAGAACCACTCCCTCTTCGTGGACAAGACCTACCGCGAAGGCGCCGAATACGCCTCGTTCTGGGACCGGCTCCGGAAAGGTGAAACCTTCACCAGCCAGTTCCCCCGCGTCACGAAGTCCGGGGAAACGGTATTCATTCAGGCCTGCTACTCGCCGGTCATCGGTGACGACGGCAAGGTCCGTGCGGTCATCAAGGTCGCCTCGGACATCACCGATCGCCAGCTTGCGATCACTGACATCAAGAAATCGCTGGAGGCGCTGTCGACCGGGGACCTGACACGCCATGTCGCGCCCTGCAACGCGCCGGACCTCAATGCGCTCGGCGAAACCTACAACGCCTGCATGACCCAGCTGGCGGAGCTGATCAAGAACGTCAAGAACGTCTCGACCGACGTGAGCCGCACCGCTGACGAGATGATGGAAACGACGGACGACCTCTCCCGCCGGACCGAAACGCAGGCGGCGACGCTGGAACAGACCGCCGCCGCCGTGGACCAGCTGACCTCCACCGCGCGCTCTGCCGCGTCAAACGCGAACGAGGTGCGCAACGTCGCCAACCAGACCCGCACCGCTGCCGAGGGCGGGCGCACCCTCGTGGCCAACCTGACTGCCGCCATGGACAAGATCGAGGGATCGTCCAGCCAGATCAGCCAGATCATCGCCGTGATCGAGGGCATCGCCTTCCAGACCAACCTGCTGGCTCTGAACGCCGGGGTAGAGGCCGCACGCGCCGGCGATTCCGGTCGCGGCTTCGCTGTCGTGGCGTCCGAAGTCCGGGGGCTTGCACAACGCAGCTCCGAGTCCGCGAACGAGATCAAGGCGCTGATCCAGTCCAGCTCGGAACACGTCGGCGAGGGCTCCGACCTCGTGAACCGCGCCACGACAGAGTTCGAAACGATCTTCCAGGGCGTGAACGGCATCTCCGAACGCGTGAAGGAAATCGCGCACGGCATGGAAGAGCAAAGCCAGACGCTGGCGGAAATCAACGCCTCTGTCTCGCAGCTCGACCAGGTGACGCAGCAGAACGCCGCGATGGTCCAGGAGTCCCGCGATTCCGGCACCCGCCTGCAGGGCGGCGCCCGCGACCTGCTGACCGAAATCGACTTCTTCACCGTGGGCGAGGCCCGGAGTTCCGGCAGCTTCCAGCCGTACCAGGCCGCCGTCTGACAACGCCGCCCGCCCGCAGATCCGCCGAAAAGAAAAAGCCGCCCTCAAGAGGGCGGCCTTCAAGTTTATCACTGTCCCCGACCGGCGGTTTGTGACCCGCCAGCCGCGCCGGGTCACTCTTCCTCGAGTGCCTCGACTGCTTTCTCAAGCTCGTCCTTGGAGATTTCCTTCTCCGTGACCTGCGCCTGGTCGGCGATGTGGTCGATGACCTTGTCTTCGAAGATCGGCGCGCGCAGCTGCTGCTGCATCTGAGCGTTCTGGCGGACGAAGTCGAAGAAGGCGCGCTCCTGACCCGGGTACTGGCGGGCCTGGTTCATGATCGCCTGCGTCATCTCGGCGTCGGTCACCTCGACCTCTGCCTTCTGACCCAGCTCGGCCAGCAGCAGACCGAGGCGCACGCGGCGCTCGGCCAGCTTCATGTGCTCTTCGGTCGGCTCGATGGTGTCGTGGTTGTGGTCGTGCACGTCCGGGTTTTCTTCGTGCCACAGCTGATGCGCGATCTGCTTGGCCTCTGCGTCCAGCAGGGTCGGCGGCAGGTCGAAGGACACCATGCCGTCAAGCTGGTCCAGCAGGCCGCGCTTCATCACCTGGCGCGCCGCACCGGCGTACTCAGCCTCCAGGCGCTCGCGGATCTGGTTCTTCAGGCTCTCGAGGTCCTCGGAACCGAACTTCTTGGCCAGCTCGTCGTCGATCTCGGCGGCCTTGGCAGCCTTCACTTCCTTGATCTTGCACTCGAAGGTCGCGTCCTTGCCGGCGAGGTTCTCCGCGCCGTACTCTTCCGGGAACTTCACCTCGACGGTCTTCTCGTCACCGGCGGACACGCCCACCAGCTGCTCTTCGAAGCCCGGGATGAAGGAGCCGGAGCCCAGCACCAGCGGGTAATCCTCTGCCGCGCCGCCCTCGAAGGCTTCGCCGTCGACCTTGCCGAGGAAGTCGAAGACCACCTGATCGCCGTCCTCGGCCGCACCTTCCTTGGTCTCGAAGTCCTTGGCGGTGGCGGCGAGGTTGTTCAGCGCGTCGTTCACCGACTCCTCGTCGGCCTTCACCACCAGCTTCTCGACGGTGATGGTGGACAGGTCGATCTCGGGGACTTCGGGCAGCGCCTCGTAGGACATCTCGACGCGCACGTCGTCGCCTTCCTTCCACTGCTCGCCGTCCATCATCTTGACTTCCGGCTGCAGCGCCGGGCGGTCGCCGGACGTCTCGAAGTGCTCGTTCATGGCACCGTCGATGACTTCCTGCATGGTTTCGCCCAGCACGCGCGGGCCGAACTGCTTCTTCAGCAGCGCAAGCGGCACCTTGCCCTTGCGGAAGCCCTTCATCTCGATATCCGGCTGCGCCTCTTTCAGCTTGGCAGTAACCTTCTCGTCCAGCTCGGCCGCCGTCACGGTGATGGCATAGCCGCGCTTGAGGCCTTCGTTCAGCGTCTCGGTGACCTGCATCGTCTCTTCCCTCGAATGAAGACGCGCCCCACGATGGGGGCGCAATTGAATTTGGCACCTTCTATTGACCTGCGCACAACAGTGCAAGCGGGTTTGGCCGCCGCAGCGTGCCCCGGGCAGGCCTCCGGGCCTCCCCTTGCCGCTTCCGGTCCTCGAAGCCGGTACAGCCCGACCGGCGGGCCTCCATCCGATCTGCCGGCAACCCGTCTTCGGCAGCGATTCGCGGCCCCGGGTGACCGCAACGGAACCGAGGGCCCGCAAAGCCCACAGCCGCCCCCCGGACCCCGGCGGGCGGCCTCGCCCGGCCTGCCGAGGCGAACCGGCCCGGGCGCGCTCACTCCGGCTGCGTGTGCCCCAGGTCGTCGTCGCCGCGTCCCGAAAGGAACACGCCCAGCCCGTGCAGGCTGTCGACCCGTTCGGACATCGCGCGTACGATGATCAGCACCGGCACCGCCACGAACATGCCCACCACCGACCAGGCCCAGCCCCAGAAGGCCACCGCCACGAACACCGCCACCGGGTTCAGGTTCAGGCTGCGTCCCACGGCATAGGGCGTCACGAGCTGCCCCTCGATGCTGGTGAGCACGAAGTATGTGGCCGCCGCCAGTCCCGCCGCCCCCACGGTGTCGAATGACACGATGCCGATGGCAAAGGTCAGCGCCACCCCGGCCAGTGCCCCGATGAAGGGGATGAAGTTAAGCGCGAACGCCAGCACGCCGAACAGCACCGGGTTCGGCATCCCCAGCGCCCAGAGGGCAAGGCCGACAGCAGCCCCCAGCCCCGCATTGATCACGGTGATGGTCAGGAAATAGCGGCTGATCTTGCGCTCTATGTCATAGACGATGCGGATGGCGCGGCGCTTGTCCTTGAAGGTTGGACTGACGGCCACGAGCTTTTCGTAGAACATGTCGCCCGACGCGATGAGGAAGAAGAGCATCACCAGCGTCAGTACAGCCTGGGCCATGACATAAGGCACGCTCATGACCGCCTGAGTAAAGAGGCCCGGCCCCGTGTCGACGGCAACCTTCGGCCCCTCGGCGTCGGTATCGGTCAGCTCGTCGACCTTCTCGGTCGCGTCCGAGACCTTGGCCACGAGGTCGCTGATGCCGCGCAGCTTGATCTCCACGTCGCGCATGATGCTCGGGCCGTTGTCGATGTAGCTTTGCACCGGCCCGGCCAGCCCCCCGGCGGCAACCGCGCAAAGCGAGACCAGCGACAGCACGATGATACCCGCCGAGATGGCGTCGGGCAGGCCCGTCCGCTTGAAGAAGCGCCTCACCGGAGAGAATGTCAGCGAAAGCAGGAAGGCGAGGATCAGCGGCATCAGGAAGGTCCGCGCAAGCAGCAGCACCCCGCCCGCCGCGATCAGGAAGAGGCCGATCACCGCCCAGTGGGAGCGTGATCGGAGGGTGTCTGGCGTGTCGGTCATCGAAGTCCTCCGGCTTCGGCGGTCGGGATCGAGATCGACCGCTGCTGTCAACCGCATCTAACGCGACCGGACTGGAAATCACCGGTCTGTGATATCGTTCGTTACGTTTTTCAGAAGATTTTCTCCGGCGCGTGGACGGCATAGGGAGAAGCCCGCCGACGACCGGCTTCGACTTTGCGTGCCATGTATAATGCGGCCTGACCATCGGCAGAATGCCCCAGGCGGCGCACAGCCTGCGCCCGATCGAATGGATCACACGACCCATGGTGCGCTGCCCTAAGGTACGGAAAAACCGGGATTTTCACTTGTCACAGCGAGGACCCAGCCGGGCGCCTCATGCGACGATCATGGGCAGCCTGTCGAACGTGCCGTGAACGGTGGTGCGGGTGGAGGGACTTGAACCCCCACGCCTTGCGGCGCCAGAACCTAAATCTGGTGCGTCTACCAATTTCGCCACACCCGCTCCGTGGCGCGCTCCATAGCAAAGGCCCCGCGCGCTTGCGAGGGAAAAAAGCAATGCCGCCCCGGTCAGAAAATCCGTGACTTTGGCCGCCTGTTACGGGACACTCCTGCAAAAACCAGAGGCAACCAGAGCAGGACGCCCAGAAATGACGAACCGACCGAACGCGCAGTTGCGCGCGCGGCATGTCGTGTCACGCGAGCCGCTGAATGCGGTCTGCGCGGGCACGCTTGTGCTGACTCTCGACGGCGAACTGCCGGTCGAACACCTGACACCCGGCGACCGGATCATCACCCGCACATCGGGCACCGCCCGCCTGTTCAGGCTGCGCCACCGCCGTCTCATGGTCGAGGCGGTCAGTATCGCGCATGGCACGCTGGGCAACGCGCGGCCCGACCGGGACGTGGTCCTTCCCGCCCGTCAGGAGATCCTGGTTCGCGACTGGCGCGCCAGCGCGCTGTTCGGGGCCAGTCAGGCGCTGGTTCCGGCCTGCAGGCTGATCGACGGCACCTATATCCGCAGCCTCGGCCGGCAGAGACTGGACCTGTTCGAGCTGCACTTCGAGACGCCGCAGATCCTCTATGCCGACGGGCTGGAACTGGCGGCGGTGCAATGCGTGACCGCCCCCGCCTGAGACAGCGCTAGAGCCCGAGGTCGCGGAACACCCTTGGCAGCATCTCCGGCAGGTCCTCCGCGATGAGGCCGGGGCCGAAGGCGCGCGCCGCCTCCACATGCAGCCATGCGCCGGCCTTCGCGGCGTCATAGGCCGGGAGGCGCCGCGCCATGAGCCCGCAGACGATCCCGGCCAGCACGTCGCCCGCGCCTGCCGTCGCCAGCCACGGCGCGGCGCGCTCGTCTACCGCCGCGTTCACCGCCACTCGCCCGTCCGGCGCGGCGATGACCGTCTCCGCGCCCTTGATCAGCACAACCGCCCCAGCGCGCATCGCCGCCTCGCGCGCGGCATCGATCCTTGAGAACGCGTCGTCGTTTTCCATCCGCCCGGCGAGATCGGGGAACAGCCGCCGGAATTCGCCGCCGTGGGGTGTCAGGACGCAATTGTCGTGAAGCATGTCGAACAGCGCCTGCGGCTCGCGCTGGAAACGAGAGAGGGCGTCGGCGTCCAGCACCGTGCCCCGCCGCGCCTTCAGCGCACCGCGCACCAGTTCGCCGGTGGCAGGCCCCAGCCCAAGCCCCGGCCCGAGGCAGAGAGCGTTGTATCGCTCGTCCTCCAGCATCTCGGCCAGCCCCGCCGTTCCGTCGAGCCCGCGGATCATGATCGCCGTCAGTTGCACCGCGTTTTCCGTCACCGCGCGCAGCGGACAGCCGAGCGTCACCAGACCCGCACCGACCCGCAGCGCCGCCCGTGCGGCCAAGCGGGCCGCCCCGCCCTGCCCCGGTGGTCCCGAAAGGACAACGGCGTGGCCGTGGTCGTACTTGTGCTGATCGACCCGCTTCGCAAGATCCGGCAGCGTGTCGCGCGTGATGGTTTCCGACTGCATGGCACCTCCGGGCATGTGGCTGTGTTAAAGCCCAATATCCTTGACGATCAGTTTCCCGCAATGCTCCGGGCCCTCTCCGCGAAGATGGCCGGGCTTGGCGCGGTGGAAGGTCACGGTCAGGGCGCAAAACGGGCACGGCGGCGCCCATTCCCCTGCCCCCTTTCCGGGGATCTCTCCGGTGTCCGCGTCGAGACCGGAGGGCACGTCCACCGCCACCAGCTTCGGCTGCAGGGTCATCCGGTCTCCGCCATGACCTGCCAAGTGGCTCAACACGCGTTCGAGCTCTCCGGTTGGGCGCCGCGACAGACCGATGCCGAATATCGCGTCGACCCAGACATCGGGTTCGCCGGCCTGCTTCACGACGCCGAGCGTCAGCGGCCCGACCGCCCCCGTCGCGGCCCAGCGGTCGTGGTTCGTGCGTGCGTCCGGCGGCAGCCGGTCGGCCTCGCCATGGAAAAGCGCCTCGACCTCCCAGCCGCTGTCCGCCAGGAGGCGCGCCACCACGAATCCGTCGCCGCCATTGTTGCCGGGGCCGCAGAGGACCACGGCCCGCCGCGTATCGGGCCAATGCGCCTTTATCGCCTCGGCCACCCCCTGCCCGGCCCGCTCCATCAGCTCCAGACCGGTGACCGATCCGCTGTCCATCGCGGCCCGTTCGAGCGCCCGCATCTGCTCTGCCGTCACCGTTTCCGTCATCATCTGACCCTGCGTTTCCATTTTGTCGCTTTTTTAATCATATCGCTTAAAAAACGATCTCGCCTTCAAGTTCGGATGGCCATTGCCCCCCAACTGACACTCTATGTGATTGTGGGCACAAGGCAGAAATGGTCTGCCGAAGCCCGACACGGGATGCGAAAGGGGGGAGAACCTCATGAAGAAGATCGAAGCCATCATCAAGCCGTTCAAGCTTGATGAAGTGAAAGAGGCTTTGCAGGAGGCCGGCATCCAGGGCCTTTCCGTCGTCGAGGTGAAGGGTTTCGGCCGCCAGAAAGGCCATACCGAACTGTATCGCGGTGCTGAATACGTGGTGGACTTCCTTCCCAAGGTGAAGATCGAGATCGTTCTTGACGACGATCAGGTCGATGGCGCCATCGAGGCCATCGTTTCCGCGGCCAAGACCGACAAGATCGGCGACGGCAAGATCTTCGTGAGTCACGTCGAGCAGGCAATCCGCATTCGTACCGGCGAATCCGGCTCGGACGCGCTCTGACCACTGGTTGACCTCACGGGGTCGCGCCCGCGCGCGGCGCCCCTGCAAACAAAATCCAATTCTGACAGAGAAGGACACTACAGAATGAGCAACGCTGACGTTCTCAAGCTGATCAAGGACGAGGAAGTTGCCTACGTCGACATCCGCTTCACCGATCCGCGCGGCAAGCTGCAGCACGTGACCGTGATGAGCGACCTGGTTGACGAGGACTTCCTCGAAGAAGGCTTCATGTTCGACGGTTCCTCCATCGCCGGCTGGAAGTCGATCGAAGCCTCCGACATGAAGCTGATGCCCGACCCGGATTCGGTCTACATCGACCCGTTCTATGCCGAGAAGACGCTCTGCATCCACTGCTCCGTCGTCGAGCCCGACACCGGCGAAGCCTACAACCGCGACCCGCGCGGCACCGCGCAGCTGGCAGAGGCTTACCTGAAGTCCTCCGGCATCGGTGACGTCGCCTACTTCGGCCCCGAGGCCGAGTTCTTCCTGTTCGACGACGTCAAGATCGCCGTCACACCGAACAAGGTGTCCTACGAGGTCGACGCCGACCACGCCGCATGGAACACCGACGCCGAGTTCGAGATGGGCAACCTGGGCCACCGTCCGACCTACAAGGGCGGCTACTTCCCGGTGAACCCGGCCGACGACGGCCAGGACATCCGCTCCGAGATGCTCTCGACCATGAAGCGCCTCGGCATGAAGGTCGACAAGCACCACCACGAAGTGGCGACCTCGCAGCACGAGCTGGGCCTCGTCTTCTCCTCGCTGACCAAGCAGGCCGACGAACTCCAGAAATACAAGTACGTCATCCACAACGTGGCACAGGCCTACGGCCGTTCGGCAACCTTCATGCCGAAGCCGATCAAGGGCGACAACGGCTCGGGCATGCACGTCAACATGTCGATCTGGAAGGACGGCAAGCCGCTCTTCGCGGGCGACAAGTACGCCGACCTCTCCGACGAGGCGCTGTACTTCATCGGCGGCATCCTGAAGCACGCCAAGGCGCTCAACGCCTTCACCAACCCGTCGACCAACTCCTACAAGCGTCTGGTCCCGGGCTACGAGGCCCCCGTTCTGCGCGCCTACTCCGCCTCCAACCGGTCGGGCTGCGTGCGTATTCCGTGGACCCAGTCGCCGAAGGCAAAGCGCGTCGAGGCCCGCTTCCCCGACCCGTCGTCCAACCCCTACCTGTGCTTCGCGGCCCTGCTGATGGCCGGCCTCGACGGGATCACCAACAAGATCCATCCGGGCGAAGCCATGGACAAGAACCTGTACGACCTGCCGCCGGAAGAGCTGGCCGGCATTCCGACCGTCTGCGGCTCGCTGCGCGAAGCGCTGACGGAACTCGAAGCCGACATGGACTTCCTGCTGGCCGGTGACGTGTTCACCAAGGACCAGATCGAAGGCTACATCGAGCTGAAGATGGAAGAGCTGGAAATGTACGAAATGACGCCGCACCCGGTGGAATTCGCACTGTACTACTCCTGCTGATCCAGCCGGACGGCACGCATATTCCTGGACGGGCTCCGCGTTTTCGCGGGGCCCGTTTCCGTTGACGCAAAGTCACGTCAAGACAGGTTTTTCAGGGCGCACGGAAACAAACCGTTTCCAAAGTTCGGTTTTCATGTCGGAAATATGGCATTTGCCGGGGTTTGCGGCGGTATCGCCACATTTGAACGTGAATAAGACCACATTTGCACAACTATGACGGACTGTGGCGGTTTCGCCCAAATACCCCAAGATAAGGTCCAGATTCTTCCAAAGACGGCGGCAAGACTGCCCCCACAAACAAAGAAAAACCGGGGAAAATCACCATGACCGCAATCGCCACGTTCGTCTTCGAAGGCCGCCCGTCTGTCGCCCTGCCGCGGATGGCAGACGTGCTGAAACCGCACCTGCGTGCCGAAGGCCTCCGCGTCGATGACGTTTCCCTCAACGGCCTCCGGATGGTCGCGCCCGGCCTCGCGCTGTCGCTCTCCATGGCGCACAGGGCCGAAGAGACGGTCGTCACTCTCGCGCTCGATCTCGGCGAAGCCGATGCCTCCGCCCGCATGGCCGAACTCGCCTACCGCTTCGCCCGCGCGTTCGAGGTCACATCCGTCATCTGGCAGAACACCAAGACGGCCATCCCCCGCGCCGCCTTCCTCGCAGGTCTCGATACCGCTTTCGCCCCGGTGCCCGTGGCCCCCCGCCGGATCGTGGCCCGCCGCGCCGTCACGATGCGCCCCAGTCAGGTCCGCGACACCGACCGCCGCTACGATGCCCATGTCGCCGCGTTCGAGGCCCACATGCGCGACGCCTTCCTCCGCGGCGCCACCCCGGGCGAAATCGCGGGCGAGCGCAGCCGCATGCATGGGCAGGTCTCCGCCGCCGCCGGAACTGTCATGGAAAACCCCGCCCTGCGTGTCGCCTCCCTCATTGTCACCGTGACCACGCTTGTGGTCTCCGGTGGCTTCTCCGGCATGATCTGACGAACGACCCTTGGCGCGCGGAATTCGAATGCTAGTCTCCGTCTAACTGTACTTATCCGGAGAAACCGATGCGCCGTATCGTCCACGCAGCCCTGCTGTCCCTTCTCGCAGCCTCGCCCGCCTTCGCGGCGACCTGCATCACCGACCAGGGCTCCTTCGGCGCCTACAAGGCCGCTTTCGCCCAGCAGGCCGCATCCCGCGGCGTGGGCCAGCGCGGCCTTCAGGCGCTGCAGGGCGCGAAACTGTCCTCGATCACTTGGAAGTTCGAATCGCGTCCCTCCAGCCAGACCGGCGTTTCCTACTCCGACCCGGCGACCTTCCTTGCCAAGCGCACCGGCGGCTCCGCGCAGAACTTCGTCAACGCTGCGCGCTCGCGGATGAACAAGAACGCCAACTTGTTCAACGCTGTCGAGCGCCAGTACGGCGTGCCCGGCAGCGTACTTGCGGTGATCTGGGGGCTGGAGACGTCGTGGGGCGGCTACCTCGGCAAGACCTCGATCGTGGACGGCGCCGTGACGCTGTCCTCCTACTGCCGCCGCCACCCGCGGTTCGAGCCCCACGCCGAAGCGGCGCTGATGATGGTCGACCGCGGCATGATCTCTGCAAACACGCAGGGCGGCCCCTCGGGTGAACTCGGCCACATGCAGTTCCTCGCCGGCAACTGGATGCGCTATGGCGTCGATGCCAATGGCGACGGCCGGGCCGATCCCTACAATGCCGCCGACGCCCTTGCCTCCGCTGCCAACCTGCTGCGGCAGAACGGCTGGAAGGCGGGCCAGCCGTTCGGCGAAGGCACCGCGAACTTCCGCGCGCTTTCCGCGTGGAACGACAGCGGCAACTACCAGCGCGCCATTGCCTACGCCGCTCAGGCCGTCGGCAACTGACCGCGTTTGGCCCCGGGCGAGTCTGTAAACTTAAGGTTGATATGACATTCAATTTTCTCGTCTAAATTGACAAGAAAGTTGCTTCATTTCGCCCAAATCGGACCACGATCTGCAGGCACACATTGGTTAACGCGGCGCGCCGAAGCGCCGCGAATAAACCTAAGGAGCCCGCCATGAGCAGTGCCGAGTATCCGTACGCAGGTCTGATTCTTCCTGATGCCGCCGATCTCGATCCGGCGCCCTACGTCGAAAGCGCAGCCCGCGTGCTGGCCCGCCTCGACCCGGCGCCGGGCGCAAAACCCCACCGTTCCGCCCATGCCAACAAGGTCTTCGGACGCCGCTACGGCATTAACGTCATCGCCGAAGAACAAAGCGATTACGGCCCGCGCGTCGTGCTCGAGGTCATCACCGCCGACGGCGAGCCGCTCGACGACGAGAAGGCCGCGCGTATCCTGTCGGACACGGTGCTGACCGCGCTCGATCATTCCTCCGCCGATATCCTCGAATGGTATTCGCCGGATGTGCTGCTGGACCGCGACGACTTCATCCGCCTGCGGTCCTACGTGTCGCCCCGCCGGATGCCGGAAGTCGACGCCGAGATGGAGAACGAGCTCTTCGAGCACGAGAACCTGAACAGCCGCATCAGCAAGAGCCCGTACGCCACGTCCAAGCCCGAACCGGTCGAAATGCGTCCGAGCACGGCAGAGCGCCTCGCGCCTTACAAGGTGAAGCTGGAGGCGCAGGAACCCGCCAAACGCCGGCTGTCCGTCGCGGGTTACCTGATGACCGGCGTCCTGGGCATCGTCTACTTCCCGGCGGCGGTCTTCGTCTACATCGTCAGCCTGCGGGGCATGGACTTCCGCCTTGCGTCACAGACGCTTGCGGTGACATGCCTTTTCGCCGTCCTTCACAACACGAACCGGCTGGACGGTGTGATGGGCGCCCTGGTGAATTGACGGGGTGCCGGTAGCGGCGACGCTCCGGCATGCACCTGATTGCCTGCTTGCAGCAGGCGCCGCTTTTCATGCCTCAAACGCCCGGCTTCGCGCCGGGCGTTTCACGTTCCGGAGCGGGTATGCCCGGAAACGCCGTTTTCCGTGCACCAATCGCCCAAGCTCTCCGAAGATCCAGCATCCTTTGGGCGCCAATCCTGCGCGATCTGCCCGAAACCTTGCACAAACGCCGTCGCCTGTGCCTTGCCAGCCAAGTCGCTCAGGTAGCTGGCACAGCCCCGCCAGCCCGCCGGGCCACGACATACGTGTGGATGGAAAACACCACCGCGCCGGTCTTTGGCAGGCGCACGAGGCATTGCCGTTCGCTGCGGGTGAAGGGGGCCGTCTCTTGGTCCACGTGCGGACGCCGCGCCTGTTCCGAGCGCGGCTGGAACAGCGTCGGATCGTCGTAATGCAGCAGGTTGTAGCGCCAAAGCGGCCGACCCGCCTGCACCCCGTCGAACAGCCGCTGCACCCGGGCGGCCAGCCCGTCGTCATAGACCTCGACCGGCGCATGTATCCCCACCAGAGGTCTGAGGAATTTCTCTGCCAGAAGCCAGCTTGCCGGAAAACACAGCACCGCGCCGGTCAACACATGCACACCGTCGCGAGGCTCCATGAGGCACAGGTCTTCCTGCACGATATGTCCCAGCGTACCCAAAGGATCACCCCTGTCGATCTCCACCACGCGCCCGTCCGGACAGGCGACGCGCAGCCCTTCAGACACGAACCCCTCAGGCAGATGCGCAAGCACCATGTCCAGCAGCTCCTCCGCCGCCGCATGAGCGTCCGGGTCCAGCCTCAGCACCTCGCTCCGCCGTTCTGACAAAAGCCGCACACGCTCCGCCATCTGTCCGGCATAGGCCTCGTCCACGTGCAGCCAGTCGGCCATCTCGAACGGGGCGACGCCCGGAAGCCGGCGCGGTGTCAGGACATCGTAGGGAATGCGTTTCTGCAGGATCATGGTGGCATTTAAGGTCAGCCCCGCTGACCAGTCCACCCCGAACACAGCTGAACAGAGAAAACGGACGCCCCTTCGGTGCGCCCCCGATCCCGCGGACCCGCACGGCCCGAACGCTTGCGATCCGCATGCTATGCCGCGCCAGAGCCGGCTCTGATGTGGTTGGGGCGGCAACAAAAAAACGCCCCACGAACGGGGGCGTTTTTTGAATGGTGCGGTCGAGAAGACTCGAACTTCCACGGGAGTTACCCCACAGCGACCTCAACGCTGCGCGTCTACCAATTCCGCCACGACCGCACTGTCTAGGCTTGGTGACGCGCCTCTTAGCGAAGCCCGCCGGCAATGTGAAGAGGAAAATTGCATTGCCGTGCCGACAGTTTGCGGGAGGGTCGGGAACGCCCCGGGCCATGTGGCACCGGGCGGCCTTGCCCGCCTGACCGAAAGCCGATCAAGGCAGCACCGAAGCCCCCGCGTTGCGCTTTGCTCCCAATCGCATTACCTCCGGTGGCGCAGGCAGGCGGCCCGGTCCGCCGCCGCGGCGATGCACATCAGGGAGGCGGGGCTCGGACGTCCCGGCGGGCGCATGGTAGAATGGAAGATCAGTGACGGCCTGACCTCCTACGAGGAGGCGCTCACCTTCATGGAGGCCCGCGCCGATGCTATCGCGCGCGGCGAGGCCGGTGAATGCGTCTGGCTGCTGGAACATCCGCCGCTCTACACCGCCGGCACATCGGCGAAACGCGAAGACCTGAAGGACCCCGACCGCTTCCCCGTCCACGACACGCGGCGCGGCGGGCAGTACACCTATCACGGCCCCGGACAGCGGGTGGTCTACGTGATGCTCGACGTGGGCAAGCGCGGCAAGGACGTGCGCCGCTTCGTGCAGGATCTGGAGAACTGGGTGATTGCCACGCTCGACACCTTCAACCTGCGCGGCCACATCCGCGATGGCCGTGTCGGCGTCTGGATCGAGCGGCCCGACCGCCCCGCCCTGCCCGACGGGAACATGGCCGAGGACAAGGTCGCGGCCATCGGCATCCGCCTGCGCAAATGGGTGAGCTTTCACGGCATCTCGATCAACGTCGAGCCGGACCTGAGCCATTTCGACGGCATCACGCCCTGCGGAATCACCGATTACGGGGTGACGAGCCTGGTCGATCTGGGCCTGCCGGTGACGATGGACGACCTCGACGTGGCGCTGAGGGAGACCTTCGAGCAGGTCTTCGGCCCGCTGCCTGCGCAGGTCACCGCCTGACGTCCCCCGGGGACGCCTCAGATAACCGCGCGGCCGCGGAAGACGTGGGGCACGATCTCGTCCCGCGTCAGGCCCATCGCCGCAAGATCCGCGTCGGACTTGGCGCGCAGGGCCGCGATGGTCGCGGTGCGCTGGCGATAGCGCCGGTCGAACGGCGTTTCGAACATCCGGGCGAGGCGCTGGCGCAGCGTGCTGCCGGTGGTGTGAACGGACATCATATCGATAGCAGTCATGGTAGCCTCCTCCTCACAAACGGTGCACGGGCAATTTTGTTGCGTGGCCGTAGTACAAAAATAGGCACTTCCGCCCGGACCGACAGTCAGGAATGCCTGACCCGGCCCGGTTCCACGTCAGCAAACGCCGCCCCGCAGGGTGACGCACGGCCCCCTAACAAGGTCTTAAGGCGCCAGCGGGCGGAGCATGTTTTCCCCGGGCCGTCGCCGCTGCGCACCCGAACGACGCTCGACCGTTCCGAACACCAAAGCAGCCGAAAACCGCAGAAATAGGAAACAACGCCAACGACTTGAGCGGCGCATTTCGCGCGGCCCCAAGGCATCCCGGCAGCCAGGAAGACACCCGCCGCCCCGTCGCGAACGATTCGCCTGTGGCCGCCAGACCACAGCAGAAGCCCTATCCGCAACGCCCGGTCTTCAAGTACCCGTGACAATCACCGTCAAGCACCGCCCCCGCTTCAACGAGGTGCGACAAAAAGTTTGATCGAGATCAAATCGCCGCATGGACGCAGTCGCGGACACATTCTAAAAAACGGGACAGAACACCGGACGCACGGAAAGATTCTTGCCAGGAGTCTTTTCGGGCGTCCCTGCATGGAAACGCTAGGGAGGCAGACAATGGCAGACGCCGCCATTCATGGCCACGAGCATGAAGACAACCGGGGGTTCTTCACCCGTTGGTTCATGTCGACCAACCACAAGGACATCGGGATCCTTTACCTGATCGTGTCGGCCTTTGCCGGCCTGATCTCCGTCATCTTCACCGTCTACATGCGCATGGAGCTCATGGAGCCGGGCGTTCAGTTCATGTGCATGGAAGGCGCGCGCCTGTTCCCGACCGCGATCGAGAACTGCACGCCGAACGGGCACCTCTGGAACGTGATGATCACCGCCCACGGCATCCTGATGATGTTCTTCGTCGTCATCCCGGCGCTGTTCGGCGGTTTCGGCAACTACTTCATGCCGCTGCAGATCGGCGCGCCGGACATGGCGTTCCCGCGGATGAACAACCTGTCGTTCTGGCTCTATGTCGCGGGCACCACGCTTGCGGTCTGCTCGGTCTTCTCGCCGGGCGGCAACGGCCAGCTCGGTTCGGGCATCGGCTGGGTCCTCTACCCGCCGCTCTCGACGACCGAAGGGGGCTTCTCCACCGACCTCGCGATCTTCGCGGTGCACGTCTCCGGTGCGTCCTCGATCCTCGGTGCGATCAACATGATCACCACCTTCCTGAACATGCGCGCCCCGGGCATGACGCTCTTCAAAGTGCCGCTGTTCTCCTGGTCGATCTTCGTCACCTCCTGGCTGATCCTGCTGTCCCTGCCCGTCCTGGCCGGCGCGATCACCATGCTGCTGACCGACCGGAACTTCGGGACGACCTTCTTCGACCCGGCCGGCGGCGGTGACCCGATCCTGTACCAGCACATCCTGTGGTTCTTCGGCCACCCGGAAGTGTACATCGTGATCCTGCCGGGCTTCGGCATCATCTCCCACGTGATCGCGACCTTCTCGCGCAAGCCGGTCTTCGGTTACCTGCCGATGGTCTGGGCGATCATCGCCATCGGCGCGCTCGGCTTCGTCGTGTGGGCGCACCACATGTACACCGTCGGCATGTCGCTGTCGCAGCAGTCCTACTTCATGCTGGCAACGATGGTCATCGCGGTTCCGACAGGGGTGAAGGTCTTCTCGTGGATCGCAACCATGTGGGGCGGCTCGCTCGACATGAAGGCACCGATGCTCTGGGCCTTCGGCTTCCTGTTCCTCTTCACCGTCGGCGGCGTGACCGGCGTGGTGCTGAGCCAGGCAGGCGTCGACCGCGCCTACCACGACACCTATTACGTTGTGGCACACTTCCACTACGTGATGTCGCTGGGCGCCGTCTTCGCGATCTTCGCGGGCATGTACTTCTACCTGCCGAAGATGTCGGGCCGGATGTACTCCGAACCGATGGCCAAGCTGCACTTCTGGATGATGTTCATCGGTGCGAACCTGACCTTCTTCCCGCAGCACTTCCTCGGCCGTCAGGGCATGCCGCGCCGCTACATCGACTACCCGGAGGCCTTCGCCACCTGGAACATGGTCTCGTCGATCGGTGCGTTCATCTCCTTCGCCTCGTTCCTGCTGTTCTTCTTCATCATCTTCCACGCGCTCACCCGTGGCGCGCGGGTGACGCAGAACAACCCGTGGAACGAATGGGCCGACACGCTGGAGTGGACCCTGCCCTCCCCGCCGCCGGAGCACACCTTCGAGCAGCTCCCGAAGCAGGAAGACTGGGACAAGGGCCACGCGCACTGAGCGCCGCTCTGAAAGACAACCGGAAGGCCCCGCGACACGCTCGCGGGGCCTTTTGATTTCCGCCCTCCGGACGGGACGCGGCCGAACCGGCCAGCGCACTCTCCGCCCGGCGGCCACTGGCACGAAGGCCACACCCCGACCGGCGCATGTGCTCCGGGCCTTTCTCCGGTCAGGGCGCCCGCTATCTTCCTGTCTCTCCCCCCGCCGCAGCCGGAGCCCCCGTTGTCCTACATCGTCCTCCTGATCGTCACGGCCCTGCCGTTTGCCGCCTTCCTCAGGCGCCCGGGCTGGCCGCCGATCCTCCTGCTGTCCATCCCGTTCTCATGGGCGCTCTATGCCGGATGGCTGCACGCGATGACCGAGGTCCCGGCGCTGCGCGACACCTCCCTGCACGACACCTTCTCCACCATCCCGCTGCCCCGGCTCTTCGCCCGCGTGGCGCTGACCTTCGCGATCTTCCCGGCGGTCTACTTCGTGATCGACTTCCTTCGCGCGCTGCGCTTCGGACGCAACATGGCGCTCTGCGTGCTGACCCAGCACGGCATCCTCTCGGCGGTGGAATTCGGGGCGCTGCACGTCCGCGGCGTGATGCCCGACGCCGAAGAGCTGCCGGCCATGTTCTGGACGCTCGAGGTGCAGCAGGCGCTGACCGCAATCGCCGGTCTGGCGCTTCTGGTCTTCGCCGCGCTGACGCTGGGGCAGATCGTGCTCCGGATCGTGCGCGGGCCCGCCCGGGCATGACCGCGCCGCCCGCTGCCCTGCATCTGCGCGAAACGGTCGCAACCTCCCGGAAACACGACAGCTTCCCGCTTTGCGGACGCCATGTGGCACGTTATAGGACTGACATGCCGTACCACTGGACGACCCCCCCGCGCGCGCACGTACAGGAGATGCAGCTCTGGCCGCACAACTCCCTGTCGCCCAAGGGCTTCGCCGCCATGGTGCTGGGCTTCTTCCTCGCCGCCTCGATTCCGCTCTACGGCGTCCTCGGCACGCTGGTGCTCTGGGGGCTCCTGCCGTTCATGCTGGCCGCCACCGCCGCGCTCTACTATGCGCTGCGCCGCAACCTCCGCGACCGCCGCATCCTCGAGGTGCTCACCCTCTCCCACGACACCACCAGCCTCGTGCGCACCGATCCGCGCGGCGACTCCCTGTCGTGGGATGCCAACACCTTCTGGGTCACCGTCTCCCTGCACGAGACCGGCGGCCCGGTTCCCAACTACGTCACCCTCAAGGGCAGCGGGCGCGAGGTCGAGATCGGCGCCTTCCTGTCCGAGGACGAACGCAAGGCGCTCTACACCGACCTGCTGACCGCCGTCCGCCGCGCGAAGGAGAGCTGAGATGGCCCAGGCCCCCGCAACACCCAAATGGCACCGCGCCGCCCTCTCGCTGGCCGCCCGCGCCGCGCGCGACGACATCGCCGACCGGCTGACCCCCGTCCCGTCCGAGGCCGCGGCCCTCGCCCTGCGCCACGCGCTCCGGACACGGGTGCCCGCCATGCGCCGGCAGGTGATCTTCCTCATTCCGCTGGTCGGGCCGGAGCAGGTCGGCGACTGGCGCGCGGTGAACATCCGCCTGCGCGCCACGCTGCAATGCATGATCGCGCAGGACGATCCGCACTGGCAGGCAATCGTCTGCTGCCAGGAACGGCCGCTTCTGCCCGACGACCGCCGCATCCACTTCCTGCCGTTCGACGATCCGACTCCCGGCAACGACAAGTGGCGCAAGCTGGCCGCCCTCTACGGTCAGCTCGACAGGCTGGACACCGGCCCCTCCTACGTCATGAGCTTCGACGCCGACGACCTGATGCGGCAGGGCATGGTGCGCGAGATGCTGCGCCGGCAGGCCCCGGGCGGTTACCTCGTGCAGCAGGGGCTGGTGATGGACGACGCCACCGGGGTGATCGCCCTCGCCGATGCGCCGACCCTGCGCGAGCCGATGCGCAAACCCTTCTGGAAACTCTGCGGCAGCTGCGCGGCGGTGGCCCATGATCCGGACCTGCCGCAATCGGCGGGCTTCCTGCAGGCGATGACCCAGCACGAGCACCGGATGTTCCCCTATCTCGCCGCGCTGGCCGGGCACAGGCTGGCGCCGCTGTCCTTCCCGGCGGTGCTCTACGTCCTGAACCACGGCGAGAACTTCGGCGCCCGGCGCGGCCGCGTCAGCTTCAAGACGAAGTTCGTGGAACGCTTCCGCATCGACGACCCGGAGGAGCTGGCCCGCATCGCTCAGGGCTTCCCCCTGCCCGAGGATCTGCCGGAAGAGCTGGCCACCATGTCGCCGCCACCGGGACAGTCGGGAACGGACCCGGACGCGCAACCGGTGTAGGGCGGGGCTTCGCGCCGCCTTCCCCCGTTAACCGTTTGCGACGCAGCGTCATTCGGCGCGCCGGTGCAAAGGTTAACAACCGGCCGTTTCGCCCCCCCGTACCGGCCGGAAGTGTCCCGCTTTCCGAACGAATTCCCGGCACCGGGAACGGCCCGGTCCCGCGCCTTGTGCAGGGCCCGGCCTGCGACACAAGCCCTGCCCACCGAACGGCCCGGTACCCCGGCGCGCGTTGCGTGAACGGCAGCTTTTCGGGCGGGTGCGACTCGCATGCAGGTCATCCCAAGGACCGCGCGAAGCATAAGAACAACCTCGTCGCACGACCGCAGGGACCGCATATATCAACCGATTTTCAGGGAAGATGACCGCGGCGTTTACCCGTGTAACCTGCCGCGCGCCACTGTCAGGACGCCAGCCGCGCCTTCACCAGCGGGCCTGCCGCCGCAAAATCCATCTGGCCGGTGTACTTCGACTTCAGCACGCCCATCACCCGGCCCATGTCGCGGATGGATTCGGCGCCGACTTCCGCGACCGCCGCATCGACCGCCGCCGAGACCTCCGCGTCGCTCAGCGCGCGCGGCAGGAATTCCTCGATCACCTCGATCTCGGCCATCTCGCGCTCGGCCAGGTCCAGCCGTCCGCCTTCCTCGTAGGTCTTCGCGCTCTCGCGGCGCTGCTTGACCATCTTGCCGAGGATCGCCAGCACTTCGGAGTCGTCCACGCCGTTTTCCTGCCCGTCTGCACGGGCCGCGATGTCGCGATCCTTGATCGCGGCATTGATCAGGCGCAGGGTGGACAGCCGCGCGGCGTCCTTCTCCCGCATCGCCTGTTTGACGGCCACGTTGACTCTTTCGCGCAATTCCATGCCGCAATCCCCGCGGTTATCCACATTCAAGACCCGACCCTATCCCAACCGCCGCGTCGGCGCAACTCCGCCAGATTTGCCCAAGGTCCTGAAATAAAAGGGATTTACATTTTCAGAACGGGCTCTTGACCGCCTCCCGGTGCGGGCTTAGGTTCCGCACGATTTGCCCACAGTCCGGAGTCGCCCCATGCCGAGCCAAAAGCCCGCGCCCACCGCATGCCTCGCCCTAGCCGACGGTACACTTTTTTACGGGCAGGGCTTCGGCGCCACCGGCCAGGTCACCGCCGAGCTGTGCTTCAACACCGCCATGACCGGCTACCAGGAAATCATGACCGATCCGTCCTACGCCGGTCAGGTCGTCACCTTCACCTTCCCGCACGTGGGCAACGTCGGCGTGAACCCCGAGGATGACGAAACCGGCGATCCGGTGGCGGCAGGCATGGTCGTCAAGTGGATGCCCACCGCGCCGTCGAACTGGCGTGCCGCGCAAGGCCTGTCGGAATGGCTTTCCGCCCGTGGCCGTATCGCCATCGGCGGCGTCGACACCCGCCGCCTGACCCGTGCGATCCGCCAGTCCGGCGCGCCGCATGTGGCACTTGCGCACGATCCCGACGGCAACTTCGACATCGCGGCACTGGTCGCGGCGGCCCGCAGCTTCTCCGGGCTCGAGGGGCTCGACCTCGCCAAGGACGTCACCTGCGCGCAATCCTACCGCTGGGACGAAATGCGGTGGGCCTGGCCCGACGGCTACGTCCGCCAGACGGAGGCGCGCCACAAGGTCGTCGCGGTCGATTACGGCGCCAAGCGCAACATTCTTCGCTGCCTCGCCTCTGCCGGTTGTGAAGTGACCGTCCTGCCCGCCACGGCCACCTATGAGGACGTGATGGCGCATTCGCCCGACGGCGTGTTCCTGTCGAACGGCCCCGGCGACCCGGCGGCGACCGGCACCTATGCCGTGCCGATGATCCAGGACCTGCTGAACAAGACCGAGCTGCCGGTGTTCGGCATCTGCCTCGGCCACCAGATGCTGGCGCTGGCGCTGGGGGCACGGACGATCAAGATGAACCACGGCCACCACGGCGCGAACCATCCCGTCAAGGACATGGAGACCGGCAAGGTGGAGATCACCTCCATGAACCACGGCTTTGCGGTGGACAGCCAGACCCTGCCCTCCGGCGTGCTGGAGACGCATGTGTCGCTGTTCGACGGCTCCAACTGCGGCATCCGCGTGGCCGACCGCCCGGTGTTCTCCGTCCAGCACCACCCGGAGGCCAGCCCCGGCCCGCAGGACAGCTTCTACCTGTTCGAACGCTTCGCCGCCTCCATGGCGCGCGCCTGAGACGTTTCCGGCGGTCCTTGCCGACTGTTTTTCTGACAAAAGGCCCCGACGCCCCGCGCGCCGGGGCCTTTTCCGTTCGTGTCCGGCGCAATACCGTCGCCGCAGCGCAAACCGGCATCAATCGCCCGGACGGGGCCCCACGACCTGCGCGGCTCGGGTTGCCTGAGCCTCCAGGCCTAGCCGGCCGATATTCCGCCCAGCCCGTTTCCAACTTGTTAACCAACCTTAAGAAAATGCATTAACGCCTTGCACTAAATATAAAAATACACGCGTCAGCCCGGCCGTCATTAACCGTTCCTTAAACCCCAAGCACGACACTCCCGGCAGGCAAAGCCGGACCCCCCATGACCCAGACCCGCCTCTTGTTGACGGACGTCACCCTCGCGCAGGCTCGCGGGCCAAGGGGCCAGCCTGTCAGTCACATCCTCATGGAGGCCGGGACCGTTGCGCCGCGCACCATGCTTGTGGCACTGGCAGAGGCGGCCCGGCTGGATCAGCCCGTGTCCACCGTCGTCATGGCGGAGGCGCTTGCCACCCGGAAGGACGTCCTTCAGGCGCAGGCGCAGCACTACGGCGCCATGGCCCTGGATCGCGCGACTTCCCCGCCCGATCCGGCACTGGCGCAGCTCCTGCCCACCGACTTCTGCCTCAGACATGGCGTGCTGCCCTGGATCAAGGTCGGCGACACGCTCCTTCTCGCCACAGCGCGCCCCGAACGGTATGACGAACTGCTGCCGCTCCTGCCGCCGGACATCGGGCCGGTGGTCATGGCCCTCGCGACAGAGGCCGACATCCACGACGACATCGCCCAGCGGCACGGCGAGGCCCTGGCCACCGCCGCCGAGAACTGGGTCAGGCCGGAGGACAGTTGTCGCGATCTCAACACCTCAAGTCCGGCGACGACCGCGCTGGCGATCCTTGTCAGCCTCGTTTGCCTCTCCATGCTCGCCACCGCGCCGGCGCTGCTGTTTGCCATAGGCCTCGTGCTCGCCCTAGGCTCGTTGATGGTGTCGCAGGGGATGAAGCTCGCCGCGCTCATCGTCGTGCCCCGTCGCCTGGCGCCGCCGCGTCACGCCCTGCCCGCCGATCCGCCGGTGGTTTCGATCCTTGTGCCGCTGTTTCATGAACAGGAGATTGCCGGAACGCTCGTCAAACGGCTGTCACGGCTGACCTATCCGAAATCGCTGCTGGACGTGGTGCTCGTGCTGGAGGCGGAGGATACCGTCACCCGCGCGACCATCGAACGCACGGCCCTGCCGCCATGGATCAGGACCGTCGTCGTGCCGCCGGGCCGCATCCGCACGAAGCCGCGGGCCCTGAATTACGCCTTTCATTTCACCCGTGGCGCCATCGTCGGCATCTACGACGCCGAAGACGCGCCCGCCCCCGACCAGATCGACCATGTGGTCAGCGCCTTCGAGACCGCCGCGCCGGAGGTCGGCTGCCTGCAGGGCATTCTCGACTTCTACAACCCGCGCGCCAATTGGCTGTCGCGCTGTTTCGCCGTCGATTACGCAAGCTGGTTCCGCATCCTGCTTCCCGGGTTCGCCCGCATGGGATTCGCCGTCCCGCTCGGGGGCACAACCGTCTTCTTCCGGCGCGAGGCGCTGGAGGAGGTGCGCGGCTGGGACGCCCACAACGTGACAGAAGACGCCGACCTCGGCATCCGGTTGGCGCGCTATGGCTGGCGGACAGAGATGATCCGCTCTGTCACGCGAGAGGAGGCCAACAACCGCTTCTGGCCGTGGATCAAGCAGCGGTCCCGCTGGCTGAAAGGTTACGTCATCACGTGGTGGGTCCATTCGCGCCGCCCGCGCCGGCTGTGGCATGACCTCGGCCCCAAGCGATTCTTCGGGATGCAGGCGCTGTTCCTCGGGACGATCCTGCAATTTGCCTTTGCGCCGGTGCTCTGGTCGTTCTGGCTGATCCTCGCCGGGCTGCCGCACCCGCTGGACCCGTGGATCGGGCGCGGCGGGATCCTGGCGCTGACGGCGGTGTTCCTGACAGCAGAGGGAATGACCCTGCTGGTCGGCATGGCGGCCCTGGCGCGCAGCCCGCACCGGTCGCTGTTCCCATGGGTTCCGACGCTGTTCGCCTATTTCCCGCTTGGCACCGTCGCGATCTACAAGTCCCTGTGGGAGACTCTGCGCAATCCGTTCTTCTGGGACAAGACCCAGCACGGCCATTCCTCGCCCGATGCGCCGGGGGCGGACATCCCGCCCGACACGAAGCTCTAGCGCCCTCAGGCGCCGAGCGCCTCCTGCGTGTCGAGCTTCAGCCGCGTCACGAACGCCACTGAGATATGGTCGCGCAGCGCCTGGTAGGCCGCATCCTCGTCCCGCCGGGAAATCGCGTCGACGATGGCCTGATGCTCTGCCATGGCAATCTCGCCCCTTCCCTGCGCCGCCAGCGAGGTGGTGGCCATCAGCGCCATCGACCGGTGCACGAGGTCGAGCTGCTGAACGAGGTAGCGGTTGTGCGAGGCGAGGTGGATCATCTTGTGAAACCGCCGGTTCGCCCGGCTCAGCGCGTTGGGATCGTTCATCAGCGCGCGGTCTTCCTCGACCATCTCGGTGAGGACCTGGATCTCCTCCTCCGTGGCGTGCCGGGCGGCCAGCCGTGCCGCCAGCCCCTCCAGCTCCGTCCGCACGGCGTAAAGCTCTGCCATCTGGTTGTGGTCGAGCGAGGCCACGATCAGCGACCGCCCGTCCCGCGCCAGCAGGCTTTGCGTTTCAAGCCGTTGCAGGGCCTCGCGAATCGGCGTACGCGACACGCCGAATCGATCCGCCAGTTCGCTCTCCACGAGACGGTCCCCGGGCCGGTAGACCCCGGAATCGATGGCGTCGAGGATCAGCGAATACGCGTCCTTCTGGGCGGTCTTGGGTTGGGCCATGGGGCTTCCTTGAAATCTTCCCGGCAAAATAGACCTTTGGGGCGCTAACGTACAAGCAACTTGCTTTGCCTCATTGCCGCAGCAGGGGTAAACTGCCGCAATGGACCGTTTTTCCCGACTGCGCACCTGGGTCTTCGACCTCGACAACACGCTCTACCCGCCCGCGATGCGGCTCTTCGACCAGATCGAGGCGAAGATGACCGCCTTCGTGATGGAGGCCCTGTCGGTCTCTCACAAGGCCGCCGACGAGCTGCGCCACCGCTACTGGATGGACCACGGCACGACGCTGGCGGGGCTGATGACCCACCACGGCGTCGATCCGGAGCGTTACCTGACGGAGGTGCACGACATCTCCTTCGACGCGCTGACCCCCGATCCGCACCTCGCCGAGCTGATCGGCCAGTTGCCGGGACGGCGGGTGGTCTACACCAACGGCAGCGCCCCCTACGCCGCGCAGGTGCTGAAGGCGCGCGGACTGGAACATGCCTTCGACGCGATCTACGGCGTGGAGGATGCCGACTACCTGCCGAAGCCGCACGCCGATGCCTTTGCGAAGATCTTCGCCAAGGAAGAATTCGATCCGGCCGAGGCGGTGATGTTCGAGGACGACCCGAGGAACCTCGCCGTGCCGCACGGCCTTGGCATGGTGACGGTGCACGTCGCCCCCGAGGCTGCGCCAGCGGACCACATCCATCATCACACCGACGATCTGACCGGGTTTCTCGACCGTGTGAAGAAGCACACGCGGCGGTGATCCCGCTGCGGGCCGTGGCGCCCGCAGCCGCGCGATCCGTCACATGCGGCATTTCGCACGTATGCCTTGCCCGTCAAACATATATGTCACGCAGGACAATTGCAGGAGACCCGCCCATGACCACCCAAAACGCCGCCCTGTCCCACGACGCCGCCAGGACCCCTGCCCGCGTCGAGACAATGATCCTGATGTGCGTGGCGCTTTTCGTGGCGCTTACCGCGCTTGCCACCTGGACCTGGGGCCTTCCGGCGCTGGCCATGATCGCGCTGGCGCTGGTGCCGGTGATGTACGTCGTGCTGATCCTGATCTCGGTCGGCAGATAACCCATCACGTCGCATGGCGATCTGCCCTTGCGCGCCCTAGGTTTCGGCGCAAGGAGAGTGTCCATGGATTACGACATCACGATCTCGGGCGGCGGCATCGCGGGACTGACCGCGGCCGCCGCCTTTGCACAGGCCGGTTTCTCGACGCTGGTGGTCGACCCGGCCCCCCCGGTGACAGAGCGCGAGGCCGAAGGCTCCGACCTGCGCACCACCGCCTTCCTGCAGCCGGCGCAGAGCTTCCTCGAGGAGATCGGCCTCTGGCAGCGGCTCGCCGGTCACGCCATGCCGTTGCAGACCATGCGCATCGTCGACGCGGGCGGCGCGGCGCCGGAGCCGCGCGTGGTCAAGGACTTCGACGCCGGCGACATTTCCGACAAGCCCTTCGGATGGAACCTGCCCAACTGGCTGCTGCGCCGTGAAATGGCGGCGCGGCTCGGTGAACTGGCGCAGGTCGACTTCCGTCCCGGCACCGCCACGACCGGTCTCTTCACCCGCGAGGGAGAGGCGCGCGTCTCGCTCTCCGACGGCAGCCGCATGCGCACACGACTGGTGATCGCAGCCGACGGGCGCAATTCGCCGATGCGTCAGGCGGCGGGAATCGGCGTTCGCACCACGCGCTTCGGGCAGAAGGCGCTGGCCTTCGCCGTGACCCACCCGATCCCGCACGGCAACGTTTCGACCGAGGTGCATCGCACCGGCGGGCCCTTCACGCTGGTGCCGCTGCCGGATTTCGAAGGCCGCCCCTCCTCCGCCATCGTCTGGATGGATGACGGCCCGAAGTCCGAAAAGCGCATGACGCTCGACAAGGCGGCGTTCGAAGCGGAGATGTCGGAACGGTCCTGCCACCTGTTCGGGCCGCTGGAACTGGCCTCGCGCCGCAGCATCTGGCCGATCATCGCGCAGGAGGCCGAGCATCTGTCCGGCCAGCGCCTCGCGCTTGTCGCCGAAGCCGCGCATGTGGTGCCGCCCATCGGCGCGCAGGGGCTGAACATGAGCCTGCGCGACCTGGTCACGCTGCGCGACCTTGCCGTGGCACATCCCGACCGGCTGGGGGATGCGGAGATGCTCGACACCTACCACCGCCGCCGGATCACCGATATCCGGGCGCGGGTCGCGGGGATCACCGCTCTGAACCGGATCTCGCAGATGTCGTCGCAACCGCTGCGCGACCTGCGGGCCAGGGGGCTCGACGCGCTCTACGGCCTGAAACCGGTGCGTACATCGCTGATGAAGATGGGGCTCGGCGCGGGAGGCTGACGCGACCCCCTTCATCTTGGTGAAAAATACCTCGGGGGAGCCGCTCCGCAGGAGCGGCGGGGGCAGCGCCCCCACCCTCCTCGAACGGAAAACCGCTCAGAACACCGCGTCGACGACGCGCTTCAGCCGCGCCACCGTGCCGTCCACGTCATAGAGCTTGTCGAGGCCGAACAGCCCGATCCGGAAGGTCGAGAACTCCGGTCCCTCGTCCACGGCCAGGGGCACGCCCGCGGCGATCTGCATGCCCTGCGCGGCAAAGGCCTTGCCCGACTTCACATCCGGGTCGGAGGTGTAGAACACCGCGACACCCGGCGCGGCAAACCCCTCTGCCGCGACCGATCTCACGCCCTTCTCGGCGAACAGGTCACGCACCGCGTTCCCCAGCGCCCACTGCGCCTCCTTCAGGCGGGTGAAGCCGTAGGCCTTGGTCTCTGCCATGGCGTCGCGGAAGGCGCGCAGGCCGTCGGTCGGCATGGTGGCATGGTAAGCGTGGCCGCCGTCCTCGTAGGCCATCATGATCTGGCGCCACTTCTTCAGGTCCACGGCGAAACTGTCGGAGGTCGTCTCCTCCAGCCGGGCCACCGCGCGTTCGGACATCATGACAAGGCCCGCGCAGGGCGTCGCCGACCAGCCCTTCTGCGGGGCCGAGACCAGCACGTCCACGCCGCAGTCCTTCATGTCGACCCAGACGCAGCCCGAGGCGATGCAGTCCAGCACCATCAGCGCGCCCACGTCATGCGCCGCCGCCGCCATACGCCGGATGTAGTCGTCGGGCAGGATCATTCCGGCCGAGGTCTCCACGTGAGGGGCGAAGACGATGCCGGGTTTCGCTTCGGCGATCCTGGCTTCCACTTCCTCGATCGGCGCGGGCGAGAACGGGGCGTCGGTGGCGTTGCCGGGGCGGCGGGCCTTCAGCACCGTCGTCTCACCGCCGAATTTGCCGGCCTCGAAGATCTGCGACCAGCGGTAGGAGAACCAGCCGTTGCGCACCACCAGCACGTCGGTGCCCTGACCGAACTGGCGGGCCACCGCCTCCATCCCGTAGGTGCCGCCGCCGGGGACAAGCGCCACCGCATCGGCGTTGTAGACTTCGCGCAGCATGCCCGAGATGTCGCGCATCACCTGCTGGAACGCCGCCGACATGTGGTTCAGCGAACGGTCGGTGAAGACCACCGAAAACTCCTCGAGCCCCTCCGGGTCGATGTTGTCGAGCAAAGCAGCCATATATCCCTCCAAAGGTCGTTGCCCCGGACCTACCGCAGCGCGCGCCGCTTGGCAAAACAACCTTTGGTCCCGGTGGTCGTGTCGCAGATGCCTCAGTGTCATTGCTGCGTCAACAAAGGGATTCACGAACCCTGAGAACCTGTTAAACTCCGCAACAATCAGAGAGCAGCCGGGCACTAAAGACCCGGCGCCGGGGCAGAGCAGAATGGCGGACACAACGATCCTCCTCAATGCGTACAGCATTGTGGGCGGCCCGAAGCTTTCGGTCGTCAACCACGGGGGCAATTTCGACGAGGGCGGCATGCTCCTCAGGGACGCCGAGTTCCTGTGGGAACACGACGACATCATCCTCATCGAGGTGACGGACGCCACGGAGGACGGCGGCGTCAGCCATGCCTCGGAAATCACCCGGATCACGGTCTACGACAACGCCGCCGATTACTTCGCCGGGACGACGAAATACGTCTACGAGGGCGACAACGGGCAGAACGGCACGATCCGCGGAAACACCGCGGGCGTCGGCGACAACTACCTGCGGTTGAACGCGAACGTCCTGACATCTGACGATCCGGACGCGCCCGACCTCAACCAGCTTTTCCTCGTCGCCGGGACCGACCTGTCGGACGTGGTCTACAACGGCGTGCCGCTGTTCATCGACCAGTACAGGGACAACGACTACAACGCCAACGACACCATCGACGGCGGCAGCAGCGAACAGGCCGACGGGATCTTCCACGGCGGCGCGGGCGGCAATGACATCTACGTGGTGCTCTGCTTTGCGCGCGGCACCCTGATCGAGACGCCGGACGGCCCGCGCTATGTCGAGACGCTGAAGGAAGGCGACCTGGTGGTCACGCAGGACGACGGACCGCAGCCGGTGATGTGGGCCGGGTCCGACCGGCAGCCGGGGATCGGACCGAACGCGCCGGTCCGCATCCGCGCCGGCGCCTTGGGCAACCTGCGCGACCTCGTCGTGTCACAGAACCACCGGATGCTGTTCACCGGGCCGCGGGCGGAGCTGATGTTCGGCCAGACGGAGGTGCTGGTCGCGGCCAAGCACCTTGTCGACGGGCGGGACATCCTGATCGAGGAATGCCCGGTCGTGCACTACTATCATCTGCTGTTCGAACGTCATCAGATCATCTTTGCCGAAGGGTGTCCGGCGGAGTCGCTGCATCTGGGCAGCCAGGCGCTGAAGACGGTGGGCCCCCAGGAACGCGACGAGATCATCGCCCGCTTCCCGGACCTGTCGCAGCGGCCGGACACGGGCCCCCTCTCCCGCTACGAGCTGAAGCGCTACGAGGCGCTGGCGCTCAGGCGGTCGGCCTGAGCGGGCCCGATCCGGTCAGATCGCGAACAGCGGCCCCGGCCTGCGTTCCTCGGACAGCATCACGTTGGCATCGAGGTTGCCGACCCCCGGCAGCGTCATGATCCGGCGCCGCAGGACACGCTCGAAGTCCGAGATGTCGCGCGCCACCACGCGCAGCCGGTAATCGTAGGCGCCGAGGACGTGTTCCACGGTCTGCACCTCCGGGATGGCGGACACCGCGCGTTCGAAGTCCTGCAGGCTGACGCGACCCTTGGTCGCCAGCTTCACCCCTAGGAAGACCGTCACTCCGAATCCCAGCGCCTGCGCGTCGAGGTCGAGCCGCGTGTTGCGGAAAAGGCCCGCCTCGCGCAGCCGCCTGATCCGCCGCCAGCAGGCCGGTTGCGACAGGCCGAGTTCGCGCCCCAGTGCGCCCGCGCTTGCGGTGGCGTCCTCCGCCAGTGCCCTGAGGAGCGCACGGTCGATGTCGTCGAGGTCGATCACAGCGGCAGCGTCTCCTCGTCCTTGAGGCGGGCGACGTGCATCAGTGCCTCGATGTCCTGGATGTGCGGCAGGTCCAGCAGCCGTTCGCGGTAGATGCGCTGGTAATGCGCCATGTCGCGGGCAATCACGGCGAGGCGCACGTCCACCTGCCCGAGGAAGGTCTGGATCTCCAGCACCTCCGGCACTTCGCGGGCCGCCGCGATGAAGGTGTCGAAGGCGCGCGGCTGGGTCTTGTCCAGCGTGACACGCAGGCTGACCTCGACCTCGTACCCCAGCGCGTGCCAGTCGATGACACCGCGCACGCCCTTCAGCACGCAGGTTTCCCGCAGCCGTTCCAGCCGCCGCGTCAGAGTCGAAGCGGTCACGCCGGCGCGCTCCGCCAGTTCGGTGGCGGGTGAGTCCGGGTCGGCCTGGTAGTGCCGAAGGATGCGTCTGTCCGTGTCGTCGAGCATGATTTCACCGAATACCCCTGTAACGGCGAATGATAAAGTCTCCATCTCGTCAATTTACCCGAAAAACGAAAACTCTCTCACCATACCGCGGCTATTGTGCCCGCCATCACAGAGGAGAAGACACATGCGCGTTTACTATGACCGCGATTGCGACGTTAACCTGATCAAGGACAAGAAGGTCGCGATCCTGGGTTACGGCAGCCAGGGCCACGCCCACGCCCTGAACCTGCGCGATTCTGGCGCCAAGAACGTTGCCATCGCGTTGCGCGAGGGTTCGCCCTCCGCCAAGAAGTGCGAAGCCGAAGGCCTGCAGGTCATGGGCATCTCGGAAGCGGCAGCATGGTGCGACGTCATCATGTTCACCATGCCCGACGAGCTTCAGGCCGAGACCTACAAGAAATACGTGCACGACCACCTGAAGGAAGGCTCCGCCATTGCCTTCGCACACGGCCTGAACGTGCACTTCGGCCTGATCGAGCCGAAGGCCGGCGTCGACGTCATCATGATGGCGCCGAAGGGCCCGGGCCACACCGTGCGCGGCGAATACACCAAGGGCGGCGGCGTGCCCTGCCTCGTGGCCGTGCACAACGACGCCACCGGCAAGGCGCTGGAAATCGGCCTGTCCTATTGCTCTGCCATCGGCGGCGGCCGCTCGGGCATCATCGAGACCAACTTCCGCCAGGAATGCGAAACCGACCTGTTCGGCGAGCAGGCCGTGCTGTGCGGCGGCCTTGTGGAACTGATCCGCATGGGCTTCGAAACGCTGGTCGAGGCCGGTTACGAGCCGGAAATGGCGTATTTCGAGTGTCTGCACGAGGTGAAGCTGATCGTCGACCTGATCTACGAAGGCGGCATCGCGAACATGAACTACTCGATCTCGAACACCGCCGAGTACGGCGAGTACGTCTCTGGCCCGCGCATCCTGCCCTACGCCGAGACCAAGGCCCGCATGAAGGAGGTCCTGACGGACATCCAGACCGGCAAATTCGTGCGTGATTTCATGCAGGAAAACGCCGTGGGCCAGCCGTTCTTCAAGGCGACCCGCCGGATCAACGACGAGCACCAGATCGAGCAGGTCGGCGAGAAGCTGCGCGAGATGATGCCGTGGATCTCTGCCGGCAAGATGGTCGACAAGTCCAAGAACTGAGGTCTTTTGCAGACCTCGATGCGGGGCGGCCTTCGGGCCGCCCTTTTACGTTTCGCCGTTAACCGTGACGGCAGCGCGCGGTGACGTTAACGCGGCGCACGGCGCAGGCGCGGCACCACATGCGGTGTGTCCACCCGGATGCTCCACCACGGCGGCAGAAAGCGTTCAGCGACCTTAACCGCCTGTAAGGGGTGAACCGGCCGATTGGACCCCGATTCCCGGCCGGTTGTTAACCTTTGCGCCCGAGTCGGTCTGAAACCCCCGTTGCGCGGGATTTTTTCGCGTTAACCCTTCGTTCGGGGCGGGTGCGAAATCGGTGCGCTCCGGTCATAGCGTCTGTGCGCGGGCACGAAGTTGTTACATCATAACACGCCCACCATCTTCCGGTCATGACTTACGACATCAACACGCGCGAGGGGCTTCCGCCCGAAATGCGGACCCTCTATCGGGACCTGCCACGCGACGGCTGGCTGGATCACCCGGGCCTGAAACAAGCGACCCGCAACTGGATGGGCGCACACCTGGGCTTTCGCCACACCGGCGCGCTCCTGAAGGCCGAGACGGAGCGGTTCCTCGACAAGGAGACGCCCGCCGACCTCTACGCGGAGCGGCTGGGGTACTTCGGGCACCGGCTGGTGGTGAGCCTGCACGGGCATCACACCTGGGAGGACCGCAGCTTCTTCCCGGAACTCGAAGAGGCCGATCCCCGGTTCGCCCGCGGGCTGGAGATGCTGGAGAGCGACCACGCCACGCTGGACGAGACGCTGGACCGGCTGACCCGGCAGGCCAACCGGGTGATCGCGCTGGAGACGCTCGACCCCGCGCAGATGACCGAAGAGGCCGGGCCGCTGCATGACACGGTGACTTCGCTGACGGGTTTCCTCGAACGGCACCTGACCGACGAGGAGGACCTTGTGGTGCCGATCATCCTGCACCACCGGCTGCGCGGCTGACATGACCCCGAGGGGGGCGGAAGACCTCCGCCCCTTCTTGCCGCCCGTGCGGGGCCTTGGCGCGCCACGACCCGCCCGCTATAGCGCCCCAATGACACCAGAGATCACGCCCCGCAGCTGGGCCATGGTCGGGAGCCTCGGCCTAGTCTGGGGTGCGACCTTCCTCTTCATCGAGATTGCCCTGCAGGGCATCACGCCGTTCTGGCTGGCCGCCTACCGCATCGGCTTTGCGGCGCTGCTGACGCTCGCCGTCTGGGCGCTGCGCGGCGGGGCGCTGTGGCTGACGGCCAAGCGCAACTGGCCGTCGCTGATCCTTATCGGGGTGCTGTCCTCGGGCCTGCCGTTCATGCTGCTGGGCTGGGGCCAGCAATACGCGACCTCGGGCTTTGCAGGCGTCAGCATGGCGGCGGTTGCGCTGATGGTGCTGCCGCTGGCGCATGTCCTCGTGCCGGGCGAACGGATGACGGCGCGCCGGGCGCTGGGGTTCGCGGTGGGCTTTGCCGGGGTCGTGGTGCTTATCGGACCGCAGGCGCTGCAGGCCAGCGGCGACGCGATGGAGCCGTGGGGGAGGCTCGCCTGTCTCGGCGCGGCCTGCTGCTATGCGATAAGCTCGGTCGCCATGCGGCGCCTGCCGCCGATCGACGCCATCGGGCTGGCGGCGGTGCCGCTGGTGATCGGCGCGCTTTTCGTGCTGCCGCTGGCCTGGGTGCAGGAAGGCCCGCCGCCGCTGCCGCAGGGCCAGACGCTCGTCGTGCTGGCGGTGCTGGGGCTGGTGCCGACGGCGGGGGCGAACCTCCTGCGCGTGCTGGTGATCCGCTCTGCCGGGCCGGTGTTCATGAGCCTGACGAACTACCAGGTGCCGCTGTGGTCCGTCGCTCTGGGGGTGATCGTGCTGGGAGAACCGCTGCGCGCTTCGCTTCTGGTGGCGCTGGTGCTGATCCTCGCGGGGGTGTTCCTGAGCCAGTGGGGCGCGCTCAGGCGGCTGTTCGTGCGCTGACGCCTGCCATGCAGAAAGGCCCCCGCCCGGTCGGGACGGAGGCCTTCGATCTGTCTTTGGTGCCACGGGACGTAGGGCGGGGCTTTGCGCCGCCCTGCCCCGGGTCGGGGTGTCTTACCAGCAGGACACCAGCACGGTCATGTCGGTGGCCAGCGCGGTCAGGTCCTCGGGCTCCATGATGCCGCCGGACACCTGGCTGCCCGCGGTCACGCCGTTGGCGCGCAGGAAGTCGAGGATCATCTCGCCCTTGGCGGCAAAGTTCACCTGGTCGGGCAGTTGCCGTCCGCCTTCCGTCTCGCGCGGCAGGAGCATCCCCATGACGGAGCCGCCCGCGTCGAAGACCGGGCCGCCCGCATCGCCCGGCATCGCCGAGAGCGCAAGGCGCTTGACCTGCGGTTCGCCGGACAGGCCGCGGGTGTCCTCGAGCGTGCCGAAGGTCAGGGTCGGCGCGGTCAGCACGCCGCCGAAGGAGAAGCCCGCCACCGCGACCTCGGACTGGAGCCGCTGCGTGCCGGTGGCGAACTGCGCCACGCGGCGGGGGGCCAGGGTTTCCTCGGGCCGCAGCAGCGCCACGCCCAGCGACGCATCGCGCGCCACCACCTGAGCGGTGTAGCTGCCGTTGATCGTCACGCGCTCGCACTGGGCCACCGCGTCCGCAGAGGTCAGCACGGCACCGCCCGGCGCGACGAAGAAGCCCGAGCCGTTGCCCTTGGGCGTGCGTACCTTCAGGCCCGACACGAGGTCGACCGACTGGCCGTCGTCCGACACCGTCGCCGGGTCGAGCACGCCGGGAATGCGCTGGTAGCTGTCCTGCATCAGCGCCAGCACGCGCGAGCGGCGCTCCTCGTCGTTGGCGGGCCAGACAAGGGTGAAGCCCTTGATCTCGCCGTCGCGCAGCCCGACCTCGGTGTGGCTGACGATGCGGGAGTTCGCCCCGGTCAGCAGGAAGCCCGCGTTGTCGCGGCGGCGCTCGCCCTCGACGGGGACGATTTCCAGCGTCTGCATGATCTCGTAAAGCCCGTTCAGCGTGTCGCGGTCGCCCGGCTGGGAGATCAGCAGCACCTGCGCCGGCAGGTCGGTCTTCGAGCCGTAGATCGCGAAGGGCGCCTCGTAACGGTCGAACTCCACAACCCCCAGCGGCATCTGCATGACGATGCCCGCGCGCTGGTCGACGCGGTCGGCCATGCCCATGCCGTCGAGCACGGCGTTGTACTGACCCAGAAGCGCGGCGCGCTGGCGCGATGTCAGGACGCCCGTGGGCTCGTAGCCGTTGGCCTCCTGCCATCCGGCCATCGAACGCCGCGTGCCGGGGCCGAAGGCGCCGTCGATGCGGCCCTCGTAGAAGCCCGCCCACTGGAGCGCGATCTGCAGCATGTCGCGCGCCTCGCGGTCGAGCTCCGCCTCGGAGGCGCGGGCCTCGCGCGGGGTTTCCTCGGGGATCGCGGGGGCGGCCGGTTCGGGCGCGGCCTGCGGTGCCGGTGCGGGCGCGGGCTGCTGCTCCGCCGGTGCGGGCTGCTCCTCTTCGGCGAGCGCGGCGGCGAGGTCGTCGGCGGTCAGCGGCTGTTCCTCGGTCGCGGGCGCCTGGGCCGTGTCGGTCGGCGCGGCGTCGTCCTGCGACGGCTGGACCTCGGGCTGGGGCGCCTCGGCGGTCGTGTCCTGCCCATCCTGCGGCGCGTCCAGATCGACCTGCGCCCCCACCGGCCAGAACTGGCGGCCATAGACACGCGAGGTCTCGACATAGCTGTCGGGCGGGATCGCGCCGGAGCGCATCAGCTCGCCCAGGAAGGCCTCTGCCTCGTTGCGGTCGGCATAGGGGCCCACGGCCACGCCATACCAGCCGCCGCCAAGCGAGAACCCGTTCACATTGTTCAACCGCTGGGAAAACTGGCGGACACTCGACTGCGCCCCGGCCAGCGACGTGCGCGCCTCGACCTGGATGAAGAACCGTTCTTCCTGTTGCGCGTGAACGCCCTGCCCCAAAAGAACCAGCGCAAAAACAAGGGAAATCAGATGTCTTGGCATCGGTGTCGTCGGCCTTCTCGTGCTGCCCAAATTTCGCCACCCTTACCAGATCGCGCGTTGTGTGCACGTGAAAATGACGTGAGGCGGCGCATTGACCCCACGCCTGTTGCCGCCTAATCAGACGCCCAAGCGCCGCGAGGAAGCCAGCCATGTCCGAGACCCAGCAAAAGAGCCTGCACAAACCCGCCTCCTTTCAGGAGATCATCCTGCGACTCCAGACCTACTGGGCGTCGAAAGGATGTGCGATTCTGCAGCCTTACGACATGGAAGTCGGGGCCGGCACCTTCCACCCGGCGACCACGCTGCGTGCCCTGGGCAACCGCCCCTGGACCGCCGCCTACGTGCAGCCCTCGCGCCGCCCGACCGACGGGCGCTACGGCGAGAACCCCAACCGGCTGCAGCATTATTACCAGTACCAGGTCATCATCAAGCCGTCCCCGCCGGACCTGCAGGCGCTCTACCTCGGCAGCCTCGAGGCAATCGGCATCGACATGGCACTGCACGACATCCGCTTCGTGGAGGACGACTGGGAAAGCCCGACGCTGGGCGCCTGGGGGCTGGGCTGGGAGGTCTGGTGCGACGGCATGGAAGTGTCGCAGTTCACCTATTTCCAGCAGGTCGGCGGGCACGACTGCCATCCCGTCTCCGGCGAGCTGACCTACGGGCTGGAACGGCTGGCGATGTACGTCCTCGGCGTCGACCACGTGATGGAGATGCCGTTCAACGACCCGCAGTCGCCCATCGCGCTGACCTACGGCGACGTGTTCCGCCAGACCGAAGAGGAATACTCGCGCTTCAACTTCGACACCGCCGACACGGCGCTCCTGCTGCGCCACTTCGAAGAGGCGGAGGCAGAATGCGCCGCCATCCTCGCGCGCGGCGCGGAGGACCCGAAGACCGGCAAGCGCATCGTCATGGCGCATCCCGCCTATGACCAGTGCATCAAGGCCAGCCACATCTTCAACCTGCTCGACGCCCGCGGCGTGATCTCCGTCACCGAGCGGCAGGCCTACATCGGCCGCGTCCGCGCGCTGGCCAAGATGTGCGCCGATGCCTTCGTCACCACCACCGCGGGCGGCTACGACAGCGGCGCGGCGGCATGAGCGGCAAGGTCATCGGGATCGGTATCGTGCTCGTTTCCCTGATCTTCGGCGCGGTCGTCTATTACACGCAGGTCTACTATTACTACGAGCCGGTGCAGGCGACGGGCCGCGACGACGTGCTGCTGACCAACATGGTCACCGACGCGCCCGAAGCGATCCTCTACGACAACTTCGAGGCAATCGACGCCGACAGCTCGCCGATCCGCTACCGCGCCTGCTTTACCACGACCCTGTCGCTGGCGATGCTGACCGAGACCTACGAACCCTACGAAGGCGCCGTGCCGCGCAACGCGCCTGCATGGTTCACCTGCTTCGACGCGGAGGCCATCGCCGAAGACATCGGGGCCGGCCGCGCCCTGGTCTTCGCCGGTCAGCGCAACATCGAATACGGCATCGACCGCGTCGTCGCGATCACCGAGGACGGCCACGGCTACGTCTGGGAAGAGGTCAACGAGTGCGGCGACAAGGCCTACGACGGCACGCCGCTGGGCGAGGACTGCCCCGTCCGCGACTGACACCCTGTCCGCGACTGATCCTCGCACAGCGACTGACACCCGGCCCGCCACCACACGGCAGCCCCACCGCGCCCGCCGGAACAAAGCCGCGCCACCGCATCCCCCTGTCCCTTCATCTTGGCAGAAATACCTCGGAGGGGGTCCGGGGGAGGCAGCGCCTCCCCCGCGGATCGCCGCGCGGAAAGTGCGGCGAAACCCGGGCCTGCCACAACTTCCACGGAACTTTATCGCCCTGCCAAGCGCTCTCCCTGCAACAAAGGAGAGATCGACCATGTCCGAAAAAGCCCCCGCCTGGGTTCCGCCCGTC
>NZ_JBRBWD010000066.1:0-102536 GCF_052825245.1 Sagittula sp.
CAGATGTTTGCCTCGCTTCCCTTTCCGAACCCCTCGTTGGCGTCCCGTCCGTTCCGTCTGGCGTCCCGTCTGGCGCCTCAGCGCCGCCGGTGAAGGGGTATCTACGGTTACTCGCTCAAACCCGCAAGCAGTTTTTTCGGGATTTTTGCAGAGAGGGGGAACTTTTCTTCCAACAGCTTGTTTTCTATGCGATTTTTTCAGCGGATTTCTTGTCGGGGGCTCTTCCCTGCCGTTCCTGCCCTCCCCGCAGGTGTGAATCAGCCCCCCTGAAGACGACTCGAGGCGGGAATCCGTGGGCAAATCACCCCTCAGCGGCGGTCGGATCGGGGGATTTCGGGAGATCAGCGGGCTTCTTCAGCCCGGGGAGCGTCCGACTCGGGGGCTTCGCCACCCAGAATCGTCTTCAGCAGCCGAAGCAGCCGGTCCTTCAGCCCTTCCATCACCGTATAGAGCGACGGAACGAACAACAGAGATAGAACCGTGGACAGAAGAAGCCCCCCGATCACGGCGATGGCCATGGGTGCGCGGATCTCGCCACCCTCCCCGTGGGCCAGGGCCGAAGGCACCATGCCGGCAGTCATCGCGATGGTGGTCATGATGATGGGACGCGCGCGCTTGTGTGCGGCGTCGACCATGGCCTCTGCCCGGGACATGCCGCCGTGCACCGCCTCCTGCGCGAACTCGACTAGCATGATGGCGTTCTTCGTCACGATCCCCATCAGCATCAGGAAACCGATCACCACCGAAAGCCCGATCCCTGCCCCATAGATGTAGAGGGCAAAGATCGCGCCCCCGACAGCAAGTGGAAGCGACAGCAGGATCGTCACCGGTGTCACGAAGCTGCGGAACAGCAGGACGAGGACCACATAGACCAGCAGGATGCCCGCCCCCATCGCCATGGCGAAGCCGGAGAAGATCTCTGCCATCGTTTCGACATCGCCCGCGGCCTGGATGCGCGCGCCTTCCGGCATGTCCTGCGCCTGCGGCAGGGATTCGATGGCCGCCGTCGCATCGCCGAGGAAAGCCCCGTCTGCCAGTGTCGCGCCGATGGCCACACGGTATTGACGGTCATAGCGTTCGATTGTGGCGGGTCCGTTGGCCAGACGCGCGCTGGCGACCGCGCCCAGCGGCACCATCTGTCCGTCGCTTGTCCGCAACCGGAGACCCGCCAGCCGGTCTAGGTCCTGACGCGCGGCCTCTTCCAGGCGAACACGAACCGGCACACGGTCGTCGCCGTCGTCGAAGCGCGCCAGGTTGGCGTCGGCATCGCCGACCGTGGCAATGCGCGCGGTCGTGGCGAGGGTGGTGGCGTCCACACCCATCTGCGTTGCCAGCTGCGGGCGCGGGATGATCTGAACCTCGGGCCGGGCCAGCGCGCTTTCGACGGCCACGCCGGTCAGTTGCGGCAGGCCGGACATGCCGCTGGCCAGATCGCGCGCCGCGGCCTGCGCGGTTTCGCGGTCGTCGGCGAGAATGTTGATCGACACATCGCGGACCCCTTCCTCGCCCAGCACGTAGATGCGCACGTCGGGGAGATCGGCGAGCCGGTCCCGGATGTCCTGCATGATCTCGGGCGCGCCGCGCTCCCGCTCGTCGCGGGGGCCGAAGTTCACGCGCACCGTCGCCTCGGTGTCCGAGGTCCCCTCGACGAAGACGCTCTCCATCTCCGGGATCTCGAGGATCAGCGACGTGATCCGGCGCGATATCTCTTCCACCTCGTCGATGTTCGCGCCGGGCGGCAGTTCGACCGTGACCGTCGCGCGACCGCCGTCCGCGGCCGGGACAAACTCTGTCGGCAGGAGAGTGGCAGAGAAGATCGACCCGGCAAAGATGGCGAGCCCAAGAACGAGGGTCACGGCACGGTTGTGAAGCGTCCAGCGCAGCACGTTCAGATACCGTCGCATGAGAAAGCCGTCCTCCGGCTCCGCGTGACCCTTGTCGCTGCGCATGAAATACGCTGCGAACAGCGGGGTGATGAGGCGCGCCACCAGAAGGGAGAAGAGCACGGCCACCGCCACCGTCAGCCCGAACTCGCGGAAGAACTTGCCCGCGATGCCCGGCATCACGCCCACCGGCGCAAAGACCGCGACGATGGTCAGGCTGATCGCGATGACCGTCATGCCGATTTCCTGCGCGGCCTCGTTCGCGGCATCGTAGGCGTTCCGGCCCATCTGGATGTGCCGCACGATGTTCTCGATCTCCACGATGGCGTCGTCGACGAGGATGCCGACCACCAGCGTGATTGCCAGAAGGGAGATGGTGTTCAGCGAGAACCCCAGCAGGTCCATCACGAAGAAGGTCGGGATGATCGACAGGGGCAGCGCCACCAGCGTGACAACCGTCGCCCGCCAGTCCCGCAGGAAGATCATCACCACGAGGATCGTCAGCGCCGCCCCTTCCAGAAGGGTGTTCAGCGCGGTCTCGTAGTTGCTTTCGGTGTAGGTGGTGGCGTCGTCGATCTCGGTGAAGGTGATGTCGGGGTACTCGCGCGACAGTTCGGCCAGTTTCTCCCGCGCGGCCTCGGCGGCCAAAAGATCGCTTGCACCGCTGGACCGGAATATGCCGAAGGCCACGACCGGACGGCCGTCCAGCAGGGCAAAGTTCTCCCGGTCGGAGGCCCCGTCGGCAATCGTGCCGATCTGGTCCAGCCGGATGGTGCCGCCGCTCGGCAGGGAGATGCGCGTCGCCCCAAGTTCCTCCAGCGTCTTCGCGGCACCCAGCGAACGGATGGCGACCTGTTGTCCGGCCAGGCGCCCTTCCCCGCCGCCCGCGTCCACGTTCTGCTGGCGCAGCTGGCCGTTCACGTCGCCAACGGTCAGACCGTGGGCCAGCAGCCTGTCCGGCGACAGCTCCACGTTGATCTCGCGCTCCGCGCCGCCGATCCGGTCAACGGAGGCCACGCCCGTGGCACCCTGGATCGTCGGCGCCACGACATCGTCCACGAAGGTGGACAGCCCCTCTATGCTGCGGTCCGACCCGGAGGCGGCATAGGTCAGGATCGCCCCGCCGATGACATCCAGACGCTGGACGATCGGCTCGCTCGCCGCATCGGGCATGTCGCCCCGCGCCGCGGCGACCGCATCGCGTACGTCGTTCACCGCCCGGTCAGTCTCGACGTTGATTTCGAATTCTATGGTGACGGAGGCTGTTCCGTCGCCCGCGACGGAGGTGATGTGCCGCACGCCCTGCAGGTCCACCAGTTCGTCTTCCAGCGGCGTGATGATCTGCGTCACGATCTCGGACGGGCCATTTCCCGGCAGACCGGAGGTGACAGTGACCACCGGAAGGTCGACGTTCGGCATGCGGGTGATCGGCAGCCGCATGAAGGACACGATGCCCAGCACGATCAGAACGAGGAAAAGCGCCACGGGCGGCACGGGATTGCGTATGGCCCAGGACGACATGTTCATGAGATCAGTCGCCCTGCCCTGTCACCGGCCGCACCCGGTCCCCGTCCGAGAAGAAGCCGGCGGCGCGTGCCAGCACGCGCTCCCCTTCTTCGAGGCCGCCCAGCACCTCGCGCAGGTTGCCCCAGATCAGCCCGGCAACGATCTCGCGCCGTTCGAGCGTGCCGTCCTTTTCCACCAGCACCGACGCGGTTGCGCCGTCATTGATGACGGCAGAGGCCGGGACGGCCAGCGATGTCCGCTCGGCGGTGATGATCCATCCGCCGACGAAAAGACCGGGACGCAGCCCTTCCTTCGATTCCGGCTCGATCTCGACCACCCCCAGGCGGGTCACGGGATCCACGGTCGGATCTATGTTCTGCACCGTTCCCTGGATCGCGCCGATCCCGGCGATCTGGAGTTCCGCACGGTCGCCCGGTTCGATCTGGCCCAGTTCGGTCTCCACCACTTCGGCTTCCACGTCGACCGCGCCGTCGCGCAGGATGCGGAAAATCGTCTGCCCGGTGGAGACGGTCGATCCGATCTGCGCATCGCGCGCCGTGACAATGCCGTCGACGGGGGCCGTGATCGTGGCATTCTCCAGATCCTCGGAGGCGAGGTCACGATTGATCTTCGCCTCTTCGATCTGCGACTGCGCGACGGTGATCCCGTCAGAGGATGCCGTCAGGGCCGACTGCGCCGCCGCCTGAGCGGCTATGGCATCGTCGAGAGAGGCCTGCGTTCCGGTGCCGCTGTCGCGCAGCCTTTGCGCACGGTCCAACACGGAATTCGCCTGATCGAGCTGCGCCTGATCGGCGGCCACCTGACTGCGGGCCTGCTCGAAGCTGGCCTCCGCCTGCGACAGCGCAAGCTCGCGCAATTGCAACTGGCGGCGCAGGACCCGTTCGTCGAGCCGGGCAAGCACGTCGCCGGTTTCGACCGCGTCCCCGATGTCCACCTCGAACTCTGCAATCCGGTGCCCGGACACTTCGGGATCGACCAGGACCTCGTTCCGGGCGACCACGTTCCCCGAAACAGGCACACGCTGCACGAAGGCGGCGGTCGTCACCTCGGCGACCGTGACCGCAGGCAGCGTCTGGGTGTCGTCCTGTGCAAGGGCGCACGTGGCCGACAGAGGCGTCACCGCGCAAAGCAGGGCGATGACCCGCATGCTCCTGGCAAGACTGCGCACGTGCATCGTTTCCCTTCATTCCCGACCGGAACCCGAAAGCCCCGGCACCCCGATCCACGGGGCATGACCGGAGCCTAGCCCCACATCCGGGGATTGCAATGTCCGGTATGATAATTCCGATTGTGCACATACGCCCCCGCCCGTTCCGGGAGCACCGGCCCCCTCCCGCCCGCACGGGGACAAGGAAATGGTTGCCACCGCGCCTCAGCCCACCGATACCCGGGAAGACACGCCATGCGCCGACCGGGACCATTCGGGCTTCCGGTGGCCCCACGAGGCGTTCGCACCATATGAAAGGTGCAGAGACAAAGGAGACCCGCGGATGAACGCAGCCACCGGCCAACCCTACCCCGTACACGCGACCATCGAGGGACCGCTCGTGCTTATCGGCCTCGGGTCTATCGGCAAGGGCGTCCTGCCTCTGATCGAACGGCACTTCGAATTCGACCCGGCGCGGCTGACCATCATCGATCCCGATCCCGAAGTGGCGACCTACCTCGAAGACCGCGATTACGCGCACGTGCAGGAGGCGCTGACGCCCGAGAACTACGACGAGATCCTGTCCGGCCTCTTCACCGAGCCGGGCGGTTTCTGCGTGAACCTCTCTGTCGACACGTCTTCGCTGGACCTGATGCGGACCTGCCGCCGTCTGGGCACTCTCTATATAGACACGGTGGTGGAACCCTGGCCCGGGCTCTACTTCGGCGATATCTCCAACGAGAAGCGCACGAACTACCGGCTGCGGCAGGCGGTGCGCGACATGAAGGCCTCCGATCCCGGCGGCACCACGGCGGTGAGCTGCTGCGGCGCCAACCCCGGCATGGTGAGCTGGTTCGTGAAGGAGGCGCTGCTGCAACTCGCCTCCGACCTCGGGCGCGATGCCACTGCTCCGGACGGGCGCGAAGGCTGGGCCAGGCTGATGCGCGACCTTGGCGTCAAGGGCGTCCATATCGCCGAACGCGACACGCAGGTCTGCACGGAACCGCGCCCCAAAGGCGTCTTCGTCAACACATGGTCGGTGGACGGCTTCATCTCCGAAGGGTTCCAGCCCGCCGAACTGGGCTGGGGCACGCACGAGGAGTGGATGCCGGAGGATGGCCACACCCACCTGTCCGGCTGCCAGTCCGCGATCTGGCTGAACCGGCCCGGAGCGACCACACGCGTTCGCACCTGGTGCCCGACCCTCGGCGCGCAGTTCGGCTTCCTCGTGACGCACAACGAGGCGATCTCGATCTCCGACTACTTCACTGTCGGCGCGCCGGATGCGCCTGAGTACCGCCCAACGTGCCACTACGCCTACCACCCCTGCGACGATGCCGTGCTGTCCCTGCACGAGACCTTCGGCTCGGGCGAGATCCAGACGGAGAAGCGTATCCTGCAGGTCGACGACATCGTGGACGGCATCGACGAGTTGGGCGTGCTGCTCTACGGCCATGAGAAGAATGCGCTCTGGTACGGCTCGCGCCTGTCGAACGAAGAGACGAAGACGCTGGCCCCCTACCAGAACGCCACGGGCATGCAGGTGTCGAGCGCGGTGCTGGCCGGAATGGTCTGGGCGCTGGAGAACCCGCAGGCCGGGATCGTCGAAGCCGAAGAGATGGACCACGCGCGCTGCCTCGAAATCCAGCGGCCCTACCTCGGCCCTGTCGAGGCGCACTATACCGACTGGACGCCGCTCGACACCGTGCCGGGCGCCTTCCCGGAGGACAGCGATCCGGACCACCCCTGGGCCTTCCGCAACGTGCTGGTGTCTTCCTGACCGCCGGCGCAACGTCGCGACGTCGATAAAGGCCCGGATCCGGCGGTCGTGCCGGATCCGGGCCTTTTGTTTGAAAGACGCAGCCGAAGGCTTCCCCTCGGATCCTGGCTCCGACGCGTGCCCCCGGTTTTAGCCTCTTTCCGGAGCGCCTTTGTGCCCCGTCCGATGCTGCACATTCGCTCATGACGGGGCCTGCCTGCTCCCCGACAACAAACAAACCACGTTTCCCTTCGCTTTCAATTTCCGTTCGGCAAAGGAAAAGCGGCCGGCGCTGGCTGCACCGGCCGCTGGTATCAATTCGGTTTGCCTCAGGACAGGCGGCGCGCCACCAGAAGCCCTGCCACGATGGCAAGCGCCCCGGGGACCATCAGGACAGGCGTCAGGGAAGCGTCGTGCGGATGCATGTGCACGCCTTCATGCGCCAGCGCAGGTGAGGCGGAGAGGGCAAGCAGCCCGAGCCAAAGGTGTTTCATGTGTCGATCTCCCGTTTCCGTTGCAAAAGGAAGTCCCTGATGTCGGTGACCGATTTCTCGTCCATCGACACGTAGACCAGGGACATGTTCGTGCGCTCCCGGACCATCTGGCCCGGAAACGGCAGGTAACTCAGTTCACGAGACCCGAAGGACGGCGAGGCCGTGCCCACCTGCCAGTCGGTCTTCAGTTCCACGTCCACCAACTTCAGCGCCTTGGCGCCGCCCGCGCCGGGGCGTTCGAACGGCACACCCGCCAGTTTGAGGTAACTGGTCTTGTCCTTGGCCTGCAGGAAGCCCTCGATGAACTGCACGGCAAGCACCTGAAGATCGGCGGCCTCGTCGTGGTCGTGCATGTGGGAGTGCAGGTGGTCGGTGTGCGGATGGTTGTGACCCGGCCCGTGGGTGTGGCCGTGGTCGTGATGGTGATGGTGGTGATGCCCATGCGGGCCGTGATCGTGTGGCATGGCGAGCCTCAGAAATGCGGATTGCGGTTGGACCAGCGCTTGCCCTCGAACTCGCCGTGCGGGATCGCGACCGGCTTGTCGATGTGCTGCTTGTGCGCGCCGAGCTTGCCGTTGGCGACCAGCCCGCCCAGCACATCCACGATCACCCGCGTTCCCATCAGGGCGGTGATGTCGGACGTGTCGTAGGGGGGCGAGACCTCCACCAACTCCATCGCGCAGATGCCTTCCGCGGCAATCCCTGACGCCAGCGCCAGCGCCTCACGCGGGAGGAAGCCGCCCGGCTCCGGCCAGCCGGTGCCCGGCACGAAGCCGCAGTCGATACTGTCGATGTCGAAGGACATATAGACCATGTCGACCCCGTCCCAAGCCATCTCCAGCGCCATCTCGATGGTCTTGTCGACGCCCATCTTCTCCATGTCTCCCATAGTGATGATGTTGGTCTGCCGCTCGCGGGCGACCTTCACCGCCTCGCGCGGGACCTGCCAGCCACCGATGCCGATCTGCACGAGGTTCTTAGCCGGCACGTTCGGCAGGTTGGTCGAATGGAACCACGGCGTCGTGTGCATCCGCTCGTCGAGGTCTTTCTCCTGGATGTCGGCGTGGCGGTCGAAGTGCACTATCCCGATCTTCTTCGATGTGCATTCCGCGATGCCCCGCACGCAGGGAAAGCCGATGGAATGGTCGCCGCCGATCATGATCGGCAGGGAGCCGGACGAGAACACGTGGCTGACCGCGCGGCTGATCTGGTCGAAGGACTTCTCGATGTTCGCCGGAATGGTGAACACGTCGCCCGCGTCGCAGAGCGTCATTTGCTCGCGCAGGTCAACGCCGATCTCATAGTTGTAGGGCGTATAGAGGGCAGAGATCTTGCGCACCCCCTGCGGGCCGAAGCGGGTGCCGGGCCGGTAGGTGGTGCCGCCGTCGAAAGGGATGCCCAGCACGGTCGCATCGTAATGCGCGACCTCCAGCACGTCCTCGGCATAGGGCGCCTTAAGGAAGGTGTTGATGCCCGCATAATGCGGCAACTCTCCCCGCGCGAAGGTGGGGATCGACTTGTCGTCGATGGAATCGGCGCCCGTCAGACCCATGCGCAGGGCCCAGCGGCGTTCCTCGTCCCAGCGGCCCTCGGGCAGCTCGCCCTCTTTCTGCATGGCCTTCCATCCGGCCAGCTTGGTCAGGTCCGGGTGGTGGTGCCTTTTCTCGCGTCCGGCAAGACGTCTGGACATTGCACGGGGATCGCGGGCGCGGGCCTCGGCGTGGTGAAGCTCAGAAAACATCTCTGTCTCCGTCTCTTACCCCTGTCAAAGGGGGGGCTCGTTCCGGGCCTTGGCGTCGTCCCGTGCAAGGGGCCCGGCGGCTTGCACGGTGGATCCGTCGTCCTCGTCGGAAAGCTGCGTCAGCCCGGAGAGCCACGGAATGCTGTCGAGCAGTTCCTGATGCGGCTCGTGCCCGTTCGAGGAATCGAGGTCATGGGTGATAGTGGCGCCGAAGCGCTGCGGCCGTTCGGGATCGCGGCGGACCTTGTCGAAGATCAGCACGCGGTCGCCCAGCTTGAACGCCTCTTCGATGTCGTGCGTGACCATGAAGACGGTCATGTTCGTCCGCTCGCGCAGCTCGGTCAGGAAGTCGTGCATCGACAGCCGCGTGCCCGGGTCGAGCGCGCCGAAGGGTTCGTCCAGCAAAAGGATGCGCGGCTCGGCGACCAGCGCCTGTCCGATGGCCAGGCGCTGCTGCATGCCCCCCGAAAGCGTCGCGGGATAATGGAGCGCCACATGCCCCAGCCCGATCCGGTCGAGCGTGAGCTGCGCCCTTTCCCGCGCCTCCTTCAGCCGCTTGCCGAAGAACCGCCCGAACGGCGTGCCGAAGCTTTCGGCGGCGACCACGTTGTCGCGCACGGTCAGGTGGGGAAAGACCGAATAGCGCTGGAAGACCACGCCTCTTTCGCGCCGGGGTTCCTGAGCGGGCGCGCCGCCCTCGATGCTGATCTCGCCCTTGGTGGGTTGTTCGTCCGCCAGCAGCATCCGCAGGAAGGTGGACTTTCCGCAGCCCGACGCCCCGATGATCGAGATGAATGCGCCCTTCTCGACCTCCACGTTGACCCGTTCGAGGATCGGACGGTCGCCGTATCGCTTCCAGACGTTCCTTGCGACGACGAAACTCACAGCCCTGCCTCCAGCCACGGGAAGGCCTTGCGCGAAAGCGTCCGCAATCCCCAGTCGATCAGGAAGGCCAGCAGCGTGATCCACGCCACGTAGGTCAGGATCACGTCCATGGCGAGGTAGCGCCGAACGAGGAAGATCCGGTAGCCCAGCCCCACGTCGGAGGCCACAGCCTCTGCCGCGATCAGGAACAGCCAGGCAGAGCCCAGCGAAAGCCGCACGTTGGCGATGAGCCTTGGGAGCACCTGCGGCAGGGCCACGCGCATGGCGATCACGAAGGTCGATGCCCCCAGCGTCTGCGCCTTCACAATCTGTTCGTGCGGGATGTCCAGCACCCTCTGCGACAGGTCCCGTGTCATGAAGGGCGTGATGCCGATGACGATCAGCACCACCTTCGAGGTCTCCCCAAGTCCGAAGACGATGAACAGGATCGGCAGAAGCGCCAGCGGCGGCACCATGGAGATCACGGCGACAAAGCCGGAGAACGTCCGCCGCACGTAGGGCAAGAGGCCGATCCCCATGCCGATCACCAGCGACAGGGTCGCGGCGATGGCCACACCGCCCAGCAATCGGATCAGCGACGCCCAGGTGTCCTTCCACAACAGGATCTCTCCGGTCCGCCTGTCCCCTTCGGTGAACAGCCGCACCGCCGTGTCCCCGATGGTCGAGGGCGCGGGCAGAAGCTTGTCCGCCGGGTTGGCCGTCAGCCGGATGTCCGATGCGACGGCATAGGCGATGATGACCAGCACGAACGGCAGCGCGCCGAGCGCAAAGGCCGTCGGGCGGGAGGGGATGCGGTTGATGAGCCTCATGGCGGTCAGGCCCCGGCGCAGGGTCCGGGGCCCATGTCCTTACAGTTCGCCGTCCGCGGCCATCTGCATGTAGGTCGTGTCGAATCGGAACTTAACGTTGTTCTCGTCCCCGGTCACCGAACCGTCGGGATAAGCGACACCGACGAAATCGGCCGATGGCGCGCCCTCGCCCAGGATGCCCTTGTCGAACAGGAATTCAGCCACGGCGGTCATCGTGCCGGGCAGCTCAGGGGACGAGGCCTGCGCCACGGCTTCGGCCGGATCATAGAACATCTCCGTCGCGGCAAGCTGCGCCATGTAACCTTCGAGATCGGTGCCCGACGCCTCTGCAAGCGCGGTCAGTACCTCTTCGTCGCCTGCGGCCATCAGGCCCATAAGCTCGTACCACGCGCCCGCGACCGCCTTGCCGAAGGCCGGGTTGTCGGCCAGCGTCTCGGTGTTGACCACCATGAGGTCGAGGATCTCGCCCGGGATCATGGAGCTGTCGAAGACCGAATTCGCCTTGTCGCCCGTGGCGAGGATCTCGGAGACCAGCGGGTTCCAGGTCACCACCACCTCCACGTGCGAGGTCGAATAGGCCGCGATCATGTCCGCGTCGGAGGTGTTGATGACCCCGTCGAGGTCCCGTTCCGACAGCCCGACGGTGTCCAGTCCGCGCGCCAGCAGATAGTGCGACACCGACAGCTCGACTAGGTTCACCGGCTTGCCCTTCAGATCGGCAAGCGTGCCCTCCCCCTTCAGGATCACCGCGTCGTTTCCGTTGGAATAGTCGCCCACGATCAGGGCCGTGGTGTCCACACCGCCGCCCGCCGGAATGGACAGCGTGTCCATGTTGGTCGCGGACACCCCGTCGAACTGGCCCGCGGTGTACTGGTTGATCGACTCGACGTAGTCGTTGATCTGCACGATCTCTACGTCGATCCCATACTTCTCGGCCCACTTGTCCATGATGCCGGAGGTCTCCAGATACCCCCACGGCATCCAGCCGACGTAGATCGACCAGGCGAGCTTGAACTCCGTCTTCTCCTCGGCCGCCAGTGGCATGGCCGTGCTCGACAGCAAGGCAGCAGAGAGCGCGGCAGCGGTCAGAATGGCTTTGGTCATAAGTCTTCCCCGTTGTGCGTCCCGCCGTTTTCAACGTGCGTTTCACCCCGCTGGCGGAACAAAGAGATCAGGCGCGGACGAAACCGACGCAGTGAAGTCTCCCGGGATTTTGGCCCGCCGTGTGCCCTGCGGGAGTTTGCCCGCCGGGTGGCATTTCTCGGACCGAACCCGCGTGTCGCGGTGGAACCCTAAACGCCCTGCCCCTTCATCAAGCGGTGCAGTTTCGTGCTGCCGCAACTGCTCCCTCATCGCGGCGGAGGCGTTCGCGCCATTCGCCCAATAATATGGCGAACAACGCGGCAATTTGCCCAAACACCGGGCAGTTACCATCTGGCAGGCTTTCAGCCCTGCGGCGACTCGGGCGTCCAATCCCGAACCGCCGCACATTACATGGGCACAGCCGCGCTTATGCGGACGTGCCGGCGACCGGACCCCGTCAGGTATTCAAGACTTTCCATGCCCACCGCCCCCTTCGCCGGTTCCGTTGGGTCCGGACATGTGCCAGACTGAAAAGAATTACTTTTACGCATTTGGGCGGTGACCCGACATGACCAGCAAAGCTGTTGAGGCAGGCCCAGCCCTGCCGCGACGCGCATTCGTCGCCGCGGCCTTGTCCGCAGTGGTCGCCGGAGGGGCCATCGCGCTCGGCATCATCGGGCAGACCACCATCGCGAAGACCGAGAGCTTCCGCTTCTCACGCGGCACGTCATTGGCTGACGGGGAAGAAGAGCGGCTGCGCGGCGTCCTGGCCTCTGCCCTGCCCGACGAGCGTATGCATGTCGTCATCGTCGGCCACACTGGCACGTCGGGCGACGCCGATGCCAACCTCGACCTGAGCGTGAAGCGCGCAGAGGTGGCCGCGCAGATGGCGCGGGCAATGGGTCTGCCGGACGACCGGCTGACGGTGACCGGGATCGGCGGGTCCGCCCCCCTGTCGCAGGAGGACGGCGAAAGCGACCGGGCGCACCAGTCGCGCATGGCACGGGTCGATGTAACCGTGCAGGTGCGCAGATGACACCGGGGCGCTCCCTGGGCCTTGCGGCCATCCTCGCCGCGGTGCTGGCAGCGGGGTTCGCGTGGTTCGTCAGGATGCCCCTGCCCTTTCCCGGCTTCTCCGCCGTCGCTGCCGCAGCCCTTGCCGCGCTTGCGACGCTTGCCATCGTGGCGTGGATGCCCGCCAGCTGGCTGTGGTCCGAGGCCGACCGCCTGCGCATGGCCTTCCGGGCGAGGCACGGCCTGTCCGACATGGCCGCAGAGCGCGCTCTCGATATGATCACCAAGGCCCACCAGCGGGCCGCCAACATGCGCGCCTCTGCCGCCGTCATGCGCGAGGACATCGCCGGTGAGGTCGACCGGCTGGCCGACCGGCTCGACGCCGCTGCGCGCGAGATCTTCTACAACCCCGACCGCCAGCGCGACCTCTCCGCGGTGCTCCTGCGCTCCGAACTGATCGAGGAAGCCGCCGCCGCCCACGCCGCGCTGCGCCGCCGCAAGCACACCTCGACCGAAGATCTGTCGCGAGAGAAGCTGCGTGCCGCCGTCGCCGCGATGAACGCCGCCTTTGACCAGACCGACCTTCTCGCCGCCCGCGGCCTTCTCGAAAACGTCGAGGTCGCGTCGGATGTGGCCGAGCGCCTGCTGACCCCGGCGCGCCACATGATGCCCGCGGACAAGGCTCCCACACCCCATTGAACCGGAGGTTTTCTTTCATGAACACATTTCCCTCTGCCTTCCTGACCGCCCTCCTCCTCTGCGGGCAGGCCGCGCTTGCCGCCCCCGGGGACCGGCTGGCCGAAACGGTCACCGATGGCGTCCGCGACTGCCCCTCGGGGTGGATCGAGGAGATGCCGCTGATCGCCTGGGGTGCCGATGGCGTGGTCGCCTATGCCAACGGCGCATCGCTTGAAAACGACGGCGGCATGCTGAGCGACGCGGGCCTGCCGCTGTCGCTGACCGTCGAGGACAGCTTTGAGGCGCAGCTCAAGGCCTACCTCGCCTGCGAAACACCGTACCTGCGCGGCACACTCGGGATGCTGGCCTCTGCCACCCCCGTGACGGAGTTCGACGCCCGGACCGAGCAGATCGTCTTTTTCAAGCACTCCTTCTCGGCCGGGGACGGCATCGTGGCCGGTGAGGGCATCGCGCGCATCCCCGACCTCAAGGGCAAGCGCATCGCCATCCAGGCCAACGGGCCGCATGTCGATTTCGTCGGGCGCATCCTCGCAGACGGCGGGCTGTCCTTCGAGGACGTGGAGATCGTCTGGGTCGCCGACCTGACCGGCGACGGCGACACGCCCGCCGCAGCCATGGCCGACGGACGCGCCGATGCCGCCGCCGTGATCCTGCCCGATGCGCGCTTCCTGACGTCCGGCGGCACTGTCGGCACCGGCGCCGAAGGCTCCGTCAAGGGCGCGACGATCCTGATCTCGACGCAAGAGGCCGCTTCGGTCATCGGGGACTACATCGCCGTGCGCGCCGACTACTTCGACGCCCATCGCGACGACATCGCCCGCATGGTCAACATCTTCTTCCGCGCCGAGGAAGAGATGCGCGCCTTCATGGCGCAGGACGGCAGCCCGCAGCAGGCGGAGATGGCCGACCTCATGGCCCGTGAATTCCTCGGTGGTCTGCCGCGCGAGGAAGGCGTCTTCCTCTGGCAGGACGCGATCACCGACGGCTGGGCCGGCAACGCCAAGCACTTCGGCGATCCCAACGAGGCGCGCCGCTTCGAGATCCTTCTGGGCGAGGTCAATGTCGCTCTGCGCGGCGCCGACAGGCTGGACGCGCCCGCCAACCTCGCCACCGCCGAATGGGACTATGCCGCCCTGACCGACGGGCTGACGAACCTCGACGAACGGCAAGTGGCCGCCTTCAACCCCGAGGCGGCCGCCGCGGCTGTGCAGAAGCTGCGCCGCACCGGGCAGCTCGACGCCAATACGAAGATCGACTTCGAGGTCTTCTTCGAACCCGACAGCACGACCTTCCCGATCGAACTTTACGCCTCCGACTTCGAGGAGATCCTGCGCCTCGCCTCCACCTACTCCGGCGCGATCATCACGGTCGAGGGGCACTCCGACCCGCTGCACTTTTTGCGGCGAGAACAGGACGGCGCTGACAACGCCGAGCTGCGCGCGATCCGCACCTCCACCCAGAACCTCTCGCTCGACCGGGCGATTGCGGTGGTGGATGCGCTGACCGAATACGCCTCTGACCTCGGGGTGAAGATGAACCGCGACCAGTTCACCGTGGACGGAGTCGGCATCGCCAGCCCCCGCCACAACCCGCCGAAGACCGAGGCCGAATGGCGCGAAAACATGCGCGTCGTGTTCCGCGTGCTGACCGTGCAGGCCGAAGCCACCACCTTTTCACCGCTGCAATGAGGGAGAGACGACATGAAAATCGCCAAGATCGCCGTTCCGGTCGCCATCGTCGCCATTGCGGCGGTCGTGATCTTTCGCAGCCAACCGGGGTTCGACTGGGCCTCCATCACCTATGATCCCGTGCCGCCCGACTGGACGGCCATCGCCGCCTGGCCGTCGCAGGAGGCAGAGTTGGTCGACGCCCTCCCGGACCCCAACCGCCGGATCACCGCCATCGTTCTGGATGACAGCGGCTCCATGGAAGCGGACATGGACGCCGCGAAGCAGGCTGTGATCGACGCGCTGAAGGCCATGCAGGACACCGACCGGGTTGCGGTCGTGGCGCTCAATGCCGGTGTCGTGCTGCCGTTCACCTTCGTTGGAGACGCGCGCCGGACCCTTCCCGCCGCCCTTGCCCCGATCCGCGACTCCGGCTCCACGCCGTTGACACGCGCGATCCTCGACACGCAGGCATTGCTGGAGGCCGAAGCCAGCACGGTCCGGGGCTTCGGCACATTCCGCATGATCGTGACCACCGACGGCGCCGCCGACGATGGCGAGGCGCTGCAAAAGGCCATCGAGGATCTTGCCGCCCGGACCCCCATCCAGCTGACGACCATCGGCATCGGCATTCGCGGCAACCACGTCCTGCGGCGCGCGGACCTCGGCAGCTTCGTCGATGTCGCCAACGTGGCCGCACTGGAAGGGGCGCTGCAGGCGGCGGTGGCCGAGAACGACAACTTCGCCGCCATCACCGAGTTCACGGACGGGGAGGGCTGACCTATGGGCCGCCGCATCGACCTGAACTGGGACGAATGGAACCCCGGACTCGACACGGATGAGATGACCATCGCCGGGGTGCTCGCCACCCTGCCCGCGGCCGAGCCCACGGACGTGCCGGAGATCATCCGCCGGTACGAGAACCCGGAAAGCCCGGAGGCCCTGCCCGGCGCCATCTCCCTGCCACGCCACGACTGCATCCATGTCCTGCTGGGACGTGGGCTGCATGTGCAGGACGAGGCATTTATCATCGGTGCCACGATGGGCGCCGCGTCGGACATCACCGACGCGGCTATCGACACGTTTATCCGCGTGTCGACGACGGAGTACCCGAAACACTGGCGGTTCGAGGAGGCGCATATCGCTTCCTTCCGGCTGGGTGTCGGTTTCTCCATCGACAACCTGCCGGGCCGCAACCTGCACCTGATCCCCTTCGAGCAGGAGCCGTGGCAGTCGATGACGGTGCGCGAGGCCCGCAAGACGCTCGGCATCGTGAAGGAGGAACTGCGCGCCTATTTCCGGATGGTGGAGATGTACGTGCCCGGCACCCGCGCCTCCCGTCGGCTCGACACCTCGGCCCACCGCAACGACGTGCGCATCGGCCATCGCGAGTCGGGGTGAGCACGGCGGGACATTTCGGGCCCTCGCTTCAACCGGCCATTGGCTCGGGTATGGGGATGCCGTCTGCAATATCTCTCAGGGGGCGAGGCATCCGCTCGGTGGCACCCGCCTGACCGCACATGACGACCTTCCAACTGACGGATGCCGTGCGCTGATACCAAGGACTGTCAGCCAGCACGCATGGCGGAAATTTGGGCGGCGGGGCAAGGCCCCCCGCCGCCCTCTTCGGCGATTTGACGGACTGCGCGGGCACTCACAACCCGGCAGCCAGACCAGCAATCCGCAAAATTCGGAAAACTGGTCCCGCGAACGCGTACACGGCACCGATGAAACCGCTTAATCCGGGCTTCAAAAGACGTGCCACGCCGAAGCAACTCAATACCGTTCAACAAGAACCGGTACGCACTGGCAAACCACAGCCACCCGCACCTCGGGACAAAGCCCCTTTGCGGCGCGCGCAGATATCATATCCCGTCGTCAGTCCACGCGACGGTAAAGACCATGTCCTCGCTCCCGACGCGCAGGCTGCCGCCGCCGAAGCCTCGTCTTGGACAAAGACGACCTCCAGCATGCCGTCATCCAAGATGATCATCAGCGTTGCGCTTGCCCCGACATCCGCAATGCTGCCGCCGGGCCGGCGCACGTAGGCCCCGAACGCGTTGTCGCAGCACGATCTCGCCGCCCGCGCGCGGCGTCGCGGCAAAGACCTTCTGCAGCTTCCCGTCGGAGCCGGGTGCCGTCGTGCAGAACGGGTCGATCGGGGCCGGCGGCACCAGATCCTCAGGACCCGACCGTCGCCGAGGTCGAACACGCGGGTATCTCCCGGACGCGGTGATCCGGTGACGTTGTGAAGCCCCTGCGTATCGCCGGAGGAGGTCGTGTCCTGCACTATGGGCATGGTAAATCCGTCTGCAAACAACTACGCGGCAACGACGAACAGGCCTGCTTCCTCAGCGGCGCAGCCTGCAAGATCAGGGGGAAGGACTGCTCGATCCTGCCGTGGCCGGACGGTTAACCATTTCAGGCCGGGCGCGCATCACCCTCAAGGGTGAAGAGCCGCCTTTATCCATCTTTTTCCGTAGCTTCGATCAGCTGCGCCAGGGCCTGAAGGACACGGTCCGCGTTCACCCACAACATGCTGCTGGCGCCCCCCTCGACGACATCGACAGGCCCGTGGCCATGGGCCTCTGCCCACTCCTGGACGAAGCCCACGCCCATCACCGGATCGGCGCTGCCGTGCAGCCAGCGGATCGGCACCTGGAGCGCCTCGTAATCGCCGCCCCAGTCCGCCATCGCGGCGCGCCCGTCCGTCACCATGTGGCGCGTGCCCTGAGTGATCATGTGGTGCACGCTCCGGCGGTAGAGGTCGAGGATCTCCGGCCGCTTCAGCGCCTCGATATCCGCGTCGGAACCGTGGAAAAACTTGTTCAGATAGGCGACGTGCCCGATCCGGTTGAACTGCGCGATGCCGATGCGCAGCAGCATCGCGAACATCGAAGGGGTGTAGCGCGCCGCGATGGCCGCCACCCGCGTCTGCAGGTTCATGTGCCGGACGTGCCGGGCGTCGTCGATGGGGATACCGGCGCTCACCATCAGCATCCCGCGACAGCGCGGCCCCAGCGCACGGGCAATGCGGCAGGCGTGGCTGACGCCGCCCTGGTGCGCAACGATCAGCATCGGTGCGCCACAGCGCGCCTCGACCAGCGCCAGCGCGTCGGACACGACCACGTCGTCATAGGCGCTCCAGTCGCGCGGGACCGAGGACTGCCCGAACCCGGGTCGCGACGGCGCCAGCACCTCCAGCCCCATGGACGTGAAACCTTCGATCAGCGGCGCGTTGAAATAGGGCCCGGTGATATAACCATGCACGAAGAGCACGGGCAGACCGCCGGCACGGCCGAACTGTCGATAGGCCAGGCGACGCCCCTCGCCCACGTCCAGCCGCAGGGCATCGGGCATGGCAGGGACAAGGGGGGCCGCCTCCGGCACGATGCCGGGTTCGGAAAATAGCGCCATCTGGTTCAGGATCGCGATCAGCTGCGGCATCCGGGCAAAACCGGTCTTGCCCAGGATCGCCTTCGCCTGGCTGCGTATGGTCTCCACGCTCCGGTCGCGCAGCTCGGCGATTTCCGCGTGGCTGCGGCCACGCAGGATTTCCAGCATGACCTCGGATTCCGACACCGATAGGCCGAAGGCCCCCTGGATCAGCGGCAGGCTGTCCTCGTCCCACGCCACACGCGCAATGGTCACCGCCAGCCCGCTGGAGGTTTCACCGCTGTCGGGGTCCACGTGCTGGTGTTGGGTGATACGCGCGACGACCCGCTCGCCGTCCTGCATCTCGAGCACGGCGGCATCGGTCTCCATCGGCAGGTTGCGTCGGGTGTCGGCCAGCACGCGGCGCAGATAGGCCGCCGTCTCGCCGGCAAGGCGCAGGTCGTCCAGTGCACAGGGGAACGTCAGGCCGAACAGCGAAGCCGCGTTGGAATTGCCGATACAGGTGCCTTTATGGTCGATGACCAGCGCCGCCAGCCGCTCCTTCACCAGCGCCGCGGGACGAGTGCGGGCTTCGGCTTCCTGCGCCTCAAGCATCTTCTGCAAACGATCCGAATGCGATTCGATGAGCGGATCGTGCAGGCCCTGCCGGACATGACGGGCAGGCGCCGGATCGGAGGCGGAGGCAAAGAGGTAAGCCGCCGCGCTGTCGATCACCTCGTCGAAGTTGCCGGGATCGAAGGGCGCTTCGTAGGCGGCATCGAGGAACTGCAACAGCTTGCTGCTGATATCGGGCGGCGTGGTATTGTCGTCTTTCATCGTACTCGCCAGGTCGTCACTTGCATCCCCGGGACCATGCGGCGTTGCCTGGCACATAGCAATATGCCGGGGGTTTGCATGGCCTTCGTCGTGGCCGGCAGACCGCGTATCCGATCGTGGGCAGGTGACAGGGTTCCCTCCCGCCTTACGAATTGTTGCCAGCGCCGCCCGGTCACAAAAGGGTCTGGCACCTTGTTCCCGCGCCGGAGTTCGGCACAAATGGTTCGCGGAGCAGGTCATGACCAACAGCGTTTCCGGAAGGACGCGAACACTGTGCAGGCAAAGCGCATCACCCGAAGACAGGCTATCGGCAGTTGCATGGCCTTTCCGTTGATTGGCCTGTCGTCCAGTGCCAGCGCCGCCCCGTCAGACGCCTGGGTCGCCTGGAAATCCCGTTTCCTTGGCGCAGACGGTCGTGTCACAGACGACATCGGCGGTGGCATCAGCCATTCGGAGGGACAGGGATACGGGCTTCTGCTGGCGCAGGCATTCGGCGATCGGGCCGCCTTCGAAGCGATCGAGGCATGGACGAAGGACAACCTGCTGGTCCGTGACGAGGCCTTGATGGCCTGGCGCTGGGAGCCCGGCGCCGCCGTCACCGACTGGCACACCGCGACGGACGGCGACCTCTTCCGGGCCTGGGCATTGTTGCGCGCCGCGCGCGATTCCGGCTGGCCGGTCGCCCTGCCCGACCGCATCGCCGCCGACATCGCGTCGCTGTGCCTTGCGCCCGATCCCCGCGCACCGGGGGAGCTGCTGCTGCTGCCCGGAGCCGAAACGCGGCGGGCGCCCGACCGCGTGCCGTTCAACCCGTCCTACATCATGAGCCGCGCCCTGAGGGAACTGGGCGAGGCGACAGGGCAGACCGACCTCCTGCGCGCCGCCGACCATGGCGAAACCGTTCTGCGCGAACTCGCCGCCGCCGGGTTCGTGCCGGACTGGATCGACGTGACCCAGGACGGCTTCGCGCCGCCCGCCGACCACGACCTGCGTGCCGGGTACGACGCGCTGCGCGTGCCGCTGTACCTCGTCTGGTCGGGGCGTCGCGATCATCCAGCGGTGACACGCGGGGCCGAGGCGCTCTCCCTTCCCGACGATCCCTCCGGCGTAGCCGTCAGGCGCGATGCCCAAGGCGAGCCGGTCGACCGCAGTGACCTGCCCGGCTATCGGTCGATCCTGTCTCTGACACGCTGCGAGGATGTGGTCGTCACGCCTCAGTCGATCAATTCACAACCATATTATCCGGCAACGCTTCACCTTTTTTCATTTCTCGCTGAACGTGAAAATGATTCTTGCTGAAGAACTCTTAGGTTGCGAACTTCGGAGTCTGCCGGCACCAAACCGAGGGACACCAACTCCATGCGTTTCACCCGACTGATCTTAGGCATCCTCGTCGTCCTCGCGGCTCTCTGGATCATCGTCGGAGAACAGATGGCCGGTGCCAGCGGTGACGCGGTGGTGAACGCACGGGTCGTCACCCTGCGCGCAGACACAGCCGGACGCATCGAAATGCCGAACCGGCTGCTCGGTTCGCACGTCGAGATCGGCGAAGGTATTGCCAGTGTCGACGACGCCCTCGTCGATGTCATTCGCCTGAACGACCTGCGCATGGAGCGCGCCTTCCTCGACGCAGAGGCGGGCCGGATCGAGGCGGATCTGGCGGAGTCCGGCGCCATTCTGGAAGGCCTGAAGACACGCGGCGAAACCTTCCACGCGCGCCGGCTGGAGGAGGTACGCACGCGGTTGTCGCATGCCCGTGCGCGCCTGGCCCTTCTGGAAGAGCGCGGTGCCGTCGATGCCGGGGAACAGCGCGTGGTCGACGCCGTCGACCCGGGTCAGGACCGCCTGCCTGCGGAACCCGTGCTCTTTGAACTGGCTCTGGATCATGCCCGCGAACGGGTCGAGGTGCTGGAGATCGCCCTCGCCGCGGCCGAAGCCGGCGTCTTCCTTGGCGACGGCTACAACGACGCGCCCAACTCCGAACAATATGCCGTCGTGCTCGAGGGTGAGATCGCCGGGCTGCAGGCCAGCCTCACTGAGACACGCCAGCGGGCAGAGGCGGTCGACGCCCGCATCGAACGCGAGGAGGTCCGCGTCAACACCCTGCGCGGCGGCCAGATCGAGTCGCCAGTGCGCGGACTGCTATGGACGGTGCTCCAGTCGGACGGTGTCACCGTGCAGCGCGGCGATCCGGTCATGACGCTGGTCGACTGTGCGTCGGTCATGGTCACCGTGCCGGTCAGCGAAAACGTCTACAACCGGCTGGAAATCGGGCAGGAAGCCCGGGTCCGCCTGAACGGGTCGAGCGAGGTTCTCGACGCGACCATCTCCCGCCTTGCGGGCAGCGGGGCCGCGACGGTCTACGAACACCTCGCCGTCGCCCCCAGCCAGCAGCACCTCGAGCGTTACGATGTCGCGCTGACCGTTCCGGCGCTGCGCGATGCCGGGAACGAGGGCTGCCTGATCGGCCGGACCGGGCGGGCCTTCTTTGACGAACGCCCGTTCGACTGGCTGCGCGGCTTCTGATGAGAGGCATGACCGGCTTCCCGTATCTCGGAGAGTTCTCGGCCAGCCTGATCGACGTGTCGCTGGTTGCGGGCATCGGGCTTCTCCTGCCCTTCGTCGTCGACCGGACCAAAACGCTCCACCGCGCTTTGCTGTTCTTCGTGGCCTTCCTTCTGGCCTTCCGTTACGCGTGGTGGCGCACGACAGAGACACTGGCCCCGGCTGGCTGGACCTTCGACATGGTGGCAAGCTGGTCGCTTTACGCGATCGAAATGGCCGCCCTGATAGGCAGCCTCAGCGCCTTCGTCATCATGTCGCGCCTGCGCCTGCGCGGCGCCGAGGCGGACAAGTTCGAAGGCTGGTGGGGAGACACCCCGCCGCGGGTCGCCATCCTCATCGCCACCTACAACGAGGATCTGGAGGTGCTGGAACGCACCATCGTCGGTGCGAAATCATTGCGCCACACCAACAAGCAGGTGCTGGTCCTCGATGACGGGCGGCGCGACTGGCTGCAGGATTTCTGCCGCCGGCAAGGCGTGCGCTACATCCGGCGCCACGACAACAAGGGGTCGAAGGCAGGCAACATCAACCACGCGCTGGCGGTCTTGGCACAGGACGCCGAGACGCCGGATTTCGTGGCCGTGCTCGACGCGGATTTCGTGCCGCACCGGGGGTTCCTGTCCCGCTGCCTCGCGCTGTTCCACGATCCGAAGGTCGGACTGGTCCAGACGCCGCAGCACTTCTTTAACGCCGACCCGATCCAGCACAATCTGGGCGTCAGCCGGTCATACCCCGACGAACAGCGCTTCTTCTTCGACCACATGCAGCCCGCACGGGACGGCTGGGGCATCGCCTTCTGCTGCGGCACCTCCTCCGTCGCCCGCTGGGACGCTGTCCAGTCCATCGGCGGATTTCCCACCGACAGCATCACCGAGGACTTCATGCTGACGCTGGCCCTGCAGGACGCGGGCTGGAGCACGGTCTACCTCGACGAGGCGCTGACCGAGGGTCTCGCCCCCGAGGGCCTGAAGGAATACGTCACCCAGCGGGCACGCTGGTGCCTTGGCCTGATGCAGATCGCCCGCTCGCGCCTCGGCCCCCTTGCCCGCAACAACCTGCGCCTGCGCGACCGCTGGAGCGTCGCGGACTCGGTATTCTACTGGTTCACGACCTTCCTGTTCCGGCTGGCGGCCATCGTCTACCCGCTGCTCTACTGGTTCTTCAACATCACCGTCGTGGACGCGAGCCTGCCGGACGTCGTGACCTATTTCGGTTGCTACTACCTTTGGATTCTCACGGTCCTGAACACCCTGAGCCGCGGCATGGTGGTGCCGATCCTCAACGATGTCAGCCAGTTGATCGGCGCCATCCCGATCAGCCGCGCGGCCATCGTCGGCTTGATCAAGCCCAAGGGCCACCCGTTCACCGTGACCGCCAAGGGCGGGGACCGGTCCCGCATCGTGGTCCAGTGGCGGCTGATGGCCCCCTTTGCAATCATGCTGGTGCTCACGGTGATCGGACTGTCGCTGGGCATGATCTGGGACAGCTTCGCCTTCAACGAGGCGGGTGACGGCAAGTGGGTCATCCTGTTCTGGACGCTCTACAACCTGCTGGTCCTGTCGGTCGCGGTTGTCGCCTGCATCGAGCTGCCCCGCCGCGAACGCCATGTCACCGACTCGCCCGAGAGGGCCGCGTTCGAGACGGATGGCGTCAGCCGCAAGGTCTGGCTCGTGTCGCTGACCGCCGACACAGTGCGAATCCGCGGGCGGGTCTACCCGCAGGGCACCTCGGGCTGGATCGACATCAAGGACGTGGGCCACGTGCCGGCTCAGGTCATCGCGAGTACTGTTGATGGCGCCCGGCTCCTGCTTCGCCCATCCGATGAACAGCGCGAGGCGTTGATCCTGCGCTTCTACGCCGAAGGGGCCGCCCCCGGCGTGGGGGGCGTGCGCACCGCCGCGCTGCTCGAGGACCTCGGGCGGCGGTTCTCGTTCAACTCACGTCCGCCGCGCTAGGCCGGTAATCCCTCTGCTCCTGGATCCGGGCCACCGCTGCGGACAACTGGGCGATCTCGCGGGTGTTGCCGCGTTCGGGCGGGAACTCCTCGTCGCCATTGGCGATCCGCGTCGCCGTCTGGGCCAGCGCCTCGATCGGCCGGACGAACAGGTACACGAAGATGGCCGTCAGCCCCGCCAGCAGCGAGATGGCCGACAGTACGACCGCGCCAATCGTCCCGAGGGCGTCCTGCATGGCAGGCGCGAAGGAGGCCGCCTCCAGCCGCCCGACCACGCGCCAGCCGAAGTTCGGCAGATCGTCGTACGTGACGCTGGGCACGAGGATGGAGAAGTAGTCCTTCCCGTCCGGCCACGTTTCCCGGTCGGAGGCGGCGACCCCCGCCTGTGCCGCCCGCATGATCGCCAGCCCGGAACTTCCGGGGTCGGCCTCCGTCGTCCAAAGCGACACGCTGCCGTCCGCCGCCACAAGGAACAGGTCGATGTTCAGCGTCTCGGCGGTTTCCGACAACTGGCGTTTCAGCCACGCGGCGTCGATGTGCATGCCCAGGACCCCCGTCACCTCGCCCGCCTCGTCACGGACCGGAAGGGCGAGGTCGATGAATCGCGGCACCTCGCCCTCCGCCGTTTCGGGCAGCAGGGACGCAAGCAGGACAGCCTCATGCACGTCCCCGGCAAAGCCGCCGCGCAGCCCGCCGCGGAACCAAGGGCGGGACGACACATCCTGCCCCACGAGCATATTTCCGGAGGCATAGCGCACGTTGCCCGCCGTATCGGCCAGCCCCAACCAGGAAATCCGCGAACCGTCGCCCTGAAGTCCGGCCATGAGCGCGGTGATCTCGTTGTCGGAGTGGGTGCCGATCAAGCTCGCCAGCTGCTGCAGGTCGTGCCAGTCGGAGTGCAGCGTGCGGGCGAGGTTTTCGGCCGCCGACTCGGTCCGCAGGCGCACCGCGTTGTCGAGCGCGGCGGTCGTCAACTGCTCCGACCGGCTCGATATCAGCAGCCAGATGAAGCCGGAGAGAATGACGCAGGTGACGGCAACGAAGCCGAACACCGCATGCGCCAGACTGATTTGCGAGATCGTTTGCCTGGGATCGACCAACAGTAACACTCCCTTGGAACAAGCGCATCGATTCAAGGTTTACGATAACTGTCAAACCACTGTCTTGCGAGGCAAATGCCTTTGCCCCGTCAACCTTAAGATGTGCATACGTGGTTAATGCGCGCGCGTTGCTCAGACTGTTTCGTGAGACGCCGACCGGTGGACCGGGAAACCGGACAGGCATGGCCCTTCCCCGCTCAGAGCGCCGTCCAAACATAGGGCCGTAAATTGCCTCCACCCCAGCCCGGAGGACTCGCCCGCCGCGCCCCGAAACCGTCCTTTCAATTTGGGTCTTCCTCGAAATATGCGTGTTTCGCAGGCGAAACGGCGCTGTGCTCCCGGGTCGTCCACAAGCTGTCACCGCAGTTTCGCATTTCGGAACGACAATGAAGCGTTTCGCGTCGAACTAAAATTTGACCATTTGGTCCGGCGCGCGCATTCTGACCGGAATAACAAAACACGACAGAGAGGATATTCCATGACCAGAACACTCATGCTGGCCACGACCGTGCTGGCGGGTCTCGCGTCCGTTGCGCAGGCCGACACGCTGCGCCTGCTGACATGGGGCGGCTACGCCCCCGACGACGTGGTGGCGATGTTCGAGGAACAGACCGGCCACACCGTCGAAGTCACCAAGTCCAACAACGAGGAAATGATCGCCAAGCTGCGCGCCACCGGCGGCGGCGGCTTCGACCTCGCGCAACCCAGCCAGGACCGCGTGATGGGCCCGCAGATGGAGTTCGGCATCTACAAGCCGATGGACGTCTCCAAGCTGAACCAGGACCTGTTCATCCCGTCGATGCTGAAGGCGACGATGGAGAACACCACCGTGAACGGCGACGTCTACGGCGTGCCGCACGTCTGGGGCACATCCGGCCTCGTGCTGAACACCGCCGAGGCAGGTGACGTGGTCAAGGATTACACCGACCTCTGCGATCCGGCTGTGGCAGGCAAGGTGTCCTACCGCCTGAAGCGCCCCACCCTGATCGGCTTTGCCTTCGCCATGGGCGAAGACCCGTTCGCCGCCTACGGCGACGAGGCGAAGTACCGCGAGATCATGGAAAAGGTCGAGGCCAAGCTGACCGAGTGCAAGGCCAACGTCAAAACCTACTGGGGCGGCGGCGACGAGCTGATGAACCTCGTCCGGTCGGGCGAAGTCACCGCATCCATGGCCTGGGACACCGGCGGCTGGAAGCTGAACGAGGACAACGCCGACATCACTTTCGTCGCGCCCGCGTCCGGTGCGCTCGGCTGGATCGACACCTTCGTGCTGCCCGCCAAGGGTCAGGCCGATGACGTGGCCTACGAGTGGATCAACTTCGTGATGCAGCCGGAAATCGCGGCCAAGATCACGGAAGCGGCAGGCAACTTCACCGCCTCCGCAGGCGCCGACGAATACGCCGAGGAAAGCCTGAAGGCCAAGTACCAGGCCAGCTTCCCGCCGGAGGCCGTGGACAACATCAAGTGGTATCCGCCGGTCCCCGCCGGTCTGGAAGCCATCGAAGGCGAAGTGCTGGACCGCGTACAGGCGGCCAACTGACAATCCGGGCGGCTCCCCTCGCGGGGGCCGCCCCTTCTGCGCGGAATTCTCATGACCCCTGATCTGGAATGCGTCGACCTCGTCAAGCGGTTCGACGAAACCACGGCTGTCGACAACGTCTCCTTCTCGGTGCCGCCGGGCAGTTTCTTTTCGATCCTCGGGCCGTCGGGCTGCGGCAAGACCACGATCATGCGGATGATCGCGGGCTTCCTCGACCCGACCTCGGGGGACATCCGGATCAAGGGCGGCTCGGTGCTGGATACCCCGCCGAACAAGCGGCCGGTGAACATGGTGTTCCAGCACCTCGCGCTGTTTCCCATGATGACGATTGCCGAGAACATCGGCTACGGGCTGCGCCGCCGCGGCATGGCCAAACCCGAGATCGCGAAGAAGGTCGACGAGGCACTTGACCGCATCGGCCTGCCGGGCATCGGTGGGCGCAAGGTCGACGAGCTGTCGGGCGGGCAGAAGCAGCGCGTGGCCATCGCCCGCTGCATGGTGCTGGAACCCGACGTGCTGCTGCTGGACGAGCCGTTGGGGGCGCTCGACCTCAAGCTGCGCGAACACATGAAGGTCGAGCTGAAGGCGCTGCAGGCGGCGTTCGACACCACCTTCGTCTACATCACCCACGACCAGTCCGAGGCGCTGGTCATGTCCGACCAGATCGCCGTGATGAACGCCGGCCGGTTCGAGCAGGTGGGCACCGGGCAGGACCTCTACTACCGCCCCGGCACGCCCTTCGTCGCCGGGTTCATCGGCGAGTCGAACCGCTGGAAGGGCCGCATCGAGAGGACAGAGGGCGACACCATCCAGTTGCGGACCGAGAGCGGCCTCGCCATGCGGGCCACCGGCGCGGCCCTCTCCCAAGGCGCCATGGCCGAGATCTTCGTGCGTCCGGAATCGATCCGCCTTGCCGGCAGCGCCGAGGCATTGTCGAGCTTCGACAACCGGCTCAAAGGCACCGTCACCAGCATCCTGTTCAACGGCGCTGCCTCCCGCGTGCTGGTCGAGGACGACGCGGGCGAAACGCTTGAGGTCACCCTGCCCCAGTCCGGCGAGTTCGCGGCCCTGAAACGGGGCGATACCGTGCACATCGGCTGGGGCGCGGGTCAGGCCATCTGCTTCGGAGCCGGCTGATGCGCAACCAGTCCCGCATCACCTTTTTCCTGCTGCTCACGCCGCTGGTGCTGTGGCTCGGGCTGCTGATCATCATTCCGCACATCGACATGCTGCTGATCTCGCTCAGGGAACGCATCAGCTTCGGCGTCTACGAGCGCAGCCTCACGCAGTACGAGAAGGCCCTGACCGAACCGCTGTACCTGCGCACATTCTGGCGCACCGCGGTCATGTCGGTGCTGGCGACGGCCATCACGCTCGTCATCGCCTTCCCGGTCTCCTACTACATCGCAAAGATGGCCAAGGGGCGGTTGCAGCAGGTGCTGTTCATGCTCTGCCTCATCCCGTTCTACGTCTCGGAACTGGTGCGCACCTTCGGCTGGATGATCCTGCTGCGCGAAACCGGCCTCGTGTCGAACCTGCTGCAATGGACCGGACTCGCCGATCAGCCGGTCGAGCTGCTCTATACCGACGCGACCATGATGGTCGGGCTGGTTTATACCTCGATGCTCTTCATGGTGGTGCCGCTGGTCACGACGCTGGAAAGCCTCGACGACAGCGTGATCGAGGCGGGCTACGACCTTGGCGGCAGCGGCCTGTCGGTGCTGCGCGAGATCATCATACCCCACGCCATGCCCGGCATCGTCTCGGGCTGCATCGTGGTCTTCATGCTCTCGCTCGGCAACTACCTGACGCCCACCATGCTGGGCGGCAAGGACAGCCTGTGGTTCACCGAGATGATATACAACCAGTTCATCGTTCGCTCGAACTGGGAACTGGGCGCCGCCTTCGGCTTCATGCTGCTGGTGCTCAGCTCGGTGATCGTCTGGGGGATGCTGCGCCTGACGGGCCGCACGCTGAAGGAGACGATGGGATGATCCCGACCATTCCATCTTCCCGCGCCTTCCGCGTTCTCTACGGCAGCTACGTGGCGCTGTTCTTCGTCTACCTCGCCCTGCCGCTGACGGTGGTGGCGGTCTTCGCCTTCAACGACAGCCAGTTCCCCTCCCTGCCGTGGGAAGGGTTCACATGGAACTGGTTCTTCGGAGACGAGCGCCCGCAGATCGGCGTCTTCCACGAACGCGGCATCCTGCGCGCGGTCGGCACCTCGGCCTTCGTCGCCCTCTGCGTGGCGGTGCTGTCGGTCTGCGTCGGCACCACGAACGCCTTCCTCTTCAACCGCTACACCTTCCGCGGCAAGGGGCTGCTCTACGTGCTGATGCTGCTGCCGCTGGTGATCCCCGGCATCGTGCTGGGCATCTCGATCCTGGTGTTCTCGTCCACTCTGGGGAACGGGATCTGGGACCTCGCGCAGATCGACATCCAGGCGCTGCGACCCGGGCTCCTGCTGGTGATCCTCGGTCAGTTCAGCTTCATCACCACCATCGCGACGCTGGTGATCTCGGCCCGCCTGCAGAAGTTCGACCGCACTCTGGAAGAGGCCGCCTTGAACCTCGGTGCCGACCGGCTGACGGCGGTGCGCACAATCACGCTGCCCTTCCTCGCGCCCGCGATGATCGGCGCGGTTGTCGTCGCCTTCCTGATGAGCTTCGAGAACTTCAACACCACGCTGATGCTGGTGGGCTCCGACGCGCCGCTGACCATCGCCATGTTCGACCGTCTGAAGGAAGGCTCGACCCCGCTCCTGAACGCGGTCTCCCTGCTGCTGATGCTGGGGTCGTCGCTTTTGGCTCTGGTGGTCATCCTCTTCCAGCGCCGCCCCTGAAGGCGGTCCCGGCCTGCATCCTCGACAGACGAAGTCACCGGTGTCGGCGCCGACCAGCGGGACTGTCCCCGCTGTGCCGGTGGTGGCGAGCGCTGAGACGGAGAGCACGTCGGTCGGTTAGAGGTCGTGTCGTTGCCGAACTTCAGCGGTGCCAGGTCGGTCGACCGCACTCATCCATCTTCACGGCGTCGTCCACCGCGGCGACCGGATCGTTGGCGCCGATCGCAACCCAGATGAGATCGCGCAAGCGCCAAACACCAAGGCGACGCGGGTCAACGTCTACGCCTCCTGCATGTTCGGTCTCTGCTTAACTCGCTAGCGATGGAAACAGGGCGCACGGTTTTGGCGGGGCTGCCAGTCACACCATTGGAAAAGCGAGGAAATTTTCAACAGAACCGAAATCTGCACGGTTCGCCCGACCAGAGACCAAAGGCCATTAGAGACGGAAATAGCTGCGGCCCGCGTATCTCCGGTTCGCACCCGCCCGGCAAACCCCTTTGAAAACTGGGGAAATTCTCCCCCTATGGGCGGACTAGACTGGTTCGTAATGATAATGGTGGCGGAGGCTCAGGGATTCGAACCCTGGGGACGCTCTCACGCCCAACGGTTTTCAAGACCGCCGCAATCGACCACTCTGCCAAACCTCCGTGGCGGGCATCGATAGCTTCTGAAAAACGATTCTGAAAGCACGCAGAGCGGAAAATCCGCGCATCGGAAAGATGCAGGCTTTTCAGACCGATCCCAAAACGTTACTCTCCGGCAGGATACGGGCCGTCAGAGCCCGACCAGAGGCAGATGTAAAGCTGTTGCCGGCAAACCGGCGCGGCGCCGCGCAACACGTGGCACAAGAGGCACGAGGCACAAGATGAGCAGTCTTTCTACCAAAGGCAGAACCCTGCGCGCATCCGTGATGGTGGGCGCCCTGTTGGCCCTGACCGGATGTTCCGAAGGGCAGATGCCGGGTTTCCTCAAGCCCAAGGGCGATGGCGAGCAGGTCTCCCGCGCCGCCGGTGGCGCACTGGCCACCGAGCGCGACGTCGAAGCGCCGGAAATCTTCTCGGCCAAGGAAGCGGGTCTCTGGGACGGACGTCCGTCGCTCGGCGGTGTCTGGGTCGCACACCCCGACGTCGAAGAGCCGGAACGGGCCATCATCCGCAACACCGCAAACGGCAAGTTCGTCATCGGCGCGCTGTTCCGCAAGGAACGGTCTTCGCCCGGACCACGCATCCAGGTGTCCTCGGACGCCGCCGCGGCGATCGGCATGCTGGCCGGAGCGCCTGCCAACCTCGATGTGGTCGCGCTGCGCCGCGAGGAGATGACGGCCCCGGAAGAAGCCCTTGGCGCCCCCGTCGCGATGGCCGCCGACGGCGCCCTGCCCTCTGCTCCCGACGTGACCGAAGGTGCGCTGGACCCGGTGCTGGACGGCGCCTCCCGCGCGCTCGACCCGGCGGCGCCTTCCGACGACAGCATCATGCCGGTCCAGACCGCGGCGCTCGAACCGGCGACGACCGTTGTTGCGCAGCCCGCCGTGGCCGCCGCGCCGCAGCCTGCCTCGGCATCGGCCTCGAAACTGGCCCGCCCTTACCTGCAGATCGGCATCTTCTCGGTCGAGGAGAACGCCAACAACACCGCGACGGCCATGCGGCAAGCGGGCATGCTGCCCACCGTCAAGCCCGGCACGATGAAGGGCAAACCCTTCTGGCGCGTTGTGGTCGGCCCCGCCCAGACGGAGGCGGAGCGCGAGCAACTCCTGAAGACCATCAAGTCCTCGGGGTTCGAGGATGCCTACGCGGTGTCCGACTGACGATGCGGTCGCCCGGTGCCTCTGTCCGGGCCGCCTCTTCCGAACATCGGTGCGACGGGGCCGGGATGCCAAGGCATCTGCGGCCCTTTTTCTTTTTGTTTCATCGCAATAGCCGCCTGCGTGACCGGACACTCAAAAGCGCGGTCGCGCAGACGTGTCCTCGCCGTGCGTCCGTCACAGGCGATCCACCGCCACCGCCGGGTGACACGGCCAGCCACATGAGCGATAAACATCCCAGAGCAGAATCGAGCATCTACTCCGAGGCCCCCCATGCGACAAACGACACGCCGCCTTCTCGCCGCCGGCACGGCCATCCTTCTGGCCACGCAGGCTGCTGCTTTCGATACGAAGGCCACCGCCGCGCACGTGATCGACGTGACCACCGGAACCGTTCTGCTGGCGAAGAACGCCGACGAGGCCGTGCCGCCCGCGTCCATGTCGAAGCTGATGACGCTGTACATCACCTTCGAGGCGATCCGCGACGGCCGCCTCTCGCTCGATGAACGGCTGCCGGTCTCCGAACACGCGATGTCCTACACCGGCTCCACCATGTTCCTGAACACCAAGGACCGGGTCCGGGTGGAAGACCTGCTGCGCGGCATCATCGTGCTCTCGGGCAACGACGCCTGCGCCGTGCTGGCCGAGGCGCTGTCCCCCGACGGGACAGAGGCCGGGTTCGCGCGCCTCATGACCCAACGCGCCCAGCAACTGGGCATGACCAATTCGACGTTCAAGAACGCCTCCGGCTGGCCGGCGGACGGGCACGTCATGTCGATGCGCGACCTCACGCTGCTGGCGCTGCACATCATCCAGGATTTCCCGGACTTCTATCCGATGTTCGCCGAAAAGACTTTCGAGTTCGACGGCCGCGCGCCCTCCAATGTCAACAACCGCAATCCGCTCCTTTCGCTGAACATCGGGGCCGACGGGCTGAAGACCGGGCACACGCAGGAAGCGGGCTACGGACTCGTCGGGTCGGCCAAGAACGGCCAGCGCCGCATCATCTTTGCCATCACGGGGCTTGGCTCCACCGGCGAACGCGCCGAACAGTCGGAGGCGATCGTCAACTGGGCCTTCCGCCAGTTCGCGGAACAGACCATCGTGAAGAAGGACCAGCCGGTCACGCAGGCAGAACTCTGGCTCGGCGCGCAGGATCACGTCGACCTCGTGTCCGAGAAGGACATCACCCTGCTGCTGCCGACCATGACAGCCGGCGGCGTCAAGGCCGAGGTCGTCTACACCGGCCCGATCCAGGCGCCGGTCAGCAAGGGCCAGAAGCTGGCGGAACTCATCATCCAGCCCGACGGTCTGCCCGAAACCCGCGTTCCGCTGGTGGCTGCGGGCGACGTGGCCGCGGGCGGGTTCATGGACCGGATGCTGACGGTCAGCCAGGTCCTGATGAAGCGGTTCTCGGACACGTCCGAGGCAACCGGGGATGCAGGCGCCTCGTGAACGGCCCCGGTGAAAGAGGGCTGTTCCTGTCCTTCGAAGGCATCGACGGCTCCGGCAAATCGACACAGGCACGGATGTTGGCCGACCGCCTTTCCGCGGACGGTCTGACGGCGCGCCTGACCCGTGAACCCGGCGGCTCGCCGGGGGCGGAGGAAATCCGCGCCCTGGTCCTGCAGGGCGATCCGGAGCGCTGGTCGCCCGAGACAGAGCTTCTGCTTTTCACAGCCGCGCGCCGCGACCACATGGAACGCACGATCCGCCCCGCCCTTGCGCGCGGCGAAGTCGTGATCTGCGACCGCTTCGCCGACTCCACCCGTTTGTATCAGGGGCGGCAAGGCCTGCGCGAGACGGTCGACAAGCTGCACGACCTGATGATCGGAATGGAGCCGGACCTGACCATCATCCTCGACATGGACCCGGAGGCCGGCCTGTCCCGGGCCAAGGCCCGCGCCACCGCCGAAGAGCGGTTCGAGGACTTCGGCATCGAGCTTCAGCGCCAGATGCGCGCGGGGTTTCTTGCACTGTCGGAGGAGTTTCCTGCACGAATCCGCGTGATCGACGGCAACAGGGCACCGGAAACCGTCGCCTCCGACATCTACGCCACAGTGACGGAGGCGCTGGGTGTCAAAGCGTGAGCCACAGATCGTGACGCGCCGCGCCGAACTCCATGGGGAGCGATCCCGCCATGGCTGATCCCGCAGATCTGCCGGAACCGGATGCCGTCGAGGGCGCGCCGCACCCTCGTGCCACCGTCAACCTCTTCGGTCAGGCGCAGGCGGAACAGGACTTCCTGACCGCCTTCAATTCGCAACGGCTGCATCATGCCTGGTTGCTCAGCGGACCAAGGGGCGTCGGCAAGGCAACCCTCGCGTGGCGCATCGCCCGGTTCCTGCTGGCAACGCCGCCGCAGGAGGATGACGGCCTTTTTGGCGCGCCCACGCCCCCCGCATCTCTGGACATTCCCCCAGATCATCCTGTCGCACGTCGCGTACTTGCACGGTCAGAACCGGGCCTGTTCCTGCTCAGACGGGGCGCGAACGACAAGGGCGACAAGCTGTCGGACCTGATCCGCGTCGACGAGGTGCGCAAGCTGTTCAACTTCTTCGCGCTCTCTTCTGCCGATGGCGGACGGCGTGTCGTTATCGTCGACAGCGCGGACGAGATGAACACGCAGGCGGCCAATGCACTGCTCAAGATGCTGGAGGAGCCGCCGGCGCGCGCCACCCTCCTGCTGATCTCCCACCAACCCGCCCGGCTGCTGCCGACGATCCGGTCGCGGTGCCGCACGCTGCGCCTTGGCCCACTGGACGAAGACGACATGCGGGCTGCCCTCGATCAGGCGCAGGTGGAGATCCCCGACGGCGACACCGCGGCCATGACCATGCTGTCAGAAGGATCGGTCGGCACGGCGGTGCGTCTGTTCAATCAGGACGGGTTGGGCCTCTACCGTCAGATCCTCTCGGTTCTGGGCAGCCTGCCCCAGCTCGACCGGCCCGGGATGCTGACGCTCGCCGAAAGCTGCGCCGGCAAGGGGCGCGAGGACCGGCTGGCGCTGGCCCTCACCCTGACCGACCGGCTCGTCTCCCGCCTGGCGCGAACAGGTGTAACCGGCCACCCGCCGCCCGAGATCGTGCCGGGCGAAGCGGAAATCCTGCTTCGCCTCGCGCCCGACGCGGCGCACGGGCGCGCTTGGGCGGAGGCGATCCAGAAGGCCGGCGACAGGGCACGGCATGCCCGTGCCGTGAACGTCGATCCGGCCATGCTTATCACGGATATGTTTCTGCATCTGCAGCATGCAGCGTAAAATCGCCCGTCTGAGCGTGGCATTTACGCCGCGTCGCGGCGTTGACGCAGCGTCATGTGAGAAAAGGTGTTAACGAATTATTAACCTTTGCCATAATGGTGATGATCGGTGCTGCTCAGGGGAATCGGGGCGATCCGAACAAGTGTCATTACGTACTATGGTTAACAACCGGCCGATTAGACCCCTTCAGTCGGCCGGTTTGTGCAACCCAAAGTTGACACGCGATTCCTTTGAAGGACATGAACCCTTCGTTGCCGAAGCGGACGATGCCTGCGCAACGCCCGCTCGACCCTCCGCGATTCAGATCAGCCCGCCCTTGATGAACCGGTCCGCGAGCTTCGCGTAGGCCTCTGCCATCGGGCCATCGCCCAGAGCCACAGGCGTCCCCGCATCACCCGACACGCGTGTGTCGAGGTCGATGGGCAGTTGCGCCAGCAGCGGAAGGCCAAGACGCTCCGCCTCTGCCGCAACTCCGCCCTGACCGAAGATATGACTGTCCTTGCCGCAGTGCGGGCAGGTGAAGACGGCCATGTTCTCGATAAGACCAAGAATCGGCACCTTCAGCGTGTTGAAGGCGTCGAGGGCCTTCTTGGCATCCAGCAGCGCCACGTCCTGCGGTGTGCTGACCACGATCGCACCCGAAAGCTGCGATTTCTGGCCCAACGTCAGCTGCACATCCCCCGTGCCCGGCGGCAGGTCGATCAGCAGGACATCCAGCGGTCCCCAGGCGACCTGCATCAACATCTGCTGCAAGGCCCCCATCAGCATGGGACCGCGCCAGATCACCGCCTTCTCTTCCGGGAGCATCGCCCCGACCGACATCAGTGTGACGCCATGCGCGTGCAGGGGCTCGATGGTCTTGCCATCCGGGCTCGCCGGGCGCTTGGTAATGCCGAACATGCGCGGCTGCGACGGGCCGTGGATGTCCGCGTCGAGCAGGCCCACCTTCTTTCCCGCGCGCGAGAGGGCGACGGCCAGATTTGAAGAGACGGTGGATTTGCCCACGCCGCCCTTGCCCGAGCCGATTGCGATGATCGCCTTGACCCCCTCCGGCTTCATCGGCCCGGCCTGCGGTTGCATGTGACCGCCCATCTTGAGCGAGGGGGCCGGCTTCGACGGCCCATGCGCCGTGAGTGCCACCGAAACGGAGGTCACTCCGGGAATCGCCCTGACCGCCGCCTCCGCCTCTGCCCGCACCGGCTCCATCTGTTTCGCAAGTTCCGGCGTGGGCGCTTCTATGACGAAGCGCACCGCGCCGCCCTCCACCACCAGCGCCCGGACCATGTCGGCCGAGCCCAGCGTTTCACCGCCAGGAATCTTTACCCGCGCCAAAATTGATTCGACGTCCGCCTTACCTAAAGTCATCGCTCGATACCCTTCCCTTTGCCGCTTTCAGTGGCGTTTACCTTGGGTCTTCTCAACCTAAGACCGCTATGCTGCACAGCAAGCTTGCGAAATATTAAGCAATACACGCATGTTGTATGCACATTCCGCATGGCAGCATTGTCGAGGCGGGCGTTGTGCACCCGCAGCATTTGCTCCATCTTTGGATCAACCGAGGCAGCAAAGCCAACAGAGGCATTTAAACATGGCACACGCAACCGAATACACGTCGCAGTCCCAAAGCGCTTTGACCGGCTTCGCTGGGATCGTCGAAACCATCCGCGCACGCCGCGCACGTCGCAAGGTCTTCAACCAGACTTTCCGTGAGCTGTCGTCGCTGAGCAACCGCGAACTGGCCGATCTCGGCCTGGGCCGCAGCGAAATCCGTCGCGTGGCCTACCAAGCGGCATACGAACTCTGAATTCGGCTAGGGGCACTCCTCCTCCCGCCCCTTCCGTCTTAGGCGGTGCATCCTCTCCTCCTCCCTGGATGCACCGCCCCTAGAAACAACGGGTCAACGAGACCCAGACATGCAAGGTCCCTCTCCTCCTCCCTGGGATCTTAGCATCAGCGGCGGCGCCTCTCCTCCTCCCTGGCGCCGCCGCGCAACGAACAAAGGCCTTCGGGCCAGACTATGCCTGACCCCTCTCCTCCTCCCTGGGGTTCGAGCATAAGCGACGGTGCCTCTCCTCCTCCCTGGCACCGTCGCACCTAACAACGGGCCGAAAGGCCCAGACATGCAGGGCCCCTCTCCTCCTCCCTGGGGTCAAGCATAAGCGGCGGTGCCTCTCCTCCTCCCTGGCACCGCCGCGCTCACATACGGATCGAGGCCCCTCTCCTCCTCCCTGGGGCGCTCGTATACTCGGCCCGCGGTGCACTGCACCGCGGGCTTTTTTCATGTCTGCCGGATCCCGGCGCGGCTTCGTGCTGTTAGTCCCTTGAGGCCGCGTGTCCCCGGGAAGAGGGTTCGCGCGGGCGGGCGGGCCGCCTTTCCGAAGGAAACAGGTCCGTCCCGCCCGGCCCCGGGACGCCAAAGCCTTCCCCTTCCCGCCGCCATTCGGTAACAGACCCCAAAGAACACGAGGTCCCAACATGCCTTTGGAAAAGACATTCAACGCCGCAGAGGCCGAACCGCGTCTCTCGGCCCGGTGGCTAGAGAGCGGCGCCTTCCGTGCCGGCGCCAACAAGTCGCGCGACGAGACGTTCTGCATCATGCTGCCGCCACCGAACGTGACCGGCGCGCTGCACGTGGGCCACGCCTTCAACCACACCCTGATGGACATCCTCGTCCGCTGGCACCGGATGCGCGGGTTCGACACGCTCTGGCAGCCCGGACAGGACCACGCGGGCATCGCCACCCAGCTTCAGGTCGAGAAGAAGCTGAAAGCGGAAAAGAACGTCCGCCGCACCGACCTGACGCGCGCCGACTTCCTGAACCACGTCTGGGACTGGAAGACGCAATACGGCGGCACGATCATCGAGCAGATGAAGCGCATCGGCGATTCCTGCGACTGGGACCGCAACGCCTTCACCATGTCCGGGGCGCCCGGTGCGCCGGAGGCCGACAGCCGCGGCAACTTCCACGATGCCGTCATCAAGGTCTTCGTGGACATGTACGATAAGGGCCTGATCTACCGCGGCAAGCGGCTGGTCAACTGGGACCCGCATTTCGAGACCGCCATTTCCGACCTGGAAGTGGAGAACATCGAGGTCGCGGGCCACATGTGGCACTTCAAGTATCCGCTCGCGGGCGGCGCGACCTACACCTACGTCGAGAAGGACGAGGACGGGAACGTCGTCTTCGAGGAAGAGCGCGACTACATCTCCATCGCCACCACCCGGCCCGAGACCATGCTGGGCGACGGCGCGGTGGCCGTGCATCCCTCGGACGAGCGCTATGCGCCCATCGTCGGCCAGTTCTGCGAGATCCCGGTCGGCCCGAAAGAGCACCGCCGCCTGATCCCGATCATCACCGACGAATACCCGGACCCGACCTTCGGCTCCGGTGCGGTGAAGATCACCGGCGCGCATGACTTCAACGACTACCAGGTGGCCAAGCGCGGCGACATCCCGATGTACCGCCTGATGGACCGCGCCGGTTACATGCGCGACGACGGCGCCCCCTACGCAGAGGCCGCCGCGATCGCCATGGAAGTGGCCAGGGGCGACCGCACCCTGACCGAGGCAGAGGCCGACCTCATCAACCTCGTGCCCGACCATCTGCGCGGGCTCGACCGGTTCGAAGCGCGCGATAAGGTCGTGGCAGAGATCACCGCCGAGGGCCTTGCCGTCATGACGGAGGCCACCGACCCGCGCCTTGGCAAGCCGGTCAAGGCACCGGTCGCACCCGAAGAAGGTGGCGAGGTCCGCACCGGCGAGGAGGAACTTGTCCCGCTGGTCGAGACCAAGCCGATCATGCAGCCCTTCGGCGACCGTTCGAAGGTGGTGATCGAGCCGATGCTGACCGACCAGTGGTTCGTCGATGCCGAGAAGGTCGTGGGTCCCGCGCTGGACGCCGTCCGCTCGGGCCGTATCCGGATCATGCCGGAATCGGGCGAGAAGACCTATTACCACTGGCTGGAGAACATCGAGCCGTGGTGCATATCGCGTCAGCTCTGGTGGGGCCACCAGATCCCCGTCTGGTACATCCCCGGCGAAGAGGACTGGTTCCCGATCTGCGCCGCAACCGAAGCCGAAGCGCTGGAAAAGGCCGTCGCCATGTCGGCCGAGGGCACGGAATTCCGCGTGGTCGCCGACGCCGCCGAGGCCGCCGAGGTGCTGGTTCAGGTGCGCGAGACCATGGACGTGGCGGACGAAGGCACGATCCGCACCTTCGACGGGCCGATGCAGCTGCCGATCTTCCGCGACCCGGACGTTCTGGACACCTGGTTCTCCTCCGGTCTCTGGCCCATCGGCACGCTGGGCTGGCCTGAGCCGACCGAGGAAATGAAGCGCTACTTCCCGACGGACGTGCTGATCACCGGCTCCGACATCCTGTTCTTCTGGGTGGCGCGGATGATCATGATGCAGCTTGCCGTGGTGGACGAGATCCCCTTCCACACCGTCTACCTGCACCAGCTCGTCCGCGACGAGAAGGGCAAGAAGATGTCCAAGACGACCGGCAACGTCATCGACCCGCTGGAAATCGTGGACGAATACGGCGCCGACGCCCTGCGGTTCACCAATGCATCCATGGCCTCCATCGGCGGTGTGCTGAAGCTGTCGGTCGACCGGATCGCGGGCTACCGGAACTTCGGCACGAAGCTCTGGAACGCCTGCCGCTTTGCGGAGATGAACCATGTCTTCGACGCGCACGAAAGCGCCGCGGACCCGGCCTGGGTGGTACCCGCGCAGCAGACGGTGAACAAGTGGATCGTCGGCGAAACCGCGCGCGTCCGCGAAACCGTCGACCTTGCGCTCAAGGAATACCGCTTCAACGACGCGGCCTCGGCGCTCTACGGCTTTGTCTGGGGCAAGGTCTGCGATTGGTACGTGGAGTTCTCCAAGCCGCTGTTCGACGCGGAGAATCCCGCCGTGGTGACGGAAACGCGCGCCACGATGGCATGGGTTCTGGACCAGTGCCTGATCATGCTGCACCCGATCATGCCCTTCATCACCGAAGAACTCTGGGGCACGCTGGGCACCCGCTCCAAGATGCTGGTGCACGCCGACTGGCCGACCTACACGGCCTCTGACGCGGTGGACGAGAAGGCCGATGCAGAGATGTCCTGGGTGATCGCGCTGATCGAGGGCGTCCGCTCTGCCCGCGCGCAGATGCACGTCCCGGCAGGTCTGTATGTCCCGACGCTGGTCAAGGGCATGTCCGACGACGAGCGTGGCGCGTGGCAGCGGAACGAGGTGCTGATCAAGCGCCTTGCGCGGATCGAAAGCATGGACGAGGTCGAAGCCTTCCCAAAGGGTTGCATCACCATTCCCGTGGGCGCCGCCACCCTCGCCCTGCCTCTTGCCGACATCATCGACGTCGCCGAGGAAAAGGCACGGCTCGAAAAGACGCTGGGCAAGCTGGCGAAGGAGCTGGGCGGTCTGCGCGGTCGCCTGAACAACCCGAAGTTCATCGAGTCCGCACCTGACGAAGTGGTGGGAGAGGCCCGCGAGAACCTCGCCGCGCGCGAGGCGGACGAGGCCAAGATCAAGGACGCGCTGGCCCGCCTTTCCGAACTGGGGTGATCCGAAAGGCGGCCCCTTCGCGGGGCCGCGGCCTTTCAGTCGAATGAACAGCAGTGACGCCGGTCAGACAATGGCCGGCGTCATGCGTATGAGGGTCGGTCCATTGGCGGCAAAGGCGGCGGTCAGGGCCTCCTGCAGCGCTGTCAGGCTGTCGGGCTGGACCGCCTGCGCGCCGTAGGCCCGTGCCAGCGCCAGCCAGTCCGGATTGCGCGCCACCACCGCGTTCGGCGCGATCTGGCTGCGCACCATGGCGTCCCGGATCTCTCCCAGTTCGGCGTTGTCCCAGACGAGAATCGGCAGCGGCATCCCCAGCTCAACGGCAGTGCCGAGCTCAGGCAGCGTATACTGCAGGCCGTAGTCGCCGAGGATCGCACAGGTGGGCAACCCTGGCCGCGCCACTGCGCCACCGATGGCGGCCGGCAGGGCATAACCCAGTGTCCCGAAGCCGTAGGGGTGATGCCAGTGGCCGGCGCGCGGCATGTCCCAGACCTCTTTCGCGCCGTATGCGAATTGCGTCATGTCCGAATAGATCATCGCGTCGTCCGGCATGGCCGCCTGAAGCGCCTCGGCCACCTCGACGATCCCGGGCCGCTCCGACATGACTTCCGCCCGCCACGCGGCGCGTTGCCGGGCCACCGCTGCAATATCCCAGCGCGGGCGCCGGTCTTCCGTCCGAGCGGGGATCGCCACGGCCATCGCGCGCAGCAACGCGCCCGCATCGCCCTGCACGGCCATGTCGCCCGCTTTCAACCCCGACAGCACCTCCGGATCAATGTCCACGCGGATCATGCGCCCGCTATGGCCCGGTTCGTCGCGCCAGAGGTCGACCTCCGACAGCTCCGTCCCCAGCGCCACGACCAGATCGGCCTGGGCGAAGACCTCTGCGCTGGAGGGCCGCGCGAGGAAGGAACCGAAGTGCAGAGGCGCCCCCTTCGGCACGATGCCCCGCCCCGCGTAGGTGGTGAAGCTGGCCGCGCCGGTCATGCGCAGCACATCCGCTGCGACCTCTGCACCGCCACGCGCTCCCCCGCCAAACACGAAGAGCGGTCTTTCCGCGGCAAAGACGGCGTTGACCACCTCGGTTATCCGGTTGTGCGAGACCTGCGGAAGCTGCGTTTCTTGCGCGGGCATGGGCGCCGGCCGCACGGCCTGTCCCAGAAGCGAGATCGGCACATGCAGCGCCTTGGGCCGGGGACGCGCAGCCGCGAACTCGCCAAGCGCGCGGTCGATCAGGGCATAGGCCGCTTCGGGAGTACGCGCCTCCTCCGACCAGTCGCAGACCGAGGCCCCCGCCCCCGTCTGGTTCAGCATCTGGTGCAACTGGCCACGCCGCGCCGCCACCTCGTCGAGGCAGGAGGCCACGGCCAGAACCGGCACGCTGTCGCTGTAGGCCTGCCCCAGCGCCGTCATCGCGTTCACGAATCCCGGCCCGGTGATCAGGTAGCAGACACCAGGCCGACCGGACGCCCGGGCGTATCCGTCCGCCATGAACCCCGCCCCCTGTTCGTGGCGCGCCAGGACGTGCCGCAGGCCCGCCTCTTCGATCCCGCGGTAAAGCTCCACGTTGTGCACGCCGGGGATGCCGAAGACGACCTCGACGCCACGCGCCTTCAGCGCATGGCTGATTTCTGCCCCAAGGGTTCGCATATCAACCTCTCCAGAATCTGATGGTGAACAGGGTGAACACGACCAGCAGCTCCAGCCGGCCTGCGAGCATGGCAAAGCTCAACACCCATTTCGCGGGATCCGACAACCCCGAGAAGTTGCCCGCCGGGCCGATCTGGTCGCCCAACCCCGGGCCGATGTTGGCCAGCGCGGTCGCCGCAGCCGACACCGCCGTGATAAAGTCGAGCCCAAGGAGGCTCAGCGTCACCGAAAGGATGCCCAGCGACACCACGAAGAACACGAAGAAACTCATCACCGAACTCATGACCTCAGGCCCGATGGGGCGGCCTTCGTAGCGCGGGATGAAGACGCCATGCGGGTCACGGATGCGGCGCAGCTGCACGCGGATGGAAGCAAACAGGAGCTGGTAACGGAAGATCTTGACCGAGCAGGCGGTCGACCCGGCGCAGCCCCCGATCAGGCCAATGAAGAAGAACATGGCGATCAGGAAGGCGCCCCACTGCATGTAGTCGACGCTGGAATAGCCCGTGCCGGAGATGATGGAGGTGATGTTGAACAGTGCCTCCCGGATCGCCTGTTCCGGATGATGCGGAAAGATCGACAGGAGCGTGATCGACGTGACGACCGCCAGCACCGCGATAACGCCGACGAAGGCGATCACCTGGCTGTCGCGAAACAGCGCGCGGTTGTTGCCGTTCATCATCTGGACGTAGCGGACGAACGGCAGGGCCGCGAGGATCATGAAGACCGAGGCCACGTATTCCGCCGGCCCGGAGAACACGCCGAAGGACGCGTCGTAATTGGCGAATCCCCCGGTGGACACGGTGGTCATCGCGTGCACCGTCGCGTCGAAGGCGTTCATGCCGGTCACGATGTATGCGATCGCGCAGAGCAGGGTCAGCGTGATGTAGATCGTCGAGATGGACGAGGAAATCTGGGTCGCGCGGGGAAGGATCTTGCCCATGGTTTCGAATGCCTCGGAGCGGAAGATCTGCATCCCGCCGACGCGCAGTTCCGGCAGGAAAACCATGGCGACGACGATGATCCCGACTCCGCCCAGCCATTGCAGCAGCCCCCGCCACAGCAACAGGCCCTTGGGCAGGTCGTCGAGCCCGGAGAAGACGGTGGATCCGGTGGTGGTCATGCCCGACATCGCTTCGAAATAGGCATCCGTGAAACTGGCCTCCGTCGCGCCCAGCACGAAGGGCATGGCGCCGAACACCGGCAGCGCCGCCCAGACGCCCGTCGTCAGCAGGAAGGTCTGCTGGATCGTCAGCCCCTCCTGCACGCGGTTGGCACAGGCAAGCGCGATCAACCCGCCGGTGATCATCGTGATGATCGCGCTTTCGAGGAACACATGCCATTCCCCCCGCCCTTCCGCTAGGTCAACAAGCATCGGGAGCAGCATGCAGGCACCCAATGCGGTGACCAGCAGGCCGATGACATAGGCGACAGGGCGGATATCGAACATGACCGGAGCCTTGGGGCGCGCGGGCGATGCTGTCAAGCTGCGCAAGACCGCTCTACCCCTCATGCCGCGCTGACCACGGCGGCGCCCAGGTCAGCGCCTCTTCGGCAAAGCTGACCTCGTCCGGAGTGACCGTCTCGGGGTTGTCGAGAAGGGCCGCGTAGAAATGCGTCTCATCCGGGATCCGTTCGGACGCGAAGAACAGGGGCGAACCGCAGGTGCCGCAGAATCCGCGCGTTATGCCCTCGCTGCTGCTGAAGAGGGTCGGCACACCGCTCAGCCAGCGCCAGGCGCCGTCCGGATGCCCGATGAATGTCGTGACCGGAGAAGCCGTCGCTCTGCGGCAGCTTTCACAGTGGCAATGTCCAACCCAATTGTGCGGGCCGGTCAGCTCGAAGACACATGCCCCGCAAAGGCAATGACCCGTCACCCTGTCCAATCCGTCCCCCGTGAAGCGTCCGGCCAAGGTGCTTGGCCAGCGCCCCGGGGTCAAGCGTGGAACAGGTCGCGGAACACGTGCGGCAGGATGTCGTCGCGCGTCAGGCCGATGCGCTCCAGGTCGGAATCGCTGAGCGTTTCCAGCTGGATTATCTCGCGCAGGCGGGCGCGTCTGAGGGTGCCGGGATTGAAGCCCAACCCGCGTTCGGCGAGGAACCAGTCGATCTTGCTGTAAAGAGAAACATGTCCGATCCGGACTTGCACATTGTCACGAGTCATTCAGGAAACCTTTTCCTAGCGGTTGCTGGTTTCCTCCCACGCCCCTCAACCTAGCACGGTTCTCCTTCATGAAACGTAACAGTTTTGGATTCGTGCAGGTGAAGCGGCCCGGTGCGCAAGAAAACGCCCGCCACAGGGGCGGGCGCGTTGTTCTTCTTCTCGGACCGGATCAGCCGACGTGGAACAGCGTGGAGAACAGCCGCGGGTCGAGGCTTTCTGCCTTGAAGAGGTCGCCTTCAGTCAGAACCGACACCGCATCGTGGCTGTGCAGGCTTTCCTGGTGGCTGGCGACGACGCGGAAATCACCGACACGGGAATCTGCCAGCAACTGCTCGGCGAACAGCCGCGCCGCGTCTTCGACGAAGATCGGGTTGGCGGCGTTCAGCTCTGCAAAGGCCTGCTCGTCCTCGCGCTTGACCATGACCTGCGTCTCGGTCGGCACGGCGCGTCGGCACATGTCGATCAGGTCCTCGAACCACAGGCAGTCGCCCGGCTTCACCTCGACCGACAGACGCGCCACGGACCGCTGCGAATGCGGGGTCGCCAGTTGCCCGCGCTCCCGACGTGCGTGCTCCGACAGTTCCAGCGAACAGGGGCAGGTCGACGAATAGACATAGTCCAGGTGGAAGATCTTCCGGCGGACGCCGTCCGTCTCGACCAGTTCCAGCGCGATGTCGTAATACTGGTAGCCCGACAGCCCGGACCGCAGGCTCTCTACCTTCACGGGGAAGGAGAACGCCATGTCGATGCGCGCGTCGAAACTTTCCAGATCGGTCTTGTAGTCGTCCAACGCGGCCTCGATCACGCCGAAGCTGAAGGTCTTTTCCGCATGCGCATAGAAGGAGCGCATGATCCGGCTCATGTTGATGCCCTTCTTGTCGGCATCGAGGCTGACGGTCCCGGTCACCGAGGTTTCCAGCATCAGCGCGCCGTTGTCGCGTGTGCGGTAGTGGATCGGCAGGCGGAAGTTCGAGATGCCGACGTGCTGGATCACACGATTGGCTCCACGGATCAGCGAAGACGGGCCGTTCTGCAGGTCAGGCAGCGAAGCGCGGTAGTCCGCGTCGACCTCGAAGCCTTCCGGGAAGGTGCGGGACAGATCGGGATAACCGTCCACCTCGGCATCCGGCGCAAGCCTTTTCAAAGCGGGATCGAGCGCGTCGATCTCACTGTCATGAGCCTTGCCCGTCCATTGACGCAGGACCGCAAGTGCGGCCTCTGCCTCTTCGCGACTCGGCTTCCGGTCGATTTCCGGCGTGTGTACATTCATGTAGGGTTGTCCCCCGCCCATTACTTCCACCGCCTAACTTAAGTCCGAGGGGCGGAAAATCCAACATCGACTAGTCTACGTGTCATTCCGCCCTCCGGTTCACTCTTAATGCGACCTTATGCAGACTCAAGCGCCTGAAGAAGGTCTTCGAGGATGTCCTGCGTGTCCTCCAGACCCACCGACAGACGCACCAGACCCGGCGTGATGCCAAGAATGTCCTTCTGTTCCTGCGGCAGACGCTGGTGCGTCGTCGTGGCGGGATGGGTCGCGATGGTCTTGGCGTCCGCGAAATTGTTGGAAATCAGAACCGTCTGGAGCGCGTTGAGGAAGCGGAAGCACGCCTCCTTGCCGCCCTTGATGTCGAAGCAGAAGACCGTGCCGCCGGCCTCCGACTGCGACTGCGCCAGTGCGTGCTGCGGATGCGCCGCATGCGTCGGATACCGCACGTAATTCAGTTTTTCGTGACCGTTCAGCGCCTCGACCAGTTCCAGCGCGCCTTGCGACTGCGCACGGACACGCAGTTCCAGCGTCTCAAGCGCCTTGAGATGCGTCCAGGCGGTGAACGGGTTCATCGCGCCGCCGGTGTGCTTCATATAGGCTTCGATCGGCCCGCGGATCAGTTCCTTCGTGCCACAGATCATGCCGCCCAGCATCCGCCCCTGCCCGTCCACGTGCTTCGTGGTGGACACGATGGAGATGTCGGCACCGCACGCCCGGGCATACGAATAGACCGGCGTGGCCATGGCGTCGTCGCAAAGCACCAGAGCGCCCTTCGCATGGGCGACCTTGCAGACATGCGCGAGGTCGATCACCTCCAGCGTCGGGTTGGAAATGGATTCGAGGAAGACCAGCCGCGTGTCGTCGCGAATCGCCGCCTCCCAGGCCGCGTTGTCCGTGCCGTCGATCAGGGTGATCTCCACGCCGAAGCGGGCCAGCACGTCCTCCAGCACGTAAAGGCACGACCCGAACAGCGCGCGCGAGGCCACAACGTGGTCTCCGGACTTGGTCAGCGCCATCAGCGCCCCGTTCACCGCCGCCATGCCCGACGCGCAGGCGAATCCATCCTCGAACCCGAGGTAGCCGGACAGGCGCTCCTCGAACATGCGCATGGTCGGGTTGCCGTAGCGGGCATAGATGAACTCGTCGTCGCCCGCCTTGACGAAACGGGCCTCGGCGGCCTCTGCCGTCTCGTAGACGAATCCCTGCGTCAGGAAGACCGCTTCCGACATTTCGCCCCACTGGCTGCGTTTCGTGCCGCCATGCACCAGCCGGGTGCGTTTGCTGCGTTCCATGTTGTTGATCCTTCCAACAAAAAAGCCCCGTTTCGGCCAAGCGAAAGGGGGCTTTCGGCTGACCTCTTTAGCGGCTTCTGACGGGTCTGGTCTATCGTGCCCGAAGTGCCGAAACGCAACGCCTCACACTCCTGCCCGACATACGTGATGCCCGCCGTGGCCCGCAATCCGGTAACAAATCGCCACGCGGGCACGCATAGAGACCTTAAGGACACATTTCAAGAGCGTCACACAGCGGTCACCGCGCTTTCATCAATGTTTCGCAGGCTGGGCGTACGGGTCATCCACAAGATGTAGTGGGACGCTGCCATGCCAATGCTACGCATCACTGTGACGGACGGCAAAGCGCGCCTGCATGGCGCCACGGCGCCGCTGTCCCCGACCCTGCGCCGGGCGCTGGCAGAGGACCCCGGCCCGGTGACCGTCATGGTACACGGCTACAAGTACCTGCCCGGCCACCCCCGACACTGCCCGCACGACACGATCTTTGCCCGCGCCCCTTCGGTCACCGATCCCCGCGTGATCGGCTGGCCGCGCCATCTGGGCCTGCGCGGGCAGCAGGGCGAGGGTCTCGGCATCTCCTTCGGATGGAATGCACGGGGCACGATCTGGGACGCCCACGCAGAGGCCGCGGTGGCTGGAGAAGCCCTGGCGCACCTTCTGGCCGAGATACGGCGGCACGCACCGGCGCGACCCGTGAACCTTGTGGCGCATTCGCTGGGCGCGCGGGTTGCCCTGACCGCCATCGCATCCGGCAGGCCCGGCGCGATCACCCGGGCCGTCCTTCTGGCCGCAGCGGAATACGCCGGAGTTGCCCAAGATGCCCTGACCGGCGCGTCGGGGCGGGCAACGCAGGTGCTGAACGTCACCAGCCGCGAGAACGACCTGTACGATTTCCTGATGGAACGGCTGGTGGCACCGGACAAGCCGAACGACAGGATGCTGGGCCACGGCAACCCCGCCCTGCCCAACCTCGTGACGCTGCAACTGGACGACGCCGCCAGCCTTGAGGCCCTGCGCGACGCGGGCTTTCCAATCGCCGAACCGCAGCGGCTGGTCTGTCACTGGTCGCCCTACCTGCGCGCCGGGGTCTTCCCGCTCTATACCGCGTTCCTGTCGAACGCCCTTCCGCTTGGCCGCCTGCGCGCGCTCCTGCCGGAGGCGGGAACGCCCCGCTGGTCGCGCATCCTGCCACGCCTGCCCCTGCGCACGCCGCTTGGCCTGCCCGCCGAATGACCTTTCGCATCGCCCGTATTTCAAGATACGGCCATTTACCGCTGAACAATTTGCCCGGAAGGTAACTTTGCATCGATCCGCATGTTGCGTTTGACCGCCAAGGCCACGCATCATGATGCGGACAGCAAGGAGCCCCAGCCCAAGTGTACGAATTCCTTTTTCAGGCCTCAGTCTTCCTCGCCGCCGCGGTGATCGCGGTGCCCATCGCCGCCCGACTGGGCCTTGGCTCGGTCCTTGGATACCTGCTGGCCGGGATCGTGATCGGGCCGGGCCTTGGCCTTGTGGCGAATACCGACGACCTCCGTCATTTCGGGGAGTTCGGCGTCGTCTTGATGCTGTTCCTCATCGGTCTGGAACTGGAACCCCGGGCGCTCTGGGACATGCGGCACCGGCTGATCGGCCTCGGCGGGCTGCAGATCGTACTGACCACCACGGCCATCATGCTGGGCGCAATCGCGATGGATCTGGCATGGCAGACGTCGCTTGCCGTCGGCATGACGCTGGCGCTGTCCTCGACTGCCATCGTGCTGCAGACGCTGTCGGAAAAGGGCCTGATGCAGACCAATGGCGGGCGCTCTGCGTTTTCCGTTCTGTTGACGCAGGACATCGCGGTGATCCCGATGCTGATCGCCCTGCCCCTGCTGGCGGTCATGCCCTCCGTCGCGATCAACCCCGATGGCAGCATCCGCCGCGCCACCGACGCGGAACAAGCTACCGAGCACGCCGGTGACGGCCACGGCGCGGCCATGTCGCTGGTTGACGGCCTGGAAGGCTGGCAGGCCGCGCTGGTCACGCTGGGGATCATCGCGGTCATCATCCTGGCGGGCATCTACGGCGCCCGCCCGCTCTTCCGGTTCATCCACTCCGCGCGCCTGCAGGAGATGTACACTGCCGTCGCCCTGCTGATCGTCATCGGCATCGCCTTCCTGATGACACTTATCGGCCTCTCCCCGGCGCTTGGCACTTTCCTTGCGGGCGTGGTGCTGGCGAACTCCGAATTCCGGCACGAACTGGAATCGAGCATCGAGCCGTTCAAGGGCCTGCTGCTTGGTCTGTTCTTCATCACCGTCGGCGCGGGCATCGATGTGGAGCGCCTTGCGGCAGAGCCGTTCCTTGTCGTCGGCCTCGCCGTGGCGGTCATCTTCATCAAGGGCGCCGTCCTCTACGGCCTCGGACGGGCCTTCGGACTGGGCCGCCGCGGGCTTTGGCTGTTCACGCTTGGGCTGGCGCAGGCGGGCGAATTCGGTTTTGTCCTCGTGTCCTTCGCGCTGCAACTCAACGTCTTCCCGGAGCCGCTGGCGGACCGGCTGCTTTTGGTCGTCGCCCTGTCGATGATGATCACGCCGCTCCTGTTCCTGCTTTTCGACCACCTCGCACGCAAATTCCAGGAGAACGCCGAGACAGCCGAGGCGGACGAGATCGACGAGGAAGGCCCGGTCATCATCGCCGGCATCGGCCGCTTCGGGCAGGTCGTGAACCGGCTGGTGCAAAGCTCGGGTTACCGGACAGTGGTGCTCGATCACGACATGCAGACCATCCAACTGATGCGCCGCTTCGGGTTCAAGGGCTTCTTCGGCGACCCCACGCGGCCCGAACTGCTGCACGCTGCGGGGCTGGGGTCGGCGCGGGTTTTGGTGGCGGCGCTGGACGACCACAAGGCAACGACCAAGCTGGTGGCCTATGCCCGGCGCATCCGGCCCGACCTGCACATCGTTGCCCGCGCCCGCGACCGCAACCACGTCTACGCCCTCTACCAGGCCGGGGCCGACGACATCGTGCGCGAGATGTTCGACAGTTCGCTGCGCGCTGGCCGCTACGTGCTGGAGAACATTGGGATGAGCGAATACGAGGCCGCCATCGCCGAGGAGACCTTCTACCACCACGACCGCCACACGGTCCGCGAACTGGCGAAATTGTGGAATCCCGCCGTCCCGGCTTCCGAAAACGAGCCCTATATCGCCCGCGCCAAGGAGCTGGAGAAGGAACTGGAGACCGCCCTCTTCACCGCGCTGGACGAACGCGGGAAGAAGGACGTGGCATAACGACGGCACGGCTGAAGGGCCGCTAGCCACGCACGGACAAAGAAAAAGGCGCCCCACAACGGGGCGCCTTTTTCAATTCGTTTCAGACAAGCCGTTACGCGGCGCGCAGGCCCAGGACCTCGTCCACCTGCTTGGCAGCCGCAGCTTCGTCGCCGGTCACGGCCGCGACTTCGCGGGTCAGACGCTCCAGCGCCGCTTCGTACAGCTGACGCTCGGAATAGGACTGTTCGCGCTGGTCGTCGGCGCGGTGCAGGTCGCGCACCACTTCGGCAATCGCTATCAGGTCGCCCGAGTTGATCTTCTGCTCGTACTCCTGTGCGCGGCGCGACCACATCGCCCGCTTCACCTTGGCCTTGCCCTTCAGCGTCTTCATCGCCTCGCTCACCACGTCAGGGGAGCTGAGCGACCGCATACCGACTTCCGATGCCTTGTGCGTGGGAACGCGCAGGGTCATCTTGTCCTTCTCGAAGGAGATCACGAAGAGCTCGAGGCTGATGCCGGCGATCTCCTGCTCCTCGATCGACACGATCTGTCCGACGCCGTGCGCCGGGTAGACCACGTAGTCGTTAGGACGGAATTCGGATTTTTTCGCTTTGGTCATATATTTCGTTCCTCGCAGCACCGACACGGAAAGCGCAGGGCAGAGACAGCAGAGACACAAAAAGTGCGCGGCAATCGTTGCGATTCCCGTTCACTTGGTCGTATCGTCGGTTATCAGGCCCCCAGAGGCAGTTCAGGCATTGAGCCCTGCGCAAGATGTCATCACGTAGACCAGATTTATAACATAAAATCGGTCGGGCTCCTAGCATCCTGCCTCGCCGGGGAATAACGCATCAAATCAATGCGTTGTCCCTCTTGGCACAGGTCATGCAGAAGAAACCCGCCGAATCGCCGACTCACCCGGTCGGCCCCGCGAACGATGGTCGGCGGGTACTCGGCACCGGGTCAGGCGCGGGTAAGGAAGAGGGTCAGCCCCCCTCGCCCGGTTTCTCCGAGAAGTACTTGTTCACCTTGTCGGTCTCGCCGTCGCGCTCTTCGGCGCCTGGCAGCGGGTCCTTCTTGGTGATGATGACGGGCCATTCCTCGGAGTACTTGCGGTTGAACTCGACCCATTTCTCCATGTCTGGCTCGGTGTCCGGGCGGATGGCGTCAGCGGGGCATTCCGGTTCGCAGACGCCGCAGTCGATGCACTCGTCAGGATGGATGACCAGCATGTTCTCGCCCTCGTAGAAACAATCCACCGGGCAAACCTCGACGCAGTCGGTGTATTTGCAGGCGATACAATTGTCGATGACGACGTAGGTCATGAGCGATCCTCACTCGGGCAGGTTTCCGGTCTGACTAATCCAGCGGTGCGGATCATTCAAGCGCAGAGGACCTCGACTTTTCGTACTGCCGCCGGTCCTTCTTGGTGGGGCGTCCGCCGTGTTCGATCACGGGTGCAGAAGGGTCGCGTTCACGCGGTGCGGGCGGATCGAGGTCTTCGTAGAGTTCGCGGGCCTCAGGCGCCGGGCCGCGCCGCACGCCATGTGCCACCACACGGATGACCCTGACATCCTTGCCCTGCGCGAAGGTCAGGACGTCGCCCGAGGCAACGCCGAACGCCGGTTTGGCGATCGGATGTCCGTTCACGCGTACCCCGCTGGCGACCACTTTGGCCGCCAACGAGCGTGTCTTGAAAAAGCGCGCATGCCAAAGCCACTTGTCGATGCGGATCTTCGACTGCGGAGCCTCCGACAACTCAGTCCTTGCCCTTCAGTCCCATCAGAGCCGCAGCAAACGGGTTGTCCGGGTCGATGGGCTTTTCCTTGCGGGGCGGGCGCGATTCGAAAGTCTTCGGGCCGCGGTCGCCTTTCGGCCCGCCCTTGCCCTTCGGACCGCCTTTGCCCTTGGGTCCCTTGCCGCGGGGCTTGTCGCCACCGCCACGCTCGTCGCGACGGCCACCGCCGGTGCCCTGCGCGTCGCGGCGCGGCTTGCCGCCGCCCCGACGCTGCTGGTTGCCGCGATTGCCGCCCCAGGTGAAGGTGTAGAACACTTCCGTCTCGGCACCGGCCACAGCGGCGTCCGGCACTTCGCCCGGCAGGATCTCCTCTTCCGGTGTCTCGGGAACGGCGTTCTCGTTGCTGGCGTCGTCCGTGTGTTCCGCAGGCTCGGCAGAGACCGGGGCCTCGCCCTCGTCCTCGAGCTGGGCAACAGGTTCGGCCACATCGGCGGGCTGGGGCGCTTCGTCCGCACCGGGCTCGAGCGTCGGCGGAGTCTCGGCGGCCACGTCCATCACCGGCGTATCTTCCGGAAGGTGGGTCGCGTCGCCTTCGACCTGCTCGCCGGTTTCCGGCTCCAGCACCGTATCGACCGGCTTGACCTTGCTGCGTTCGCCCTTCTCGGCGCGGTAGCCCAGGCCCTGCATCAGGTCGGCGAACTGCTCCAGCGTCATGCCGGTGATCGACAGCATGTCGGCCTTCGCCTCGAACCCGCTGCGCGAATCCTCGCTGCGGAGCATGTCGGCCAGACGTTCGAGCATGTCGATCCGGATCGCCCGGGCCCCGGCCTTGCGGTAGCCCGCCAGCGCGTAGTGCTGCGCCGGAACGTCATCGATGTTCGGAACGGTCACCAGTCCGGGCGGCGGCGCCTCGGGGAATTCGTCCAGCCCGTTCGACAGCGACCACAGCACGAGGCGCAGGCGCGTCGGTGCGGGCTTCAGCAGAAGCGGCATGAAGATGGTGAACTGGCCGAACCGCACACCGTGCTTGCGCAGCGACCCGCGCGCGTCCTGATCCAGCGACTTGACCTCATCGGCCACGTCTGCGCGGGGTATGACGCCCATCGCCTCGACCAGCCGGAAGGCAAAACCGCGCGCCAGACCGGTCAGGGTCTCGTCACCTTCCATCTTCAGCAGCGGCTCGAACAGCGCGGCGATCTTGCGGTCCATGAAGTGCTGGAGACGACGCTCCACCTTGGAGGCCACGTCCGGCCCCGCCTCTTCATCGACGAAGGCAACGACCCGCGGCTTCAGGGGGCTGTCGCCCTTGGCAAGCTTGCCCACCGCCTGGTCGCCCCACATGAGGCCGCCCTGCTCGGTAAAGTCGATCTCCGTGTCGGGCGCATTGTAGAAGCGGTCGGCGCGCAGGTGAAAATGCGGGGTCAGCGCCTGCAGGCTCGCCTGTCGGAGGGTCTTCGCCTCCTGGCCCTGCGCGTCCTTGTCCTGGCGGAACCGGAACCCCTCAAGCTTGCCAACCACGTGACCTTCGACGGTCACCTCACCCTGATCGTTCACATCGGCCAAGAGGGCCTCCTTCTGTTTCAACCGGCGAAGCAGAACACTGGTCCGCCGATCTACAAATCTCTGAGTCAGGCGCTCGTGCAGAGCGTCCGACAGTCGATCTTCTACAGCGCGAGTGGCCCCGCGCCAATGCTCTTCGTCACGCGTCCACCCACGTCGCTGCGCCACATAGGTCCATGTGCGGATATACGCCAGTCGTTTCGACAATGTGTCAATGTCGCCATCCGTCCGGTCAATACGTGCCACCTGCCGCGCCATGAAATCGTCCGGCACCTGCCCGCGTTCGTGCAGGTGTCCGAAGATAACGCCCAGCAGCCCGGCATGTTCCGCTGCACTGATCCCGCGGAAGTCGGGCACGCGGCAGACATCCCACAACAGCCGCACCGACTCGACACTGGACGCCCGGGCGCGCACCTCTGCCTCGGACGCGAGCCCGCGCAGGGCGCGCAGGTCGTCGGCTTCGCGCGCCTTCGACAGCATCGGATGGTCGGGCGAGACCTCCAGCGAATGTTCCAGCGCCTCGATGGAGGCGAAGTTCAATGCCGCGCTGCGCCACTGCAGCTTCTTCAGCGGCGTGAAGGAGTGGTTGCAGATCGCCTCGACCACCTCTTCGGGCAAGGGCGAGGCCTCTCCGGTGACGCCGAAGGTGCCGTCGGACATGCCGCGCCCGGCCCGGCCGGCGATCTGTGCCAGTTCGTTGGGCATCAGGGGCCGCATGCGCCGCCCGTCGAACTTCGTCGTGGAGGAAAACGCAACGTGGTCGATGTCGAGGTTCAGCCCCATACCGATGGCATCGGTGGCCACCAGATAATCGACCTCGCGATTCTGGTAGAGATCGACCTGCGCGTTCCGCGTCCGCGGCGACAAAGCGCCCATGACCACGGCCGCGCCGCCCTTCTGCCGCTTCAGCAGCTCGGCGATGGCATAGACGTTGTCGACGGAGAAACCGACAATGGCCGTGCGCGGCTGCAGGCGGCTGATCTTCTTCGACCCGGTGTAGACAAGCTGCGACATGCGCTCGCGCCGGACGAACTCCACGCCCGGAACAAGCTGACCAATCGGCCCGCGCATGGTGTCGGAGCCGAGGAACAGGGTTTCATGCGTGCCGCGCATCCGCAGCAGCCGGTCGGTGAAAACATGGCCCCTCTCCGGATCGGCACAAAGCTGGATCTCGTCGATGGCGACAAGGTCGGCGCCCATGCCTTCGGGCATCGCCTCGACCGTGCACACCCAGTACTGGGCGCGCGGCGGCACGATGCGTTCCTCGCCGGTGACAAGCGCCACCACCGAAGGGCCGCGCACCGCCACGATCCTGTCATAGACTTCGCGGGCCAGCAGACGCAGCGGCAAACCGATGACACCAGTCCTGTATGCCAGCATACGCTCGATGGCGTAGTGGGTCTTGCCCGTGTTGGTCGGGCCTAGAACGGCCGCGATCCGTGCTCTCTGCGCCATGCGCCCCACTCGGTCCGTCCCTGATTACAGAGACACACCCTTTACCTTGCTTTCCAGCCGCTCGAGCGCGTTTTCCACGTCCTCGTCATGCGGCCTGAGCTCAAGTACCCGCTCATAGGCCCGATAGGCAAGCGCCTCATGGCCAACCTGTTCGTGGATCGCGCCCACACCGCGCAGCGCGCCGAAGTGGTCGGGGTTGAGCGCCAGCACGCGCTCCAGCGCGTCCATCGATTCGCCCAGCCGCTCTTCCTCGAAGTAGGCCAGCGCCAGCCCGTGCCAGCCTTCGGCGAACTCCGGCGCGTGATCTGTCAGCGCCCGGAAATGTTCGAGCGCCGCATCGAGATCCTCGACCTCAAGCGCGTCCCGGCCCCGCTTCAGCAGCAGGTCCATCGCCGGGGAGCCGGTCTTCGACCACTCCGTGATGATCTGGTTTTCCAGCCGCTGCGCCGCGGTCTCTGAGTCCGCGCCCTGAAGCTCCGACATGAGCTCGTCAAGGCGCTCATCCGCCGATACCGCGAATGGTACGGAAATCATGACTGTGGCAAGAATTGCCGTGACGGTATTTTTGAATTCCATGTCACCCGTGCTCATAACCTGCCATGAGTGTAGCGCCCGTGCGCCGAATTTGAAGCGCACGATTTAGAGAGAAAGCACCAAGGAGTCTCTTATGAGCGAAGTTGTGACCAAGGCGGTGGCCGCCCTGCAGGAAAAGATGGCCGGCGAGTCCTTCGACGGCTCTGCGAAATTCGTCATCGAGGGCGAAGGCAGCGTGATCATCGAGGGCGACACCGTCCGCGAGGGCGACGATGCGACCGATGTCACCCTGACCGCCGACCGCGACACGTTCGAGGCCATTCTTTCAGGCGACCTTAACCCGACTGCTGCATTCATGGGCGGCAAGCTCGCGGTCGATGGCGACATGTCGGCTGCAATGCGCCTTGCCGGAGTGCTTGCCTGATGTCTCTGACCCCCGCGCCTTTCTACGCAGATCTGTCCGAAGGTCCCGAAGGCTCCCGTGCCTTCTGGGTCGAGGCGCCGGATCTGCTGCGGTTGCGTATCGCGCATTTCCCGTCGCAGGGAACGCGGGGGACTGTCCTGCTCTTTCCGGGGCGGACCGAATACGTCGAGAAATACGGCCGCACCGCCGCGGCCCTTGCCGAGGCCGGGTATCACACGCTGGCCATCGACTGGCGCGGACAGGGGCTGGCCGACCGGATGCTGGAAGACCCGCGCACCGGCCACGTCGGCCTGTTCGAGGACTACCAGCACGACGTCGCGGCGATGAAGGCCATTGCCAAGGTGCTTGACCTGCCGCGTCCGCTGCACCTGATCGCCCATTCCATGGGCGGCTGCATCGGCCTGCGGTCGGTGATGGACGGGCTGCCGGTGGCCTCTGCCGTGTTCACCGGCCCGATGTGGGGCATCCGCATCGCCAACCCGGTCCGGCCCGCCGCCTGGGCGATCAGCCGGGTGTCGAAGTCCGTGGGTCTGGGCCACGTCTACGCGCCGGGCACGGGGGCCGACAGCTACGTCGCCTCGGCCGAGTTCGAGGACAACCTCCTGACACGCGACCCGGACATGTGGGACTACATGCGCCGCCAGGTGCTGGCCCATCCGGAGCTGCAACTGGGGGGCCCCTCCCTGCACTGGCTGCACGAGGCGCTGGCGGAGACGCGCTCGCTTGCGCGCCGCCCCTCGCCGCAACTTCCCTGCATCTGCTTCTGCGGATCGAACGAACGCATCGTCGACGTGGACCGCATCCGCACCCGCATGGCCAACTGGCCCGGCGGACGGCTGGACATGGTGCCCGCGGGCGAGCACGAGATCATGATGGAAGTGCCCTCCACCCGCGAGCGCGTGGTGTCGGAGATCGTCGCGCTGTTCGACAGCGCCGGCGAGGCACAGGCCCTCACCGCCTGAGTTCCCTGAAGCGGTTTCGCCGCGCTGGCGCGCGACGATCCACGCGGCCTGCGGCCGCGCAACGGGGCCCTGCCCCGCACCCCGAGGTATTTCCGCCAAGATGAAGGGCAGCCACTGAAGGCGGGCGCCGTTGCGGCGAACTGGCCTGCGATACTGGCTTCGGGTTTGCGGCGGTTTAGATCTGCGGCATGACCGGGCCTGTCCTCACCTTCACCGACCGCGGGATCTACTGCCCTGCCGGGGATTTCTTCATTGACCCGTGGCGTCCGGTGGCGCGTGCGCTGATCACGCACGGCCATGCGGATCATGCGCGCCCGGGGCATGGATCGTACCTGGCCACCGAGGCCGCGCTGCCGGTCATGCGCCACCGCCTGGGTGAGATCAGCGCGGAGGGGATCCGCTACGGCGAGGCGCGGCGCATCGGGGATGCCACCGTGTCCTTCCACCCTGCAGGCCATCTGCCCGGCTCGGCTCAGGTTCGGGTCGAAGTGGCGGGCCAGGTCTGGGTGGCGTCCGGCGACTACAAGACCACGGACGACGGCTTCTGCGAGCCCTTCGAGCCTGTCCGCTGCCACGCCTTCATCACCGAGTGCACCTTCGGCCTGCCGGTGTTCACCTGGGCACCGCAGGCGGAGGTCGCCAAGGAAATCAACGCGTGGTGGCAGGCCTGCGCGGACGAGGGCAAGACGGCGCTGCTGGGCGCCTATTCGCTGGGGAAGGCGCAGCGGCTCCTGTCGCTTCTCGATCCGATCGGGCCGATCCTGACGCATGGCGCGGTGGAGGCGACGAACGAGGTGTTGCGCGGCCAGGGATATAGCCTGCCCGACACCACGCATGTCACGCCGGACCTCGACCTGAAGGCGTTGAAGACCCCGCTGGTGATCGCCCCGCCCTCGGCGCTTGGCGGGCAATGGGTGCGGCGTTTCCGGAATGCATCCACGGGGTTTGCCTCCGGCTGGATGCGGCTGCGGGGCATCCGCCGCCGACGCGCCATGGACCGCGGATTTGTGCTTTCCGATCACGCCGACTGGCCGGGCCTACAGGAGGCGATCAAGGCCACCGGCGCGGAAACCGTATTTGCGACACATGGTTACACCGAGATCTTCGCACGCTGGCTGAGCGAGCAAGGCTATGACGCCCATGTCGTCCCGACCGAGTTCGGCGGCGAGGCGGACGATGCGGAGTCTGCGGCATGAAACGCTTCACCCGGCTGTTCACCGCCCTCGACCAGACCACGAAAACATCCGTGAAAACAGAAGCCTTGGCGGATTACTTCCGGCACGCACCGGACGAGGACAAGCTGTGGTGCATCGCGCTGTTTTCCGGCCGCCGCCCCAAGCGCGCGGTCAATGCCACGGAACTGCGCGGCCTTGCGGCAGAGCGCGCCGGCATCCCGCTTTGGCTGTTCGAGGAGAGTTATCCCATCGTCGGCGATCTGGCGGAAACCATCGCGCTGGTCCTGCCGCCCCCGGAGCGGGACAGCGATTACTCGTTGAGCCATTGGATCAATGCGTTGCGGGACCTTAACCGTCTTCCGCTTGAAGAGCGCAAGCCGAAGATCGTCGCCGCCTGGGACCAGCTCGATACGCCGCAGCGCTTCCTGTTCACCAAGTTACTGACCGGGGGCTTCAGGCTTGGCGTCAGCCGCAAGCTGATGACCCGCGCCCTCGCCCAGGCCACCGGGCAGGACGAGGCGGCGCTGGCGCTCAAGCTGATGGGAAGCTGGACGCCGGACACCACGACCTTCCACGATCTTGTCGAACGCGACGACCCCGCCGCCGATGCCTCGCGCCCCTATCCGTTCTACCTGGCCTACCAACTGGAGGACCCGCCCGAGGCGTTAGGGCCGCCGGAGGATTGGCAGGCAGAGTGGAAATGGGACGGCATACGCGGCCAGCTGATCCTGCGCGACGGGCAGCACCACCTCTGGTCGCGGGGCGAGGAGCTGCTGACCGACCGGTTCCCTGAGTTCGCGCGGGCGGCAGACTTCCTGCGTGACGGCTGTGTCTTCGACGGCGAGATTCTTGCGTGGCGCGATGGCCCGCTGCCGTTTGCCACGCTGCAACCCCGCATCACGCGCAAGACCGTGTCGAAGAAGCTCCTGAAGGACGCGCCGGTCACGCTTCTGGCCTATGATCTGCTGGAGCACGAGGGCTGCGACATCCGCGACCTGCCGCTGTCGGAACGGCGCGCACGGCTGAACGGCCTGCTGGCGGACCTGCCCCCTGACGCGCCCGTCCGCCTGTCGCCGGCCCTGCCCTTCGACAACTGGGACACACTGGCGCAGACCCGCAGCACGTCACGCGAACACCGCTCCGAAGGGCTAATGCTGAAGCGGCTGAACGCCCCTTACCTTTCCGGGCGCAAGAAGGGCGACTGGTGGAAGTGGAAGCTCGACCCGCTGACGGTCGACGCGGTGATGATCTATGCCCAACAAGGCCACGGGCGGCGCGCCAACCTGTTCACCGACTTCACCTTTGCCGTCTGGAAGGGCAACGAACTGGTGCCTTTCACCAAGGCCTACTCCGGCCTGACCGACAAGGAGTTCGACGAGATCACACACTGGGTCCGCCGCAACACGCTGCAACGCTTTGGCCCGGTCCGGCAGGTGCGTCCCGAACACGTCTTCGAAATCGCCTTCGAGGGCATCCAGGCCAGTCCGCGCCACAAGTCCGGAATCGCCCTGCGGTTTCCGCGCATGGCCCGCTGGCGGCGCGACAAGCCGGTGGCGGAGGCGAACACGCTGGGCGACCTGCAGGAGATGCTGTCCGCCTACGGCTGAACCGGCGGAGCGGCGCCCATCAAGCGGCAAAAATCGTGCCGTTCCGGCCACATGCGGGGGCCGGAGGCATGCGGCGACCTTCCCTATGCCATCCACTCGTGGCTTTTATTCCTCGTCTCACTCAGGGGCTCATGATGCAGCGATTCCTCGGGCCCTTGGTCGCCCTTTCCCTGGCCGCTCCGCTGGCCACACAGGCGGCAGAGCCTGAACAAACGTCCTCGCTCGGTGGATTCAGCTACCACGGGACGCTGTCCATCGGCACGACGGACATGAAGCCCGGGCCGGGGATCGGCTTTGCGGATGTGACCTTTGGCGTGCCGCTGACGTCCCGCGCGCCACTGACCTTCGAATTCGGCACCTACCTGTTCTCGCTCGACGGCAAGCGCCCGCACGAGACTTACGCCGCCTTCGCCTGGGACGGGCGGTACAAGCTGGGGGCGCTGCGCCCGGCCTATGACGCCGTGCTCCCGTCGGTCTTCGAGGACACGGCGCCCTTCCTCGCCTACAGCCGGGCCGAGTACACCCGCGCCTACAACACGGTCGAGGCGATGCGGCGCACGGCGGTCCCGTGGGGCCTGTCCGCCGAGGGCAGCGCCGGCGGTTTCGACTGGATCGTTTCCCTCCACGACGCGTCGAAAGGCGACTTCCGCTCCGCCTCCGCGGCGTTGACGTGGAACGGGGACAGCTACCGGCTGATGGCCGCCGTCGAAAGCGTCTGGACCGGCGAAAACGACCATATCGCCACAAGCTCCAAGTTCGGCGGCACCTACCTGTTCGACCGGGGCGAAGTCGGGCTGGCGTACCTGCATCCTGAGGCCAACGAACGGCCCGACGCGGTGGCGTGGCACATGCGCGTGCCGCTTGCCGACCGGATCGGGATGGAGGCCATGGGCGAGTTCACCGAAGATGCGACCGACGATGCCTACGGGCTCGCCGTCGACTACAGCTTCAGGGAGTTCGGCAAGGTCACGATTGCGGCCACAGACGGGGCGCTCCACCCCGGGCTGCACGCCACCTACAGCCTGAAGTTCTGAGACCCTAAGGTCGCAGACGCGGCGCGCCCCGGAGGGACGCGCCGGATCCGTTCAGCCGCAGGTGGCCTCGAACGCCGCCTGGCCCTGACCGATGCCCGTCACTGTGACGGTGCAGTTCTGGTCGCCGGAGGTTACATCGACACTGTCGCCCACGGCCACGCTCTGGGTGCTGACGCCGTTGACAGCGATCCGCGCCATGCCGTTCTCATCGTCCACGGACGACAGGAAGACACGTACCGCCCCATCGGCAAGGCTGACGACGTTGCCGGGTTTCATGCCATTCTCGGGCGCCTCGCTTGCCGCCGCCTGCTGCTCCGCCTCTTCCTGCGCCGCGCCCTTGCAGTCCGAGCCCAGCGTCACGCCCTCATCCGTCAGCGCCATGACCGAAACTGCGCAGGTCTGCTCTCCGACGCTGGCCTCTGTCGTACCGCCGGCACCCAGCATCGATGGCTCCCCGTTGATCGACAGCCGGGCCGACCCGCTCTGCGCATCCAGCCTGGAAACGAACACCCGCAGCGCGCCGTCCGCGAAAATCGCGGTCTGGCCCACGCCCATGGCCTCGCTCAGTTCCGCGGTCTCGCTGGCGCTCATCGCCTCGGAGGAGGCATCCTCGCCCGATCCCGAACCGCCACCGCCGCCTGCGGAGGCGACCGCAGAGGCCGCGATGCGCGCGCTTTCCTCGATCCCGCTCGAGATGTCGGCCAGCGCGGTCTTCATCGCCTCCGTCTGGCTTTTCGCCGTGTCAGAGATCTTCGTGCTCAGCGCCGTCTGCATCTCGTCCAGCTTCGCCGACATGCCCTCGGTCGAGGCGCGCACGCCCTCTGTCAGCGCGTCGGGGTCGACCTTGCTGTCGTTCACCGCCTGCTCCAGCGTGCCAAGCCGTTCCTCCAGCCGTGCCAGGGCTTCCTGGGTGCTGGTGGCCGCCTCGGCGGAGGCTTCCTGTGCCGGGGTCAGCGACTGACCGATCGCCTCTGCCATCCTGCTTTCGCTCACCGCCCCGCCCACGGCGACGCCTGCCAGAAGACCGATGATGACGCCACCTGCGCCAAAGACCACGTGTTTGTTAGACATGCTGAAATTCCTCCCATGAATGTCGCGTGCCCCGGTTTGATTCCCCGGGTGTCCCTTTTCAGTTTAGGGCGATCCTGCCGCGCGTCTCCAATCCTTTCGGCTATGCCCCTCGCCCAAATATCCGGCACCTCGCCTTGCCTTCCCCGTGATGCGGCACCTATGTCTTGCTCAAATGGCAAACAGAGGTACCCCTATGCGCATGACCGCCCCCCGTCCCGTCTTCGATGCCAATGCCAGTGCAGGCGGCAAGGACCTGGGCCCGCTGCCAGAGTGGGACCTGACCGATCTCTACCCCGCCCCCGACGCGCCGGAATTGAAACGCGATCTCGACTGGCTGGAGGACGCCTGCCGCAGCTTCGCCACCGACTACGAGGGCAAGCTGGCCTCGCTGGACGCGAAGGGGTTCCTCGACGCGATCCACCGGCACGAAAGGATCGAGGCCATCGCCGGGCGGATCATGTCCTTCGCCGGCCTGCGTTACTACCAGATGACCGTCGACCCGGAGCGCGCCAAGTTCCTGTCCGACATGCAGGAAAAGATCACCGTCTACACGACGCCGCTGGTGTTCTTCACGCTGGAACTGAACCGGCTGGAAGATGACTTCTTCGACAGCCGCTACGCCGAAAACGCGGACCTCGCGCGCTACAAGCCCGCCATCCGCCGCATCCGCGCGATGAAGCCCTACCAGCTGTCGGACGAGATGGAGAAATTCCTGCACGACATGGGTGTGGTCGGCGACGCATGGGAACGTCTGTTCAACGAGACCATCGCCGGGCTCACCTTCACCATCGACGGTGAAGAGCAGAATATCGAGGCGACCCTGAACCACCTGACCGATCAGGACCGCTCCAAGCGCGAGGCCGCGGCCCGCGAACTGGCCCGCGTCTTCGGCGCCAACATCAGGACCTTCGCCCGTGTCCACAACACGCAGACCAAGGAGAAGGAGGTCATGGACCGCTGGCGCGGGATGCCCACCGCCCAGACCGGCCGTCACCTGTCCAACGATGTCGAGCCGGAGGTTGTCGAGGCCCTGCGCAATGCTGTGGTCGCCGCCTACCCCCGCCTCAGCCACCGCTACTACGAACTGAAACGCAAGTGGCTGGGCCTGGACCGCATGGAGGTCTGGGACCGCAACGCGCCGCTGCCGATGGAAACCGACCGCATCGTCAAATGGCCCGAGGCGCGCAGCATGGTTATGGACGCCTACACCGCCTTCGACCCCCGCATGGGCGAGATCGCGACCCCCTTCTTCGAAAAGGGCTGGATCGACGCGGCGGTGAAACCCGGTAAGGCCCCCGGCGCCTTCGCCCACCCCACCGTGACGGACGCGCACCCCTACGTGCTGCTGAACTACCTCGGCAAGCCGCGCGACGTGATGACGCTAGCGCACGAACTGGGTCACGGTGTGCACCAGGTTCTGGCAGCTGACCAAGGCGAGATGCTGGCCTCCACCCCGCTGACGCTGGCCGAAACGGCGTCGGTGTTCGGCGAGATGCTGACCTTCCGCAAGATGCTGGAAAACGCCAAGGATCAGAAGGAACGCAAGGTCCTCTTGGCCGGCAAGGTCGAGGACATGATCAACACGGTCGTGCGCCAGATCGCCTTCTACGACTTCGAGTGCAAGCTGCACGAGGCCCGTCGCGGCGGCGAACTGACCCCGGACGACATCAACGCGCTCTGGATGTCGGTTCAGGCGGAATCGCTGGGCGAGGCCTTCGACTTCATGGAAGGCTACGAGACCTTCTGGGCCTATATCCCGCACTTCGTGCACTCGCCCTTCTACGTCTATGCCTATGCCTTCGGCGACGGCCTCGTGAACGCACTCTACGCCGCTTACGAGGAGCAGCCGGAAGGCTTCCAGGACAAGTACTTCGACATGCTGAAAGCCGGCGGATCGAAGCACCACAAGGAACTTCTGGCACCCTTCGGCCTCGACGCCACGGACCCGGCGTTCTGGGACAAGGGCCTGTCGATGATCGAAGGCTTCATCGACGAACTGGAAGCCATGGAAGAATGAGCGGCGAGGACGCGCCCGGGGGCGGTTACACACTCGGGCGCGTCCTCGACCACGTTGCGCTGCGGGTCGCGGACTATCCCGCCTCGCGGCGCTTCTACATGGCGCTCTTCGCGGCACTGGGGCTGTCGGCTCACGTCCACGAAGGTCCCGACGGCCTCGACATCGACGAACTCTACATCGGCCCTGCCCGTCAGGGTGGTCCGGTCAGAAGGGGCCTGCACCTGTGCCTGCAGGCCAAAAACCGTGCGGAGGTTCAGGCAGCGCACGCACAAGGGGTTTCCGCCGGTGGTCTCGACAACGGGGCGCCCGGTCTCCGGGACTATCACCCGGGCTACTACGCCGCCTTTCTGCTGGACCCCGACGGCAACAATATCGAGATAAAGGTGGACGAGCGGATCACATCCCGATCCGCACCGTTCATAGAGGTCGGGACCGGCTGAATGCCGTCACTTCAGCTGCGAATCCTTGGACCCGCGGCGATTGATGCCCGCGCGCTTGACGTCGCGCCCTTGGCGCTCCGCCGCACAGTCCACGCACAGCTTCACACCCGGAAGGGCCACGCGCCGCTTCTCGGGGATTTCCTCACCGCACTCCGCGCATTCCTTCAGGCTCTCGCCGACCGGGGCGCGCCGCAGTTTCATGCGCTCCAGCTCTTCCTGGATCGTCGCTTCCATCTGCTCGTTTTCCGCGCCATCGCGGCTCCATCCGCCCGCCATCGTGCACCTCCGTCCGGGTTTCGGCCCTGAGACGACAATTGCAGCACGTCTCGGCGATATAACGCAAGCGTCACGAAGCCGGTTGCCTTCTCACGCCCCGACGACACAGGGCGCTCACAGGAAAACTTGAAACCGGATCGGTCCGGCGCACGTATCTCTCACGAAACCGCACCTGCAGGAGCGCCCCGATGATCCGCACCGCCACCCTCCTCCTGAGCCTGCTGGCAACGCCGCTCGCGGCGGCCAGCTTCACCTTCAACAGCATCGACGGCGGGACGCTCGACCTCGACGACTGGAAGGGCCAGCCGGTCCTCGTCGTCAACACCGCCTCGCGCTGCGGCTTCACCCCGCAATACGAAGGCCTGCAGACCCTCTACGACCGGCACAAGGAAGACGGCCTTGTCGTCCTCGCCGTGCCCTCCGACGACTTCCGCCAGGAACTGGCAACCGCCGAAGCGGTGGCGGATTTCTGTGCCGTGAACTTCGGACTGACCCTGCCGATGACCGACATCACCCATGTGCGCGGCGCGGATGCACACCCGTTCTACCAGTGGGTCCGCCAGCAGAGCGGGTTCGAGCCGTCGTGGAACTTCAACAAGGTGCTCATCGGTCCCGATGGGGCAGTGGTTGCCACCTTCGGGTCGACGGCCAAGCCGCTGTCGAAACCGATCACCTCCGCGATCCAGCCCTACCTGAAATAACAAAGGGTGCCCCACCGGGGCACCCACTGCATGATTTTGGGCGTCTGAAGACAGATCAGTCCCGAAGGAGGGCGTAGATCTCGTCCTTCAGAATGGCCCGCTCCTTGCGGAGCTGGTCTTCGGCCAGTTGTTCCATCGGTTCCACGTTGGTGGCCGCGCGATGCACGCGGCGGTTCACGTCGTGGTACTGCTCTGCCAGACGGGCGAAATGCGCATCGCTGGACTTCAGTTCATGCAGCTTCTCGGCGAATTCCGGGAATTCTTCGGAAAGCTCGTGGGGCGTATGGGACATTTGCGTCTCCTATGTCTCTTGCGTCCGAACAGACACTAGAGCCGCCACGCCCCACCGACCTTGATGCGCATCAAGTCTGCATGTTTTTCGGGCTCAACGCATGGCGCGTCGCCACCCGGCCTTGCGCGCCTCGTCCTCAGAACAGAACCACCGCTCCCCGCGCGCCTCACTGATGACGGTCGCGTCATAGTCGCGCTGGCCGGGGACGTGATAGATCATCGTCCCGCCCGAACTGCTGATGTTGCCCTTGATCCGGCAGCCCTCCGGCACCTCCTGCCCCAAGGCCGCGGTCTTTGCACGGGCGTCGCGTTGCACCTCCCGGAAACGGGCCGGGCGCTCGAAGGCCATGCCATGCAAGCCGCGCCCCGCATCGCGCGCCGAGGATTCGTCGGGCAGGTAATCCTGCGAGTACTTGGCATAGGCCAGCGCCAGCCCCTCCGCCACGAGGTGCTGCCCGACATCTTCGCCACCGACGAAACACTTCGCCACGACGCGACCATAGCGGTCGATATCCACCTCGGCGCAGCGCGCGTCCGCGCCGTCGTAAACCGACCTGACCTTGTCGGACACCCAGGCCCCGCAGGGCCACGGGCTGACTCCCCGGGCGCCGCACATCTGCGTGCTTTCCGGTGTGTCGATTCCATGAAGCCGGACCCGCGTCTCGCCGATCGCAAAGGTGTCGCCGTCGATCACGCGCACCTTTCCGGTGACCTCCGCATGGGCAGGCATCGCAAGGCACAAGAGGACGGCGAGGAACGGTCTGAACATGCCTGCAAACATCGGAACGGCGCCGGCCAAGTCAATAACCTGTGTTAAAGAGTGATTAACGAAGGTCCTGATTTGTTGCCGAATCTGGCCTTCATGTCCGGTGTGGGCACCTCTGCCCGCGGCATCGGTACGGCCCCGCCAAAGGCGCGCAGTCCGACCCTCAGACGCACCGCCCGGTGGCTCGCATCGCGGTACTCCGCGGGCGCGTCCAGCGTCGCAAAGCCCAGACCGCTGCGCAGGATCGCCGCGCCGAGGTCATCTCGACCGTCGAGGCAAAACGCCGTGAATTCCGCCACGTCCTGCGCGAAATGCCCGAAACACGACAGCAAACGCCCATCATAGCGCGCTTTCAGTTCTCCCACGGCCCACCGCCCGCAGGCGAAACCCTCGCCGCAATAGAGATCCTCACCCACGCCCTCAAGGCCACGCAGGCGAACGACAGTATCGCCCACCATGATCCGCGCGCCATCCAGAACCCGCGCGGGCCCGCTCACCACCGTGTCTCCGGCAAGGACGGTCCCCGGCAAGGCAAGCGCCATTACGGGGACAATGATCTTCAGCATTCTTAACATTGCATTAACGTGCGACGCGGCGGCCGCCCGTTCAACGCGTTTCCGAAGTCTTCGTTAACGCTGCTGCGTCTGCCATTCGGGGTGAATCCACGGCGTCGCAGCCTCTGGCGGAAGCCGCCTGCCCAGCATGTGATCGGCGATCTTCTCGCCCGTCATGATCGACGGCGCATTGAGGTTGCCGTTGGTGATGCGCGGGAAGATCGAACTGTCCGCCACGCGCAGCCCCTCCACCCCGATCACCCTTCCTTCCGGATCGACCACGGCATCGCGGTCGTCGGCACGCCCCATCCTGCAGGTGCCGCAGGGGTGATACGCGCTCTCCACGTGGTCGCGGATTACATCGTCCAGCTCGTCGTCGGTCTGAGCGTCGGCGCCCGGCTGAAGCTCGACACCGCGGAAGGGCGCAAATGCCTCCTGCGCAAAAATCTCCCGGGTCAGCCGGATCGCGGTGCGGAAATCCTCCCAGTCCTCCGGGCAACTCATGTAGTTGAACAGGATCTTGGGCGCCTCGCCGGGATCGGCAGAGCGCAGTGTCACCGCCCCGCGCGACGGCGACCGCATCGGCCCGGTGTGGGCCTGGAACCCGTGACCCTCCGGCGCGACTGCGCCATCGTAACGCACGGCGATCGGCAGGAAATGGTACTGGATGTCGGGATATTGCACCCCGGCGCGCGAACGGATGAACCCCGCGCTTTCGAACTGGTTGGACGCGCCGGGCCCGCTCCGGTCGAACAGCCATTGCGCCCCGACCCAGGCCTTGCCCCAGAGGTTCCAGTACTTGGCCAGCGACACCGGCTGGGTGGAGGTCATCTGGACATAAAGCTCGAGGTGATCCTGAAGGTTGCGCCCGACGCCGGGCCGGTCGGCGCGCACCTCGATACCATGTTCGGACAGGTGCGCCGCGGGGCCGATGCCGGACAGCATCAGCAGCTTGGGCGAATTGATCGCACTCGCGGAAAGCACCACTTCGCGCCGTGCGCGGATCACCTCGGTCGCGCCGCCGCGCGAGATCTCGACACCCGTGGCGCGGCCGTCTTCGAAGACCACGCGTTGGGCCAGGCCGCGCACGATCTCGGCCCCCATCGCCTTGGCGGGCCGCAGGTAGGCCTTGGCCGCGGACCAGCGTTCTCCCTGCCACACGGTCATGTCGAAGGCGCCAAAGCCTTCCTGCTGTGCGCCGTTGTAGTCGCCGGTCACGGGATACCCCGCCTGCCGCCCGGCCTCGACAAAGGCCTGCACCAGCGGGTTGTCCCGCCGCCCGCGCGTGACATGCAGCGGTCCGCCGGAACCGCGCAGGGACGGATCGCCGCCATGGCCGCCGTGATGCCAGTCTTCCATGCGCCGGAAGTAGGGCAGCACGTCGGAATAACTCCAGCCGTCGGCCCCCTGCTCGGCCCAGTGTTCATAGTCCAGCGCGTGACCGCGCACGTAGATCATGCCGTTGATCGAGGACGATCCGCCCAGCACCTTGCCGCGCGGACAAGCCATCCGGCGCCCGCCGAGGTGCGGCTCCGGCTCGGTCCGGAAACCCCAGTCGTAGCGCTTCATGTTCATCGGGTAGCTCAGCGCGCCGGGCATGTTGATGAACGGCCCCCAGTCAGAGCCGCCATGCTCGATCACGATGACCGAATGCCCGGCTTCCACCAGCCGGTAGGTCAGCGCGCAGCCTGCCGACCCAGCACCCACCACGACATAATCCGCCAACATGTCCGTCTTCCTTCAAGGCTTGCAGGCTGTCGCCCGGCAAGGCCGGATACCTCCGGCGGGGATGTGTTCAGTCCAGAAAACTGGCGCCGCCGGACGAGGCCGCCGGTGCCGCGAGGTCGTACCGGAAACTCACCGGCGAATTGGTCTTGCGCCCGTCCGGATTGGGACCGGAACCGGCTCCGTCAGGAAACCGGACGAAAAGGACAGGTTACGGGTCATCAGCCGCGTCCTTCGGACGGTCCGTGCATCAGGGCGTGCGCCGCGCGGATCACCTCGTCCGCCGCGCCGCCGATGCCTCGACCGGACAACGCCGCGCGCAGGTAGACACCGTCGATCAGCGCGCCGATCTGCTCGGCCACCAGCTCCGGCTCCTTGCAGCGGCCGCGCAAGGCGTGCCGCAGGTTCGAACGGAGCCGCGCGTGATAGACCGACAGCAGGCGCCGCGCGCCCGGTTCGCTCTGCGCCATGCCGTAGAAGCTGAGCCACGCCGAAATCGTGGGCCGCTCGAAGCAGCTTTCGGCAAAGTTCGCCTCGATCAGCGCTTCGAGTCGCCTGCCCTTGCGCGCGGTGGCCAGGGCAGCGCGCACTTCGGCGCCGTATTCGGAAAGGATATGACGCATGGCGGCGAGGAAGATGTCCGTCTTGCCGCCGAAATAGTGGTGCGCCAGGGCGGTGGACATGCCGGCGCGTTTGGCGATCTGCCCGACCGTCACGTCGAGCGACCCCTTGGCCCCGATCTCAGCGACCGTGGCTGCCACCAGCGCCCTGCGCCGTATCGGTTCCTGTCCCAGCTTTGGCATGGGTCAGGGTTTGCCTTTTGTTGACTGATGAGTCAATCAAGAAGCGTTGTCTGGGACGCATGGCTAATAAACAAGCCAGGCCAATCTCCGCGTCCCGGGCATCATCAGCTAGGCCCATCCAAACCGCCAAGGCGGATCGCATGGGTCCATGTGTCCGGACTTCGGGGAACGGTGCGCCGCCACAGGCCCGCTGACCTGCTCAGCCCCGGTTCCGCCGGTCCCTGTCTCAGAGGGCAAGCGTTCCCAGCACGCGGTTCTGCGGCAGGCGCGACACCTCGACGCCGACATCCGTGCGGCGGAGGTTGTAGCCGTAGCCCTTCATCCGGAACCGCCACTCCGCATCGGACAGGGCCTTGCCCCGTTCGCGCAGCAGGAAGGCCTCGATCTCGGCCATGTTCTCGGTCAACTTGTTCTCTGCAAACATATCACTCTCTCCTGTAGCAAGCTTTCGCTACGTCAAGTGTTGCTCACGTATTGCGGCGCGAATGCGTCCACCGCGGGGATTTTTCGCGTTCTCGCAACAAAGGTCCGCTGACTACAGCTTCGTTTCCGAAACGACCGGTGTGATGCGGCGCTTCAGCACCGCCTCCCGCCAGGTGATGAAGATCACGGCCGCCATGATGACCGACCCGCCCGCGACCACCCACAGGTCGACCGGCTCCGCGAAGAACATCGCGCCGATCAGCACCGACCAGACAAGCTGGAGGAAGGTGACCGGCTGCGTCAACGTCACGGGGGCCGCCACGAAGGCCAAGGTCATGGCGTAGTGACCGCCAGTGGCGAAACAGGCCACGCCGAACAGCAGGGCCAGCTCGGTCCAGGTGGGCCAGACCCAGACGGAGAGCGCCATGGGCGCCAGCCCGACCGTCACCGTCAGCGACATCATGATGACCACGACCGAGGGGCGCACCTCGCTCGACAGGATCTTGGCCAGCAGGTAGGAGCCGCCGAACACCAGCGCCGTGACCAGCATGGCGTAGTGCCCGGGATCGAGTTCGCGGAACCCGGGCCGCAGGATCAGCATGGCCCCCACGAGGGCAGCGGCGATTGCGCCGACACGCCGGACCGCAAGCCGCTCGCCCAGGAAAAACACCGCCAGCACGGTCACGTAGACCGGGTTGAGGTAGTTCATCGCCGTGACCTCGGCGAGCGGGATGCGCGTCATGGCATAGAACCAGAGCGCCACGCCAACCGTGTGCATGCCGCCCCGAAGCAGGAACAGGCCCCACAGTTTGCGCGTGAATGTCGCCTGATGCAGATCCCGCCACATCGGCGCAAGAAAGACGAGGCCAAGCAGGAAACGCAGGAAGGCAGCCTCCACCGCCGGAATCCGGTCGCCCAGGGCCTTCACCAAAGCGGTCACACCAACGAAGCACAGCCCCGTGACAACCATCCAGAAGATGCCCACACCGGGCCGTGCCGCCTGTTCCATGCCGACAACATGTTTCTCGGGGAAGGGATTGTCCATGCCTGACGCAAGGGCTTTCCGACGGAGGCGGCGAGGCGTTGCAAAGGACCCTCGCCCTGGTCCTCAGCGCGCCAGCGCGAAGAAACGCCGCCGTGCCACGGCCCGCCTGTCCGCTCAGCCCATCAGCAACGACACCGCGATGATCAGCATGGTCGTGCCCACCACCAGGTCGAGGATCCGCCAGGCGGAGGGCCGGGCGAACCACGGCGCAAGGCTGCGCGCGCCGTAACCCAGTCCGAAGAAGAAGACGAAGCTGGCCACCATCGCCCCAGCCGCAAACGCCACCCGGTCCGCATATTGCGCCGAGACCGACCCCACCAGCACCACCGTGTCGAGGTAGACATGCGGGTTGAGCCAGGTGAAGGCGAGACAGGCCAGGACCGCGGCCTTCAGGCTCTGCGCCCCCTCGCCCGCCCGAAGCGCCGCACCGCCCCGCCATGCGGACAGCAAAGTCCGGATGCCGTACCATGTCAGGAAAATGGCCCCGAAGATCCGCATGCCCCATTCCAGCCCGGGCACGGCCCTTGCCAGCGCCCCGAACCCCAGCACACCCGCGGCGATCAGCACCGCGTCGGACAGCGCGCAGACCAGCACCACCGGCAGCACATGCGCCCCGCGCAGCCCCTGCCGCAGGACAAAGGCGTTCTGCGCGCCAATCGCGAGGATCAGGGAAAATCCAAGGGCAAAGCCCGCCAGTGCAGCGTCCATCCGGACCTCCTTCGGTTCGTCTCCGGACTAACGCGGGTTGCCGGTGAAGGCGAATTAATCCAGTTTCATCTGATGAAGCATTGCTAATCAGAGGCCCCATGTACGACCCGGCGCAACTCTCGGCCCTCGAAGCGGTCCTGCGGCTTGGCGCGTTCGAGGCCGCCGCTTCCGAACTCAACGTCACGCCATCGGCGATTTCCCAGCGTATCCGGGCGCTTGAGGATCGCGTCGGCGCGCCGCTCGTCCTGCGGCAATCCCCCGCCAGCGCGACAGAGACCGGCGCACGGCTGGCCCGTCACGCCCGCGAATGCGCCCTGCTGGATGCCGCGCTGGCCCGGGACCTCGGGCGCGCGGCGCAGGCGCGGCTGCGCATCGCTCTGAACGCCGACAGCCTCGACACTTGGGCTATTCCCGCGCTGGCGCGCACCGATTTCCTCTACGACATCGCCATCGAGGACGAATCCGTCTCCGACCGGCGCCTCAGGGACGGAGACGTGACCGCAGCCATCACCTCCCGCGCGCAGCCGGTGCAGGGCTGCGATGCGGTTCCGCTGGGTGTCATGCGCTACATCGCCACCTGCTCGCCCGCCTTCCGCGACCGGCATTTCGCCGATGGGCTGACAGAGGACGCACTGACCACGGCGCCGATGCTCGATTATTCCGGCAAGGACGTGCTGCAACGGCGCTGGCTTGCCGACCTCAACGGCCGCCCGCTGTCGCCGCCGACGCATCACCTGCCCTCCACCCACGGCTTCGTGGAGGCGGCGCGCTGCAGCCTTGGCTGGGGTCTCAACCCTCTGCCGCTGGTGGCGGCCCTGCTGGAGAGCGGCGACCTTGTCGCCATGGCGCCCGACCGTCCGCGCGACGTGCCGCTGTACTGGCAGGTGCGCAGCATCACCGCACCGGCGATCCGCCCCCTGACACGGGCGCTGCGCCGTGCGGCACGCGAGGCGCTGCTATCCATGCCCTGAAACGACAGGCGCGCGCAGGATGACCTGCGCGCGCGGTAGTCATTGCACGAGCCCCGAAGGAAGGAATCAGGCGTCGAGCTGTTCCATGACCTCGTCGGAGGCCTCGAAGTTGGTGGTGACGCGCTGGACGTCGTCGTCCTCTTCCAGCGCATCGACCAGCTTCATCAGAGAGTTCATGCCGTCGAGGTCGAGCTCGGTGGTGGTCGTCGGCTTCCACACCAGCTTCGTCGACTCGGATTCGCCAAGGGCGGTTTCCAGTGCGCTGGCCACGTCGTTCAGGTCGGTGTCGGCGCAGTAGATCACGTGCCCGTCCTCGGACGATTCCACGTCTTCCGCCCCGGCCTCGATCGCCGCCATCATGACGTCGTCCGCATCGCCGGCAGAGGCCGGGTAGACGATCTCGCCCTTGCGCTCGAACATGAACCCGACAGAGCCCGTCTCGCCCAGGTTGCCGCCGTTCTTCGAGAACAGCGACCGCACGTTCGACGCGGTGCGGTTACGGTTGTCGGTCATCGTCTCGACGATTACCGCCACGCCGTTCGGGCCGTAGCCCTCGTAGCGGATTTCCTCGTAATCCTCGGCATCGCCGCCCACGGCCTTCTTGATCGCGCGCTCGATGTTGTCCTTGGGCATGGACTGCCCGCGGGCTTCCTTCACCGCCAGACGCAGGCGCGGGTTCTTGTCCGGGTCCGGATCACCCATCTTCGCGGCGATGGTGATCTCCTTGGAGAGCTTGGAAAAGACCTTGGCCCGCAGCTTGTCCTGACGGCCCTTGCGGTGCTGGATGTTTGCCCATTTGGAATGGCCGGCCATGATTGTGCCTCTCGTTCCCGACTGTTCGAAATTCGCGCCTCTATAAGCCATGCCCGGCGCCTTGCCAAGGACGGCCATTGCGCCCGGTGACGCCCGCGCTTAAGCCCGATGGCATGGCCCGATTCCTCCTTCTCCAGCTGCGCCCGGAAACCGAAGCCAGCGACGACGAATACCACGCCTTCCTAGACAAGGGCGGCCTTGAGGAGGGCCGGGTGCACCGCATCCGCCTCGACCGCGAGGACCTGCCCCATGACCTCGACCCGGCGGATTATGCCGGCGTGATCGTCGGCGGCGGGCCGGGCTGCGTGTCCGACGCGCCCGAGGACAAGGACCCGGTGGAGGCGCGCATCGAAGCCGCCTGCCTCGCGCTCATGCCGAAGATCACCGGCGCCGACATTCCCTTCATGGGCTGCTGCTACGGGATCGGCATCCTCGCCCATCACCTGGGCGCCGAAGTCTCCAAGGCCCGGTTCGGAGAGGCGGTTGGCGCTGTGACCTGCCACCTGACCGACGACGGCCGCCGCGATCCGCTGACCGGCGCCCTTCCCGCGCAGTTCGATGCCTTCGTCGGCCACAAGGAGGCGGTGCAGCACCTGCCGAAGGGCGCCGTGCACCTCCTGTCCTCCGGCCCCTGCCCCTACCAGATGATCCGCTTCGGGCAGAACGTCTATGCCACCCAGTTCCACCCGGAGGCGGACGCCGAAGGGTTCGAGACGCGCATCCGCATCTACCGGCACAAGGGCTATTTCGCCCCGGAACAGGCGGACGACCTGATCGCCATGTGCCGCGAGGCGGACGTGACCCAGCCGGAACGCCTGCTGCAGGCCTTCGTCAGCCGCTACGCCTGACGCGCCTCAGAGCGTCCAGAACATCGGAATGAACAGCGCCGCCAGCGCCCCGAGCCCGAGGTTCAGCGGCAGGCCCACGCGGATGAAGTCGGTGAACTTGTAGCCGCCCGGACCGTAGACCAGCGTGTTGGTCTGGTAGCCGATGGGCGTCGCGAAGCTGAGGCTGGCCGCGATCATCACCGCCACCACCAGCGGGCGCTGATCAACCCCGATGGCGGTGCCCAGCGTCACGGCGATGGGCGTCATCACCACCGCCACGGCGTTGTTGGACACGCTTTCCGTCAGCAGGCTGGTCATCAGGTAGACCGCCCAGACCACGGCCCACGCCGGAAGCTGCTCGACGTAGGGCGCGACGGCTCCGACGATCATCCGGACGGCGCCGGAATGCTCCAGCGCCGCGCCGACCGCCAGCATGGCAAAGATCAGCGCCAGAAGCTGGCCTTCCACGTAGGAAAACGCCTCGTCCGCGTCGATGCAGCGGCTCAGCAGGACCAGCGCCACCGCCAGCACTGCCAGCGCAAGGATCGGCGCAAGGCCGAAGGCCGCCAGCACCACGATGCCCGTCAGGGCCACCAGCGCGATGGGGGCGTGGCCGCGCCGGAACGCGCGCGCCGACGGATGCGCCACGTCAACGAGCCCCATCTCGTCCGCCAGCCGCTTGATGTCTTCCGCGCTACCTTCCAGTAGCAGCGTGTCGCCGACGCGCACCACCAGTTCGTCGAGCTGCCGCCCGATGTTCTGGTTCCGCCGGTGCACCGCCAACGGGTAGACCCCGAACCGGCGGCGCAGGCGCAGACCGCCCAGCGAACGCCCGACCATCTTGCACCCGGGCGAAATCAGGACCTCGACCGTGGTCGTCTCCTTGGCAGAGACCTGGTCCAGCCGCTTCAGCGACTTGTTGCTCTGAAGCGACAGAAGCTCGGCCATTGGGGTGCGCAGGACGACCCGGTCGCCGACCTCCAGCAACACGCCGTCGAGGTTGCGGCGCAGCGATTCGTCGCCGCGGATCACGTCGACAAGCCGGACGCCTTCGCGCTTGAACAGCTGCACACCCAGCACTTCGCGGCCGATGAGGTTACTGTCGGGCGGAATGACCGCCTCGGTGAAGAACTTCATGCGCGAGCGGTCCGACAGCATCCCCGCCATGCTCATCCGGTCGGGCAGCAGCAACGGCGCGACGAAGAACAGGTAGAGCATGCCCGCCGCGACAAGGATCAGCGCCAGCGGGGTGACCTCGAAGATGGTGAAGGGCTCCAGCCCCTGCGACCGCGCCACACCGTCCACCAGAAGGTTGGTCGAGGTCCCGATCAGCGTCAGCGTGCCGCCCATCATGGCGGCATAACTCAGCGGGATCAGCAGCTTGGAGGGGGCGATGTCCATGACCTTGGCGATCTGGACGAAGACCGGCAGCATGACCACCACCACCGGCGTGTTGTTCATCACCGCCGAGGCCAGCACCACCACCCCGAGGATGGCCGCCATCGCCTGTTTCGGCCGCTTGGCCACCTGCGCCTGCGCATAACCCGTGAAGGCATCGAGTGCCCCGGTGCGCACCAGCGCCCCCATGACGACGAACATCGCGGCGATGGTCCAGGGCGCGGGGTTCGACAGGACGCTCAGCGCCGCGTCATAGGGCAGCGCACCCAGCAACAGCAGCGCCGCGACGCCGCCGATGGCCGTAACCTCGGTCGGGTACGTCTCGCGCACGAAGAGCACGAACATCGCCACGACGACCGCGAGGGTCGCCCAGGCCTGCGCCTCCTGACTCAACTCGATCCACTGCATCGCCGGCCCCTTGCTCTTGTGTCAGCCGATCCTCAACCCGTCGCATTTTGACGGAGCGTCACGTCGGGTACAAGCGTCTTGGGGCGTGGCTGCACAAGAGCCATGCCCAGAAGCATCACCGCAAGTGCGGCCCAGAACCAGCCGGAATAGCCCTCTCCGAGGAAGAGCATGGCCCAGGTCACCCCGAAGAGCGTGACAAGATAACTCACCTGCGCGGCAAAGACACTGCCTGCCAAACCGACAAGTGCCACGTAACCGGTGTAGGCGCCCGCGTGCAGGAGCGTGCTGGCCAGCAGCGCGCGGTCCGGCGCCCCCAGCGGCCAGGGCGGCGAAATGAACTGGCCGGTCCACAGCGCCAGCGGCAGGGAGATCGCCGCGCCGATCAGCGACGCGCCCGCCAGAACCTGCACCGGGTCCAGCCCCGCCGTGCCCCAGCGCGCCACGAGGTTCGCCTCGAAGGCGTAGCAGACCGACGACACCAGAGCGACCGCCACCCAGAACACCGATACGTCGCCCCTCAGCCCGCCCTCCGGCAGGACGAGGAGCGCCACCCCGGTCAGTCCCAGCACGAGCCCCAAAAGCCGGACCGGGCGAAAGCTGTCCTGCCCCAGCGCCAGCGCGATCGGCAGGGAGATCATCGGCACCGAACTCAGGAGCATGGAAACCACGCCCGACGGCAGATGCGCGATGGCCTGATAGCTGGCGATGCCCGGCACGACAGAGCCCACCACCGCGATGACCGCGCAGGTCAGCCACTGGCGCCGCGTCAGCCACAGGCGCCGCCCCCGCAAAAGCGTGATGACCGCCAGCAACAGCCCGGTCAGCAAGGTCTGCCAGAAGATCAGGCCGAAATGGCGATAGCCCTCGGAGACGGCGATCTTGGACAGCGGTTGTGTCCCGCCCCACGCCGCGCCGATGGCCACAAGCGCGAGAAACGGCCCGAGGCGCGCCAGAACCGGAAGAGGCAAGGAGCGCGCCGTCACCAGCCTACGGGCCCGACTGCGCCAGCCGCCCGCCCTGCCGCACCATGGTGACGGAGACGGCCTTGCCGGTGCGGTCGTCGGTCTCCACGAAGAGGCCGGACAGCGTGGCCTCGCCGCTCGCGGGCTCGAACCGGCCCTTGGCCATGCCGTTGACGAAGCGGCGAAGCGGCTCTGCCGGCTCCATCCCGATGACGGAGTTGTAGTCGCCGCACATCCCCGCATCCGCCATGAAGGCCGTGCCCCCCGGCAGGATCTGGGCGTCGCCAGTGGGTACGTGGGTGTGCGTGCCGACGACGATGCTGGCGCGGCCGTCGCAGAAATGGCCCATGCCCATCTTCTCGGAGGTGGCCTCGCAATGCATGTCGACGAGGATCGCCTGCGCCTGCCCGCCAAGCGGATGGCGCTTCAGCACATCGTCCACCGCCCCGAAGGGCGAATCGTAGCTGCGAGACATGAAGACCTGTCCGAGCGCCTGCACCACCAGGATCTTGCGCCCGCGCGCATCCTTGTAGAGCGCGGCCCCCCGCCCCGGGGCCACCCGGGCAAAGTTCAGCGGCCGCACGATGCGCGTCTCGCCTTCGATATGGGTCAGCATTTCCTTCTGGTCAAAGGCATGATCCCCCAGCGTGATGACATCCGCACCCGCCTCGAAGATCGCGTTGGCATGGGCGGCGTTCAGCCCCGCCCCGTTGGTCGCGTTCTCGGCGTTGACCACGACGAAGTCGATCCGCCAGTCCTTTCGCAGGCCCGGAAGCCGGTCCACGATCCCCTGCCGCCCGGCGCGGCCCATCACATCGCCCAAAAAGAGTATTCGCATAGGCAAAAGCCGTAAGACGCCGTGCCCGGAAAGTTAAGCCCCGAAATGCGCAAAGGCAGGCGGCGCAAAGCCCCGCCCTGCATCGGTCGCAGATTTCGGGCAGGTGAGGCGCATGATCGGCGCGCGGGCGCGTCAGGCGGCGAGAGCGGTGCTCCACAAGGTACGGCGCGACGGACGCTATGCCAGGGCGCTTGCACACGGCAGGCCCGCGTCACCGGAAAGCAGACCCTGTAACATCCCGCCGCAGGACCAACCGCCCCTGCCACCCCGTCCTGCCCGCTCAGCGGCAGGCCAGCGCGGCCTCCAGCGCCGCCGCATCGTAACGCCCGACCTCCCGCGCCGACAGGCTACCGCCATCGAGGCGCACCGCCATCAGCCGCGACCAGTCGCCGGAGGCCAGCACCATCTCCGGCCCTGCGCCGCAATCCCGCACACCGCCAGCGATATGGTCCCAGCCGATGCGGTGGTTGGTCAGGTTCTCGAGCGCGGCGACCTCCGTCAGCGAGTCGCCCTCCAGCCGCCAGACCCGCAGGACCTTCGCCAGGTGCGGGCGGTCGACATAGGCCACCTCCAGCGCGCCGTCGCCGTCCAGATCCGCCGCCCCGACCGGCGCAAGCCAGCGGTGCGTCTGTCCGATGAACGGCGTTGCGGCCAGAAGTCCCGCGCCGGTGTAAAGCGACAGACGGGCGCCGCGCGCCAGATCGCTCTCGACGACCATGACCGCAGTGGGCGCCTTCGGATCGAGACCGATGAGCCGCGCCTCCACGTCCTCGAAGACGCGGGTCCCGGGCAGGCGGATCACCGTCTCCTGCACGTCCATGCGCGCACAGGCCGGGCAGCGATCCACCCACAGCCGCAGCGTGCCCCACTCCACCGCATCTCCCAGGACGCCGTGGTCGTAGCGCGTGACCGGCTGTTCAAGCCGCGCGTCCAGAATGGTCCCGAGCGCATCCGACGCCACGGGCGACGCCGCCACGAGCGCCAGCATCACCGCAGCGCCGCGGGCGGCCGCGAACCACACAGCACGACGCGGACGCGGCGCCCCCGTCCGCAGCGAGATCCCCCGAGGGGTCTCCCTGCCGGACAGGCGCGCCCCTGTCATCAGATCTGCTTTTCGGGCATCTGCACCACCAGCCCGTCGAGCGCATCGCTCACCTTCAGCTGGCAGGTCAGGCGAGAACGGGCCGGATCGGGCTCGAAGGCGAAATCCAGCATGTCCTCTTCCATGTCCTCGCGCGGTGGCAGCTTGTCGAACCAGTCCGGGTGCACGTAGACGTGGCAGGTCGAGCACGCGCAGGCCCCGCCGCAGTCGGCCTCGATGCCGGGGATGTTGTTGTCCCGTGCGCCTTCCATCACGGTCAGACCGTTCGGCACGTCGACCACGTGCTCTGTCCCGTTGTGCTCGATGTAGGTGATCTTCGCCATTTCACCGCTCCGTTTGTCATCCATCGCAGCATACCTAGACATCCACGCGGCGCGCCGCCAGACCCGTTTTGCGCCCCGGCGCGCCCGGTCAGCCCATCGTGAAGCCCCGCGGCGTCCTGCGCCGCAGCGGCAGTCTTGGCGCCGCGCTGCGTATGTTCTACATATGTTCTCATGACCTGGCCCCGCCCCCCTTCCGCGACCCCGGCCCGCCTTCTGCGGGACGTGCCCAACGGCGCGCGGGCGACCGTGGCCGGGCTGGTGATCCTCCGCCAGCGCCCGGGCACCGCGAAGGGGGTGATCTTCGTCACCCTCGAGGACGAGACCGGCGTCGTCAACGTCATCGTCTGGCGCGCCCTCTATGAACGTTTCCGCCGCGCGGTGATCGCCGGGCGGATGCTGCGCGTCACCGGCAAGGTCCAGCGCGAGAACGGCGTGACCCATGTCATCTCCGAGCATATCGAGGACATCTCTCCCCTGCTCGACCGCCTGCTGGATCCTGACCTCCCGCCCCTCTCCGGCGCAGCCCCCCAGGGCTCCTGAGGCCCGCGCGCCGGCGCAACCCGCGTCCCATCGGCCACAGACCGCGCGCCACGGCTGCCGGGCGCTTTGATTTCGGGCGCGCCTGACCTATAAACAGTCCACGACAACGACCCCGTTCAAGAGGGCCCGAGCAGTCATGACCCGTTTCACCGTCGCCCTGGGCCTGATGGTCCTCGCCGCGGCCTGCACGACGAGCGTGTCCGAGAATGCCTCTCGCGACGCGCTGGAAGACGTGCAGCCCGTGGCCCTGTCGCCGGTGTCCCTGCCCGCCCCCGTGATCGCGCTTTCGGACGGCCGCTGCCAGGCACGCGAGACGCTGCCCGCCGTCTACGAACAGGTCATGGGCGAAGTGCAGGTCGTGCAGGCCGAGATCGCGCCGGACGGCACCGTGCTGCGCCCGCCCGTCTACCGCCGCGCCCCGGTGCCCAAGGTCGTCCGCCCGCGCAGCGACGTGATCTTCGACGCGGTCTGCGGCCACCAGATGACCCCGGACTTCATCGCCTCGCTGCAGCGGGCGCTGGCGGCGCGCGGCTATTTCGCGGGCAACGTCACAAGCTGGATCGACGCACCGACCTCCGCCGCGATCCGCAAGTACCAGGCGGAACGGGGCCTCGAAAGCGCGCAGCTCTCGCTGGAAACTGCCCGCAGCCTCGGGCTGATCACCGTCGACGCGGCCTCCGGACCCGACGACATCTGAACCTCCGTTGCGCAGCAGCCCCTTGGCAACGGCCCCCGTCCCGCGCAGTCTGAAGGCGACTGGATGCCGGAGGCCACGATGCAGGGCACAATCGGACTGATCGGAACCGGCATGCTGGGACAGGCCATCGCGCAGGGCTGGCTCGACGCCGGGCTGGCGCCCGACAAGCTCCTCCTCGCCAACAGCAGCGGGCGCTCGCCCCTGCCCGGGATCGAGGTGACCGACCCCGGCGACCTTGCCGGGCGCTGCGAAACCATCCTGCTCTGCATTCCCCCCGCCGCCCTGTCCGGCCTCGACCTCCATGCGCCGGACGCGCTGATCCTGTCGGTGATCGCGGGCGCCACCCGCGCGCGGCTCGAGGCGATCACCCGCAGCCCCCGTATCGTCCGGGCGATGTCCAGTCCCGCCGCCGCCCGGCGCCTTGCCTACACGCCGTGGATCGGCAGCGCCGCGATCACCGAGGCTGACCGTACGCAGGCAAACGCCGTCTTCTCCGCCATAGGCGTTACGGATGAGATCGCGGACGAGGCGCACATCGACCTCTTCACCGCGATGACCGGCCCCGTACCCGGTTTCGTGGCGCTCTTCGCCAGCGCCATGGCCCGTCACGCGGAAAGCGAAGGGGTGCCCCCGGACGTCGCGGACCGCGCGGTGCGGCAGCTCTTCCTGTCGGCGGGCGAGATGCTGGCCCATGACGCGCCCACGGCAAAGGCCCATGTCGACGGGATGATCGCCTACGCGGGCACCACCGCCGCGGGGCTTCGGGCGATGCAGGACGCGGGGATCGCGGAGATCATCGCAGAGGGCCTGCGCGCCGCCACGGCCCGGGCGCGAACGATCGGCTGACCGGCCACGTCCCGGCCCGGGCACACAACGAAAAAGGGCGCCCCGCGGGGCGCCCTTTCCTCTACCCGGATGGGTGAAGGGATTACTCTTCTTCCAGACCCAGCGCGACAAAGCGCGGGTCGCCGGCGCGGCGCACGAGCAGCAGGATCGACTTGCGGCCCTCGTCGCGGGCTTCGGTGATCCGGTCCTCGAGGTCGGTGACGGTGACCACGGCGCTCTGGCCGGCTTCGGTGATGACGTCACCGGCGCGCAGGCCCTTCTCGAACGCCTGGCTGGCCTCGTCCACTTCCATGACCGCCAGACCGTCGGTGCCGTCCGGCACACCAAGCTCGGCGCGCAGCTCCTCGGTAAGCGGCGACAGCGTCAGCCCCAGCGTCTCCAGCTCCTGCGGATCGGCAGCATCCGGACCGGCAGCAGCGGCCGGAATGGCGCTTTCGGCTTCCTCGCGGCGGGCCAGCGTGACCTTCAGCGTCTTGGTCTCGCCGTCGCGGTTGACGACCACGCGGACCGTCTTGCCGACCGGGGTGTTGGCCACGATGCGGACAAGCTGACGGGTGTCCTCGACCTCGGTGCCGTCGAAGGTGACGATCACGTCGCCTGCCTCCATCCCGGCTTCCATCGCGGGACCTTCCGGAACGTCGCTGACCAGCGCGCCCTTGGCCTGCTCCAGGCCCAGGCCCTCGGCCAGGTCCTCGGTCACGTCCTGGATGCGGACGCCCAGCCAGCCGCGGCGGGTCTCGCCGAATTCCTTCAGCTGGTCGACCACGCGGGTCACGACGTTCGACGCCATGGAGAAGCCGATGCCGATGGAACCGCCGTTGGGCGACAGGATCGCGGTGTTCACGCCGATCACCTCACCGTCCATGTTGAACAGCGGACCGCCGGAGTTGCCGCGGTTGATGGCGGCGTCGGTCTGGATGTAGTCGTCGTAGGTGCCCGACAGCGCCCGGTTGCGCGCAGAGACGATCCCGGCCGAGACCGAGAAGCCCTGACCGAGCGGGTTGCCCATGGCCATGACCCAGTCGCCGACGCGGGCGTTGTTGCTGTCACCGAAGTTGACGTACTTCAGCGGCGACTCCGCCTCGACCTTCAGCACCGCGATGTCGGTGTTGGGGTCGGTGCCCACGAGCGTCGCGGGCAGTTCGAAGCCCTCGAAGAACTCGATCATGATCTCGTCGGCGCCTTCGATCACGTGGTTGTTCGTGACGATGTAGCCGTCTTCGGAAATCACGAAGCCGGAGCCCAGTGCCGACGAGCGACGCGGGCGGTTGCCCTCGCCGTTGCGGTCCTGAAACTCTCGGAAGAAGTCCTCGAAGGGCGAGCCCTCGGGAACGATACCCTGCGGGCCGGTGCGGCCGGCGACGGTGGTCGACGTGGTGATGTTGACGACGGACGGGCTGACGCTCTCCGCGAGTTCGGCAAAACTCTCCGGTGCGCCGCGGGCGTGTGCCATCAGGGATTGCGAAAGGATGAGGACCATCGAGAGCGCCGTCAGCCAGAACAGCCGAAGCGGCGTCGCGTCCTCCCGGGTCAACGCGTGCACTTGCGGTTTCAAAGAATTCTCCTTGTTTCTGGCAGGTCGGCCGCCTCCACCCTCAGGCCACGGCTGCCCTGCCTCTTCCTCACTGTGACAAACATAGGCTCAATGGCGCAACACCAAAGACGTGTATAGGCTGTCTCACGCCCAAGTGACACGCGGTGACGGATCGGGGAGCACCCCGGGCGGCGCAAAGCCCCGCCCTGCAGCATGCCCCGGCAGCGCCGCCGTTGCGCGATGTCCTGAGGACCGTGCTACCCCCGGGGCGCCGTTTGCCGTGACGGGCGCGCCAAGCTTTCCGGGGCAGACGGAACGCGGCCCCCACGACGGCCCCTCCAGGCACGTCCCTGCGAGGGACCGTCCGCCACCGCCGAGCCCCGTGCGCTTCGGGCATCTGTACCTGCCTCGCACCAAGGGACAGGAACAGCATGAGCGCAACTTGTCGGACCAGAAAGCGGCCTCACACCAAGCCAACACGCCGTGAGCGAGAGCAAGTGTCCCACCTTAGAGCACGCAGCCCTCCGAGGAACATGTCACGCCGCCTCAGTCACGCGACCTCCCGTAGGGTGGGGCTTCGCGCCACCCTTCCCCGACCAGCCACAGGGTGCCGGACACGGACAAAGCACACGGCCTCAGCCCTTCACCACCCACAGGATCGCCACGCCGGTGATCATCGTCAGCAGCCCCAGCGACCGGCGCGCTTCGGGCGGCATCTCCTTCAGCGCCTCCAGCAGACGCTCCACAAGCGAAGGGGCCAGTGCGTACACCAGCCCCTCGATGACGAGGACCATCGCGATCCCCGTCCAGATGTCGGTCAGGCCCATCCCGGCCTCAGTTTCCCGTGTTCGCCGGATCGTCCCCGGCGTCCGAGGGATCGACCGGCTCGCCGACCGGCGAGGTGTCGGACGCAGGCGCGTCCGGCACCACCGGATCGACGGCATCCGGCCCCGGCGCGGTCGATGCGTCTTCGGGCGTCTCTCCCTCCGTCACGTCGTCCGGCAGGTCCTGCGACTGCGGCACCACCGGATCGCGCGGCGCCGGCCGTTGCTCGACCGCGGCGGGTGTCTGCATCGGCACCGGGTTGCCCGCTTCGCCCTCGTCCTTGAAGTACTCGAAGAACTGGCTGTTCGGGGTCATGACCATGGTGGAGTTTCCGCCGCGCAGGGCGTTCTCATATGCCTGGAGCGAGCGGTAGAAGGCAAAGAACTCCGGGTCCGCGCCATAGCTTTCGGCGAAGATGGCGTTCCGTTCCGCGTCGGCCTCACCGCGGGTCACGTTGGCCTCGCGGTCGGCTTCGGAGAGCGTTTCCACCACCGTCCGGTCTGCCAGCGCGCGCACCCGCTGGGCGGCCTCGTTACCGCGTGCGATCTCGTCGGCGGCTTCCCGTTCACGCTCTGCGCGCATCCGGGCAAAGGTCGCCTCGAGGTTCTGCGTCGGCAGGTTGGTCTGCTTCAGCCGCACGTCGACCACGTCCAGACCGAGCGAGCGCGCCTCGGCACGTGCCTGGTCGCGGATGCCGATCATCAGCGAACCGCGCTCTTCGGACAGGATCGTGTCGGAGGTCACCTGGTCGGCACCCAGAACTTCGCGGATCTGCGCGTTCAGGATGCCCTGCAGGCGGTCCTCGGCGACGCGCACGCCACCCACGCCCACGGCCTGGCGGAACTGCACCACGTCGGCGATCCGGTAACGCGCGAAGGCGTCGACCACCAGCCGGCGGTCGTCCGAGGGCGTGACCTCGATGGTCTCGGTGTCGAGCGACAGGATACGGTCGTCGTAGCGCACCACCTCGTCGAGCAGCGGCACCTTGAAGCCGAGCCCCGGCTCCTCCTTGACCGCCTTGATCTGGCCGAACCGCAGGACCAGCGCCTTCTCGCGCTCGTCCACCACGAAGACCGAAGAAAGGATCAGCACCAGCGCCACCACGAAGGCGGGCAGAAGATACGTTGTCTTACCCATGATGTGTCCTCCCTCAGTTGCCGTTGGACGGTGTCGAGTCGCCGGAGCGGCGCAACTCGTTCAACGGCAGGTACGGCACGACGCCGCCTCCGTCCTGGCCACCGACGGCAATGCTCTCGTCGAGGATCATCTTGTCCACGTCGCCCAGCACCTTCTCCATCGTCTCGATGTACAGGCGGCGGCGCGTGACCTCGGGGGCCTGCGCGTATTCCTGCTGCACGGAGGTAAAGCGCGCGGCCTCACCCAGTGCCTCGTTCACGACGCGGGCGCGGTAGCCTTCGGCTTCCTCGCGCGTCTGCGCAGCCTGACCGCGGGCCTCTGCAACCACGCGGTTGGCATAGGCGTCGGCCTGACGTTCCAGCCGGTCGCGTTCCTGCTCGGCGGCCTGCACGTCGCGGAAGGCGTCGATCACCTCGCGCGGCGGATCGGCCTCGCGCAGGTTGACCCGGACGATGCGGATGCCGCTCTCGTATTCGTCGAGCGTCATCTGGATGTTCTCGAAGGCGGTGTCGGCGATCAGGCCACGGTCCCTGTTGAGGATCGGGGCCAGGTTCGACGCCGCGATGATCTCGCGCATGGTCGATTCCGAAACCGCCTGAACCGTCAGCTCGGGGTCGCGGATGTTGAACAGCAGCTTCGCCGGATCCGCCACGTTCCAGACAACCTGGAAGTCGATGTCGACGATGTTGGCGTCCGTGGTCAGCATCAGGCCGTCGGAACCGCCGCGGCCGGACCCGATGGTTTCCGTCCGTTCGGAGGTCACGTTGACCTTCTCGTAGGTCACCAGCGGCCAGGGCGCGAAGTTCAGGCCCGGGTTCCCGGTCGAGGAGTAGTCCCCGAGGAACAGTTCCACCGACTGCTCTTCCGGCTTCACCGTGTAGAAGCTGGAGTACGCCCAGAGCCCAAGGATGATGATCGCGCCGATTGCGACCGTCCCCCGCGTGAGGCGGGGTCCGCCGCCGCCTCCGCCAGAGCCGCCACCGGTCCGGCCATTGCCGCCCCGGCCGCCCATGAGCACACGCAATTGCTCCTGGCCCTTTTTCATCAGCTCGTCGATCTCGGGGATCTGGCTGTCCTCCGGTCGACGCCCGCCACCGCCTCCGCCCGAAGGCGGACGGCTGCCGTTGCCGCCCTGGTTGCCACCGCCGCCCCAGGGGCCGCCGCTGTTTCCTGCCATGAAGCCTTGTCCTTCCCTCAGTCTCGTCCGTTCTAACCTGTGCACGCCGCCTGAAAGTATCAAGGCGGCATCGTCCTCGCTACCGCGTCCGCGCAGGGTTGCGCATGGTCACGATCTCCTCCGACATCGTCGGGTGCACCGCCACCGTCCGGTCGAAATCCTCTTTGGTGGCCCCCATCTTTACGGCAATCCCCGCAAGCTGGATCATCTCTCCCGCACCCGGCGCCACGATGTGGCAGCCCAAAACGGTCCGGTTCGCCTTCGACACGATCAGTTTCATCAGAACACGATCCGGCGCATCGACAAAGGCCGTCTGCATGGGGCGGAACGAAGTGCAGTAGACCTCGATCTCTTCCTGCTCGGCGGCCTGCTCTTCCGTCAGGCCGACCGTGCCCATCTCCGGCTGGGTGAACACCGCGCTCGGGATCAGCTCGTGATCGACCGGCGTCGGGTTGCCCTTGAACACCGTCTCGACAAAGGCCATGCCCTCGCGGATCGCGACCGGGGTCAGGTTCACACGGTTGGTCACATCCCCGATGGCGTAGACCGAGGGCACCTTCGTCTGGCTGTATTCGTCCACCTCGATGGCACCGTTCCGGCCCGGCTCGATGCCGAGCGCCTCGAGCCCGAGGTCGTCGCTGTTCGGCACGCGCCCCGTGGCAAAGAACACCGCGTCGAAATCGCGGATCGTGCCGTTGGTCGCCTTCACCCGCACCGGGCCCGAACCGATCTCTTCCTGTTCCGGCTGGCCGTACTGCACGTCGTCCACCGGCGCCTCGCCCATGGCGTCCGCCTCCGGCGTGCCGACACAGTGCATTTCCACGATGGTGGTGCCGGTGTGCAGGTCGATGCCGCGGCCCTTCATCGCATCGGCGATCAGCCCGCGCGCCTCGTCGTCAAAGCCGCGCAGGATCTGCGCCCCGCGGTAGAACTGCGTCACCTTGACGCCAAGCCCGTGCAGGATGCAGGCGAACTCGCAGGCGATGTAGCCGCCGCCGACGATCAGCACAGACTTCGGCAGCTTGTCCAGGTGGAAGATGTCGTCGGACACCATCCCCAGATGCGCGTTCGGCATGTCGGGCCGCTGCGGACGGCCACCGGTGGCGATCAGGATGTGCTTGGCGGTCTTCTCCTCGCCGGTCGACAGCTTGACAGTGTGCGCGTCCTTCAGCGTGGCGCGGGCGTCGAAGGTTTCCACCCCCGAACCTTTCAGCAGCTTGCGATACACCTCTTCAAGCCGGTCGAGCTCGGTGTTCAGCTTGGTGCGGAACGCGGTCCAGTCGAACTGCCCGTCGGCGATGTCCCAGCCGTAGGCCCGCGCGGTGGCCGGCATGTCGCGGTATTCGGACGCAAAGACCATCAGCTTCTTCGGCACGCATCCCCGGATCACGCAGGTCCCGCCATAGCGGTCCTCCTCGGCCAGCGCGACCTTCGCGCCGGTCTCGCCCGCCGCAACCCGCGCCGCGCGCACCCCGCCGGAGCCGCCGCCGATGACAAAGAGATCGTAGTCGAATGCGCTCATGACCCATGCCTTTCATCGTCTCGCGTGGCGGAGGTATTTCACGAAGCCCCGCGGAAGGCCAGAGCCGGAGGGCCGCCGCACAAGCGGGTTTTACCGCCCGTGTGCACAGCCCCTGCGCGCCTTATGCCGTAGCGTTAAGCCCGGACTGCACGGCGCGCATGTCATGGCGCGCCGGAACCCGTGCCCCGGCGTGCTCCAACCTGGCATCCTGCGGCGGGCTGCCGCCTTGCTTCAGATGTCGCGGAAGAGGTTCTCGTCCTCGACGAAGTCGAGCTGGCTTTCGGTCACGGTGCCCTCGTTGATGTCGCGCACCTCGACCCGGCCGTCGCCGTGGCCGATCACCACCTTGTCGCAGATGTCGATGAACAGCCCGTTCTCCACCACGCCGGGGATCTGGTTCAGCACCATCGACAGCTGCCGCGGGTTGCCGATCCGGCTCAGGTGCAGGTCGAGGATGTGGTTCGCCTCGTCGGTGATGTAAGGCCGGTCGCCGTTCATCCGGAGCGTCGTGTTGCGCCCCATCACGTCCATCGAGATCAGCATCTCCTCGATCAGCGCCTGCGTGGTCTGCCAGCCGAAGGGGATGACCTCCACCGGCAGGGGGAAGGCGCCGAGGTGGCCGACTTCCTTCGCCGCATCTGCGATCACCACCATCTGGTCAGAGGCGGTGGCCACGATCTTCTCCTGCAGCAGAGCACCGCCGCCGCCCTTGATCAGCGACAGCTCCTCGTCGAATTCGTCCGCGCCGTCTATCGTCAGGTCGAGCCACTTCGCCTCGTCAAGCGAGATCACCTCGATGCCGACGTCGCGCGCCAGCTCCGCGGTGCGGGTCGATGTCGGCACGCCCTTGATGCGCAGCCCTTCCTCGCGCACCATCTCGCCGAGGCAGCGCACCAGCCAGGCGGCGGTGGAGCCGGTCCCCAGACCGACACGCATGCCCGATTCCACGAATTCCGCCGCGCGCTTGGCGGCGACAAACTTGGCCTTGTCGATGGGCGACAGCTCTCCGGACATCTTGGTTCCCCTGTTCAGCAGACGGCGCACTTATAACAGCCGCGCGCACCGGCGCGAGGGGCAATTGCGCAAACGCCCCGCCCCCGGGCGAACCGTGCCGGAAACGCCGCATCCCGTTCGGGAAACGCCACGCGGGCGACGTCCGGTGCCGGATGGCTTGCTCCTTCCGACCGCCGGCCCGCATCCGGCCTCTGCGGACCGAACGGCCCCCGCATGGTCCCGACGCAACCTCCGCGGCAACCGCCCTGCCCCCGCCGATCGTGCCTGAAACGCCCCAAATCGTCCGGGAAACGCGCAGCCCATCGCGTACCGCTCAGCGCCATCGCCCCGGTACGAACAACCCTCGCCTGATGCCCTCGCGCCCGGGCACCAACCGCCTTTCCCCACCTAATCTGCTTGAAACGCCCGAAATCGCGCGCACACTGCCGTTCGGATCAACGAGGCCCTTTCATGACCCCCATTCCGCTTTGGTTGCTTGTCGCACTGCAGGTGACCGTCTCTGCCGCATCCCTCGTTGTCGAGATCGTCGCGGGCCGCATGCTGGCCCCCTACGTCGGCATGTCGCTTTACACCTGGACCTCCGTCATCGCCGTGGTGCTGGCCGGGTTCTCCGCCGGTCACTGGTGGGGCGGCCGCCTGGCCGAGCGCCCGTCCGACCGCGCCCTGACCGCCACCGGCTATGCGCTGGCCGCCGCCGGGCTGACCACCGCCACGGCGAGCCTCGCGCTTCGGGCCAGCGCACCTTGGCTGACGCAGATCCCCGACCCGGTGGGCGCGATCACCGCGCTGACCCTGACGGCCTTCTTCCTCCCCTCGCTGTTCGCGGGCATCCCCGCGCCGGTACTGACGCAGGTCGCGCTCACATCTGGCCGGACACAGGGCCGCGCGCTTGGCGCGATGTTCGCCGCAGGCGCCCTCGGCGCCATTGCCGGAACCCTGCTGGCCGGGTTCCTCTTCATCTCGTGGCTCGGCACCGCCTGGACGCTGGCCGCGGTCACCGCCGCCTACATCCTCTGCGCCGCCATCTGCCTGCACCTCGGACGCCGCCTGACTCCGCTGGCCGTGACAACGCTCGCCGCACTCGCCGTCGCGACCGCGGTCATGGCGGCACGTCCCGGCCCCTGTACCGTCGAATCACGCTACTTCTGCCTGCAGAGCGTCGACCTTTCCGCCGATCCCGCCCATCCGACCCGCGCCATGGTGATCGACCACCTCGTGCACGGCATCGCCGCAAAGGACGCGCCGGAGGTGATGTTCACCGATCATGCCGCCATGCTCGACGCGCTGGCCCGCCTGCGTGCGCCCCGGGACGACTTTTCCAGCTTCCACATCGGCGGCGGCACCTACGCCCTGCCCCGCGCCTTTGCCGCGCGCGGCCTGTCGCGGATCACCGTGGCCGAAATCGACCCGGAAGTGACCGCGCTGGCCGCCCGCGACTTCTGGTTCGACACGTCCACGGCCACCGTCCGGCACGACGACGCGCGCCGCGCGCTGGCGGCGGACCCGTCGCGCTACGACATCATCGTCGGCGACGCCTTCACCGACACCGCCGTCCCGCAGCACCTCGTGACATCGGAATTTTTCGCGCTGGTCCGCGACCGGCTGACGCCCGGCGGCACCTACCTGATGAACGTCATCGACTATGCCGACAGCATGGCGGCGGTGGGCAGTCTTGCCGCGACCCTCCGCGACCACTTCCCCAATGTGGAGATCTGGACGGAGGCGCGCCGCCCCGAGCCGGGCGAACGGGTGGTCATGGTGATCGCCGCGGGCTTTGCCAAAACGCCGGTCGACAGCTTCACCGCGCTGGCGCCCCAGCGCACCACCTTCGCGGCACTGGGGCCTGCCTTCGTCGACAGCCTTGCCGCACGGGGCACGCGCCTGACCGACAACTATGCCCCCATCGACCGGCTGGTGGGCGCGCGGGACTGACCCTGCGCCCACACGCCAAACGGCCGTGGCACGGATGCCCCGCCAGCCACACCTGAAAACCACAAGATCAGAGCGGGATCGGCACCCCAGCGGCCTGCACCTCGCCCGTGGGCAGCCCCGTGGGCGAACCGCCCTCCGGCTCGTCCGACACCGCAAGCGTCGCGCCCGGCACCCGCGCCGCCATCTCGTCCGAGAGGACCACGATGTGATCGCCGCCGGGCGACATCACCCCGAGCGAGATCGGATCGCTGCCTTCCGGAATGAGCCAGAGCTGCAGCACCCGGCCATCGGGCAGGTCGCCCGCGCGGTAGTCGATGGCGACGGTATGGGTCGGCGGGTCGATGCGCACGTCGAAGGCAAGGTCCCCGGCCACGGGCTCCAGCGAGGCGAGGATTTCCGGGCGTCCCTGCTCCAGCACGCCGGAGATGAAGACGACCCAGGCCATCGCGGCACCGGCCATGGCGCCGACGAGATAGGGCAGCAACTGGCGCCAGACCGGCGGCGGCGGATCGCCGTGCACCTCTGCCTCGATCCGCTTCAGGACCGCCTGCGAAGGCGTTGCTTCGGGAATCCGGTCGGTCAGCGTGGCGAAATACTCCGTCCACGCGTCCACGTCCTGCGCGAGGTTGCGGTCGGCGGCCATGCGCGCCTCGAATCCGGCACGCTCCGCCTCCGGCAGGACGCCCAGGGCGTACTCCGCTGCCTCGGCTTCCCAGCCGCCCGGAAGATCCGTATCCTCGTCCGCGCCGGTCATGCGCTCAGGCACTCCCTCAGTTGCATCAGGCTGCGCCGCAGCCACGTCCGGACCGTGTTCAGCTTCACGCCGGACTGGTCGGACAGTTCCTGGTACGTCAGGCCCTGCAGGTAGACCCGCCGGACCATCTCTGCCCGGTCTGCGGGCAATTCGTCGAGGCAGGCGTTCAGCGCCCGCGCCTCGTCTCGCATCTCCGCCTGCTGGGCAGGCCCGGGCGCCGTGTCATAAAGACGCTCCGCGATCTCGACCGGCTCCTGCGCCACGCCCTCGCGGCGCGCCTTGCGCAGGCGGTCGATGGCGGCATTCCGCGTGATCGTGATCAGCCATGTCATCGGCGAATATCCGTTGCTTCGGTATGCGCCGGCCCGGTTCCACACGCGGACGTACACGTCCTGCAGGACGTCCTCGGCCGCCGCTTCGTCCCTCAACACACGCAGCGCGATGCCAAAGAGTTTCGCCGAGGTTCGGGAATAGAGTGCGCGGAACGCCTTGCGGTCGGCCATCGCCACGCGGGCGATCAGCGCCTCGATCTCCTCCTGCGGTGTCATGGCGTCCCGTTATCCATTCCCCTTGCCCCTCCCCGAGATATGTTGCACCAACGCGGGCAGACAACGGACAAAGGACATCGGCACCATGGCGGACGGCGAGATCGATATCAACGCGAAACCGACGGAAGAGATCTCGGTTCGTGAGGTCTTCGGGATCGACACCGACATGATCGTGCACGGGTTTCCCGACCGCACGTCGCGGGTGCCCGATCTCGATTCCACCTACAAGTTCGACCCCGACACCACGCTGGCCATTCTCGCGGGTTTCCGCAACAATCGCCGCGTGATGATCCAGGGCTATCACGGCACCGGCAAGTCGACCCACATCGAACAGGTCGCGGCCCGGCTGAACTGGCCCGCCGTGCGCGTGAACCTCGACAGCCACATTTCCCGGATCGACCTGATCGGCAAGGACGCGATCAAGCTGGTGGACGGCAAGCAGGTCACCCAGTTCCAGGAAGGCATCCTGCCCTGGGCGCTGCGCAACCCCACCGCCATCGTGTTCGACGAATACGACGCGGGCCGCGCGGACGTGATGTTCGTGATCCAGCGGGTTCTGGAAACCGACGGCAAGCTGACGCTGCTCGACCAGAACGAGGTCATCACCCCGCACAAGTATTTCCGCATCTTCGCGACGGCGAACACCGTGGGCCTGGGCGACACCACCGGCCTCTACCACGGCACGCAGCAGATCAACCAGGGCCAGATGGACCGCTGGTCGCTGGTCGCCACGCTGAACTACCTGTCGATCGACGCGGAGACGCAGATCGTCCTGTCGAAGGCGCCGCATTACAACAACGAGAAGGGCCGCAAGATCATCCGCCAGATGGTCACCGTCGCCGACTTCTCGCGCCGCGCCTTCATGAACGGCGAGCTGTCGACCGTCATGTCGCCGCGGACCGTCATCGCATGGGCGCAGAACGCCGAGATCTTCCGCAACATCGGCTACGCCTTCCGCGTGTCCTTCCTCAACAAGTGCGACGAGCTCGAGCGCCAGACCGTGGCAGAGTTCTACCAGCGCTGCTTCGACGAGGAACTTCCCGAAAGCGCGGCCTCGATCAGCGTCGCCTGATCGACGGACATCATCAAAAAGACCGACGAAGCCCGCATCCGCGGGCTTCGTGCGTTTCGGGGACCTGACCCGCGTCGCATCGACATGCGGCAAAACGCAGCCCCGGCCCTTTCCGGCTCAGGGCCTGTCCCGCCTAGCCGGAAGGCTTCGCATGGCCAGCAGAAGCGCCTCCGCCTCCATCCGAACCAGCCGGCCCTCCAGCCCTTCCAGCCCCGCATGAACGTCCGCCGCCGCATCGCCGATGCGCTGCAGCTGCCCCACCAGCGACGGCAGGCCGGGCCGCCGCTCCTCCTCCGCCAAGTCCCGCATGCAAGATCCTGTCCTTCTCCAACCGCTCATGGCCTCACCCGGTCAATACGTCTAAAATTGTAAACACAGCCCTTGGAAGGATCGGCCATGCCCGCAACGTCCCCGACCCCCAGCCCCGCCACGGAGGCGCCAGTGACCGCGACGCCGCCGATCCTCCGCGTCGCCCGCCCCACGGACCGCATGGCAGAGGTCACGGCCTTCTACCGCGACGGGCTGGGCCTGACCGTGCTGGGCGAATTCAGGGACCACGACGGGTTCGACGGCGTCATGCTCGGGCATCCGAACGCGCCCTGGCACCTGGAATTCACCTCCGAACGCGGCGTCGCGGCGGGCAACGCCCCCTCGCCCGAACACCTCCTGACGCTCTACCTCCCCGACCGCGCCGCGTGGCAGGCGGCGCGCGACCGGATGACCGACGCGGGCCACTCCCCCGTCGCATCGCACAATCCCTACTGGGACCGGCAGGGCGTGACCTTCCGCGACCCGGACGGTTATCATGTCGTCCTGCAGAACGCGGACTGGACAGCATAGGACAAGCACAATGCATATCGGACTGATCGGCGGGATCGGGGTCGCCGCCACAATCGTCTACTACCAGCGCCTCACCGACGCCGTCGCCCGCAGGGGCAAGACGCTGGACCTGACCATCGTGCATGCCGACGTGCAGGAGCTGGTCCGCACCAACCTCGCCGACCTGCGCGAGGAACAGGCCCGCAACTGGCTGCCCCTGCTGGTCCGGCTGAAGGCGGCGGGCTGCGACGTGGCCGCCGTCACCTCGCTCGGCGGGCACTTCTGCTTCGACGAGCTTCAGGCCATCTCTCCCCTGCCGCTGATCTCGGCCGTCACGCCGCTGGACGCCCATTTCGCCGAACAGGGCCACGCGACCGTCGGGCTTCTGGGCACGCGGGTGGTGATGCGCACGAAGCTTTACGGGCAGCTCCACCAGACCCGCGCCATCGCGCTGGAGGACGAGGTCGAGTCGCTGGGTCAGACCTATCAGGACATGGCGGTGGCGGGCACATGCAGCCCGGAGCGGCGCGCCCTCTTCCGCGACGCCGGGCAAAGGCTGATCGACGCGGGCGCCTCTGCCGTGGTTCTGGCAGGCACCGATCTCAACCTCGCCTTCGACGGCTCCGAACCCTATCCCGTCATCGACGCGCTGGATGTCCATGTCGACCTTCTGGCGCGGCTCGCCACCGGCGAGGCGACACCGTGACAATCCGGTGACGGCGCGCGGAAGTCTTCAAACAGATTAATTGTCAGGCAGAAAATCCGCGCTAACGTTCACTTCATGAGCGGTTTGAAAACTTTTCTTCTGACGCTCGCGCTCCTCTTGCCAGCGCAATGGATGACCTCTTCCCCGGCCTCCGCGCTGGCAGAGCGCCCCACCGACATGACCCCGGTCTTCGCCGCCTGCCTCGGGCGCTACTCCGCGCAGGTGGAGGATTCGTGGAACGCCTATTCCACCGACGACACCTCGCAGATCACCCGCGCTCGGTTCGAGGGTCTGCTTGACGCCGTGCGCACCGGGTCGGAGCTGACCGGCTCCCGCATCCTCCAGATCCGGTTGGAAGCGAAGTGGGCGCAGGCCCGCCTGCTCTCCATCGCACGGTTCGACCGCGACCCCCGGATGCAGCGCCGCGCGCGGGCGCAGGCCGCGCTGGCCCTCCGCCCCTGCGAGGCGCTGCTGCTCTGAACCACCGGGCGCGCCGGCAAGACAATCGTAACGCCCCTGCGCTAGCCTGCCCGCCCATGATCGCCCCGTGCCAGCATACCGCGCGGACGGCCCTGATGATCGTGGGCCTCCTCCTCGCCTCCCCAGCCGCCAGCGCGGCCACGGACCCGCCCGGCCCGTCCGACGGGGCGCTCACCCTCGCCACCTGCCATGGCCGCTATACGGCGGTGATGGAACATGCCCGGCTGATGGGCGACGGTGCAGACGCCGCCGCCTTCCGCCGCGACCTGCTTGAGGCGATGATGAACGCCTACCTGGCAGAACACGCCGAAGACCGCGCGTATTCCATCACGATGATGAGCCACCGGATCAACGCGCGGGCGCAACTCCGGTCGCTCTTCGCCACCGCCGCCTTCAACGGCGACACGCGTCGCCAGCGCCTTGCGGCCGGCGGCATCCTCCGCCAGATCGCCGCCTGCGACAGCCTCGTGATCGGGCGCCGCTTCACCGGCCTCTGACAGCCGACCGGGCCCGCCCGCACCGTCCGGCAAACCGCACCGCTCTTCTCGGCGCCCGCCGTCCTCACACAACACCACCGCCCGCCACCAGCGCCCGCCGCGACAAGCCGTATCCGCCTTTGCCCTTGCCAAGCCCCGGTCATCGGTTCAAATCTGCGGTCATGAGCAAGCCCAGCGACAACCCCGCCGATCCCTTCAAGAAGGCCCTCGCCGAGGCCACCAAGGTCATGGCCGACGACCCGGACCTGACGGTCAGCTACTCGGTCGATCCCGCCGGGGTGTCCGGCGACGCCATGCGCCTGCCGCAGGTCTCGCGCCGCATGACGCGCGACGAGGTCCTGCTGGCCCGGGGCACCGCCGACGCGCTGGCGCTGCACCGCCGTTACCACGACGCGGCCACACACAACCGCTACCTGCCGCAGGGCGAGATGGCCCGCGACCTTTACGAGGCGATGGAAACCGCGCGCTGCGAGGCGATGGGCGCCCGCGACATGCCCGGCACCGCCAAGAACATCGACGCCAAGATCGGGCACGAGGCGGTCCGCCGCGGCTACGGCCAGATCCGCGACAAGGGTGAGGCGCCGCTGCCCGTCGCCGCGGGCTACCTGATCCGGCACCTCGCCACCGGGCGCGACCTGCCCGCCGAGGCCACCAACGTCATGGACCTCTGGCGCGGCTTCATGGAGGAGCAGGCGGGCGGCACGCTCGACGACCTCCAGACCAAGCTGTCCGACCAGTCCGCCTTTGCAAAGTTCGCGCGCCAGATCATCACCGATCTGGGCTACGGCGACCAGCTGGGAGACGACCCCGACAACCTCGACGACGAGGCGGAGGACGACGGCGAACAGGAAGGCGCGGAGGAAGAGGACCAGCCCGATTCCACCGGCAACGACGAGGACGATTCCGAGGAATCCGATGCCTCGCCCGAACAGTCGCAGGACGAGACGCAGGACCCGAGCCAGGCGCAGGTCACGATGGACGACCTCGCCGATCAGGAACTGGGCGAAGAGGCCGAGATGCCCGAGGGCGAAGCGCCCATGGAGCCGCCCGCCCCCGCCCCGGTCTCCGAGGCCGATCCCGACTACAAGGTCTACTCCTCCGAGCACGACGAGGAGATCGAGGCGCAGGACCTCGCCGAGCCGGTAGAGCTGGAGCGCCTGCGCGCCTACCTCGACCAGCAGCTCGAACCGCTGAAGGGCGCGGTCAGCCGCCTTGCCAACAAGCTCCAGCGCCGCCTTCAGGCCCAGCAGAACCGCAGCTGGGAATTCGACAAGGAAGAGGGCGTGCTGGATGCCGGCCGCCTCGCCCGCGTCGTGGCGAACCCGACGACGCCGCTCAGCTTCAAGGTCGAGAAGGACATGGAGTTCCGCGATACCATGGTGACGCTGCTTCTGGACAACTCCGGCTCCATGCGCGGGCGCCCGATCTCCATCGCGGCGATCTGCGCCGACGTGCTGGCACGGACGCTGGAACGCTGCTCCGTCAAGGTCGAGATCCTCGGCTTCACCACCCGCGCGTGGAAGGGCGGGCTGGCGCGCGAGGCATGGCTGAACGCCGGCCGCGAACAGCAGCCGGGCCGCCTGAACGACCTGCGCCACATCATCTACAAGAAGGCCGATGCACCGTGGCGCCGCACGCGCGACAACCTCGGCCTGATGATGAAAGAGGGCCTCCTGAAGGAGAACATCGACGGCGAGGCGCTGGAATGGGCGCACCGCCGCATGGTGAACCGCCCCGAGGCGCGCAAGATCCTGATGGTCATCTCGGACGGCGCGCCGGTCGACGACAGCACCCTGTCGGTCAACCCGGCCAACTACCTCGAAAAACACCTGCGCGACGTGATCGCCATGGTCGAGCGCAAGAAGCAGGTGGAGCTTCTGGCCATCGGCATCGGCCACGACGTGACCCGCTACTACGACCGGGCCGTGACGATCACCGATGTGGAGCAGCTTGCCGGTGCGATGACCGAACAGCTTGCCTCGCTCTTCGACTCAGACCCCCGGGCCCGGGCCCGCGTCATGGGAATGCGCCGCGTCGCCTGACCTTTCGTGGGCAGAGGCCTGCACCAGCACGCGGTTGTGGACATCCGAATCCGCAATCGCGTACTGCGCGAACCACACGCCCCAGCGCCCCGCGACAAGGCGGATCTCGGTGTAGACCATGTAGGGTTCCCGCTCCAGCCGGTGACCGTGCTGCACCAGCCGCGATTCGTAGGCCGACACGATCATCGTGTCGCTCCGGTAGGACGCCGACACGCAGCGCCGCTGCATGTCCGTCACCCCGATGATGTCGTAGAAATCCACGTTCCGGTTGAACCAGTCGCGCATCGACGCTTCGGAATCGATCCGCAGGCGGCCTTCGAAGGTCTCGACCAGCAACGGCATGCAGACGCACTCCGCGAACCGGTCGAAGTTGCGGTCCGTGATCGCTGATCCTGTGCGTTCGAGAAGATCCTCGACGATCTGATGGGCGGGCGGACGCATGTCTCGTGGGGGTCGCAAATTACTCGATCAATAGGTCGGTCTCATCCTGCGAAAATTCCGTGCCGGGGCCTAGCCGCAATTTTGTTGCAGCCCGGTTTGCCGCTGACGTGTTGCGGCTGCACCCTCTGCCACAGTTCCCGATGTCCGCCGCCCAGGCACCCGCGCCGCCCCGGCCCTGTAGAGCACGGCGCACCCCCTTGGCCTCTGCCGCGCGCAAAGCTACGGTCGCGCCAAAGGAGTCCCCGCATGTTCCAGACCTTCACGGAAACCGCCTCTCCCGATCAGGGGCCCGCCCGTCTTGCCGCCCTTCAGGACCTCCTGCGGGCCGAAGGCGTCGACGGTGTGCTGGTGCCCCGCGCCGACGCCCACCAAGGCGAATACGTGGCGCCGCATGACGACCGGCTGGCCTGGCTGACCGGCTTCACCGGATCGGCGGGCTGGGCCATCGCCCTCACCGACCGCGCCGCGATCTTCACCGACAGCCGCTACACCGTGCAGGTCAAGGCGCAGACCGACTCCGTCTTCGAAAAGGTCGACTGGCCGGGCACCTCGCTTGCCGACTGGCTGGCCGAGGCGCTGCCAGAGGGCCGCCTCGCCTATGACCCCTGGCTGCTGACCGTGGCCGAGCACCGCCGCCTTGCGGAAAAGCTGCCGAAGCTGACGCTGGTGCCGATGGCGAACCTCATCGACCGGCTGTGGGAAGACCAGCCCGAGCCGCCCATGGGCGCCGTCTTTGCCCAGCCGCTGGAACTGGCCGGCGAGGCGCATGACGCCAAGATCGCCCGCCTGGCCAAGACGCTCGCCCCGGCCGAGGCCGCGGTCATCACCCTGCCCGACAGCCTTGCGTGGCTTCTGAACATCCGCGGCTCCGACATCCCGAAGAACCCGGTGCCGCACGGCTTTGCCCTGCTGAACGCCGACGCCACCGTCGACCTGTTCATCGCGCCGGAAAAGCTGACCGACCTCGGCGATCACCTCGGCGCCTCGGTCCGCACCCATGCGCCCGATGAATTTGTCCCGGCGCTGAAGGCGCGCGAGGGTGCGGTGCGCATCGACCCGGCCTCCTGCCCCGTCGCGGTGCACGAGGCGCTGTCACATCCGGTCGACGGCGAAGACCCCTGCATCCTGCCCAAGGCCTGCAAGAACGAGGCAGAGCTCGACGGCACCCGCGCCGCCCACCTGCGCGACGCCTGCGCCATGGTGCGCTTCCTCGCGTGGCTCGACGCGCAGGCCCCCGGCTCGCTGACCGAGATCGCCGTGGTCAAGAAGCTGGAGGCCGAGCGTGCCGCCACCAACGCGCTCCGCGACATCTCCTTCGACACCATCGCCGGGACCGGCCCCAACGCCGCCATCGTCCACTACCGCGTGACCGAAAAGACCGACCGCACGGTGGAAGACGGGCACCTGCTGCTGGTCGATTCCGGCGGGCAGTACGTCGACGGCACCACCGACATCACCCGCACCATCCCCGTAGGCAAGCCCACCGCCGAACACCGGGAGGCCTTCACCCGCGTCCTGAAGGGCATGATCGCCCTGTCGCGCCTGCGCTTCCCGAAGGGCATGGCCGGCCGCGACATCGACGTGCTGGCCCGCGTGGCCCTGTGGGAGGCCGGCCTCGACTACGGCCACGGCACCGGCCACGGCGTAGGTTCCTACCTCTGCGTGCACGAGGGCCCGGCCCGCATCGCACGCACCGGCACCGTGGCCTTCCGGCCCGGCATGATCCTGTCGAACGAGCCGGGCTTCTACCGCGAGGGCGCCTTCGGCATCCGGATCGAGAACCTCATCGTCGTCGAGGAGGCGCCCGAGCGCCCCGGCCAGACCATCCCGCAGATGTACCGGTTCGAGACGCTGACGCTTGTGCCCATCGACCGCCGCCTGATCGACACGGATCTCTTGTCCGAGGCCGAGCGGCAATGGCTCGACGGCTATCACGCCCGGGTTCTGGACACCCTGCGCCCGCATGTAGATGATGCCGCAGGTGACTGGTTAGAGCTTGCGTGCCAGCCGCTCTGACATGTCTATGTTACACGTCCCGTGTCAGGGAACGGGGACAGACCGATCGCCTGCGCAACGGCGATCGGAAAACCGGACAATCGGAAATTCGAAGGACAGGGGGAAAACAGGAATGACCAAGACGACCCATATCAGCATCACACCGGCAGTCGGCACCTGGGTGGTGCGCGCCGGCGGGGCGGTCCTCGGCGAAAGCGCCCGCGCGCTGGAACTCCGCGAAGGTGACCTGCCGCCGGTGATCTATTTCCCGCGCGAGGACATCGGCATGGCCTTCCTCGACGCGACCGACCACAAGACGACCTGCCCCCACAAGGGCGAGGCCTCCTATTTCTCCATCATGTCCAAGAGCCGCACCTACGAGAACGCGGTCTGGTCCTACGAGAACCCGAAGGAGGAGGTCGCCCAGATCAAGGACCACCTCGCCTTCTACGTCCAGGACGGCGTGAACGTGGAACAGGTCTGAGACCGCCCGCACCGCGGACTGGAACGAAAAACGGCGCCCTCCCGGGGGCGCCGTTCCTCTTTGTGGTTCCCGTCCGGGGCCTACTGGTCGAGGTAGCCGGTCAGCCCCTCGGGCACCGGCAGCTCCGCCTCGAAGCTGCGCTGCAGCTCCAGCGCAAGGCCCGCGTCCGGCGCAAAGATCCCCTCGCCCAGCTTCGGCTTCGGCGAAATCACCGCCCAGCCATCGAGGATGTCCGACCGCCGCACGTAGCCGAGGCTCAGCACCAGCCGCGACGGCGTGCCCACCTCCTCGCCCGGCGTGACCGGGCCGCCATAGGCGGTGAACCGGGCGACGGGCACCGGCAGGACGATGCTGCGCTCTGCCGTGGCCCCCGCGTCGAGCCGCGAGGCATAGGGCGTCTCCGGCTCCTCCAGGCGCATCCCCGGCGGCATCGGCTGGACCGCGCGCTGCAGGACCAGCGTGTCGCCGTCGAAGAACCTGTAGCTTTCCTCCGGCAGCAGGGTGAACCCCTTGTCCGCCACCGTCCAGAACAGGTCGAAGAGGTAGATCGGGCTCTCCTCCGGGTTGGTCACCCGGTAGTCGACCCGCAGCACGTCCTGCGCCACCTCCACTCGGTTCAGTTCGATCATCTCGGCCTCGTGCGTGTCTATCAGTAGAAGGGACGCTTATCTTCGCCCATGTCTTCGCGGATCTTGTTCTCGGTAAAGGGGTCGTCCTCGTAATCGCCCAGCCCGACCGCCTGGTGTTCGTAGCCCGGCGCGGTGCGGTTGTCGCCGTTCAGATCCTCGTAGGGCAGCGGGTTGCGCCCGTCGTTCGTACCCTTCGCGTCGTGCAGACTGTGGATCAGCTCGTGTCCCAGGGCAACGGCGGGATCGCGTTTGTGCCAGTCCTCCGAGCCGTCCTTGATCTGCTTCTTCTCGGGGTTGAACTTCACGACACTCGACGTGCCCGGCCCCGGCTGGTCGTTCACCCGGTCATAGGTGCCGTCCGCCATGCTGGCCGGGTTCTCGCTGTTGCCGCCCGCAGTCTCGACGATCTCCACCGACTTGCCGGTCTTCTCCAGCTCCAGCAGCAGCCCCAGCCCGGTCGGCGTCTTCGACAGTTTCTCGAGCGAGGCATAGGCCTTTTCCTTGAACTCGTCGCTGCCGCTGACGGTGATCGAGGACTCGCCCTTCTTGATCCGCTCCATGAGCTCACGGCGCTTGACCTCCTGGATGATGGCGCAGATGGCGAGCAGTGCAAGCATCGTCCCGCCCCCTCAGCCCGCGACCGTGGCGGCCCAGCGCCGCGTCACGTCGAAGGTCTTCGCCGCGCGCTCCGCCCGGCTCACCTCCAGCACCCCCGACAGGACGTGCCGCCACTGCGGATCGGCAAAGCAGCCCACCCCCATGAAAAGCTGCGCAAGGCAGGCGGGGGCGACCCCCTCCGGCCCGGTGCGGTAATGCTCCGCCACGCCGCGCGCGGCCAGCAGCAGCCCGTTCACATACAGCTTGTTCAGCTTGGCATAAAGCTCCGGCCAGACCGCGTCGACCAGCCGCCAGAAGGCATCGGCATCCCGCGTCGCATCCGGCAGCGCGCCCGGCTCCAGCGCCGCCAGCCGCGCGCAGGCGGCAGGACGTGCGGCCATCACCGCCGTCTCGAACCGCTCCAGCCCGGTGCGCAGGTTCATCAGCCGCCGCGGCAGGGCCAGCTCCTCCGCCGCAAGGTTGGCGCCCGCCCATGGCACCCGCCGGTCGCGGTCGAACTCCAGCCCGAGGACCGGCACCGCGTCGAGGAAGAAGTCCAGCGCGCGCGGCTCCTCGAAGGCGAAGGCCCGGGCACGCTCGACGATATGGGTGACAAGCTCGTCCGCCCCGCCCGGCCCCATGCGCAGGGTCAGTTCGGGCTGTTCCTCCCGCAGGCGCCGCAACAGGCGCCGGTGCTCGGCCTTGCGCGCCATGTCGGCAAAGCCCTGCATCTGGTCGTTCGAAACTCTGAACATCGGAAAATATCCTGTTCTGCAATGACACGAAGGGTAAGCACGGCTTTCCCCCCCGGCAAGCGCCAAAGCCGGTCAAACCCCGTCAAGCCCCTTGTTTCCCTACCTTCGGGGCCCTCCTCAGACCCCCGGAACATTCGCTGACGACGGCGCGTTATTGCATAACAGAGGGATGCGCCCCCATGTTGACGGCGTCTGCCAACAGAACCGATGCCACCGGAGGACCGTTCATGACCCGCCTGATCGCCCTGTTCATTGCCCTCTTCGCCGCCAGCCAGGCCGCCGCGCTGCAGGCCTGGGTCAACGCGCCTGAAGACGGGTTCCTCAACCTGCGCACCGGCCCCTCCACCTCCTACGAGGTGGTCCGGGAGATGCCGCACGGCTCCCGCGTGACGGTGCTGGAGGACGGCAACTGGTTCCGGGTGCGCGACGCCTACGGCAACACCGGCTTCGCCGCCGCCCGCTATCTCTCGGCAACCGAACCGCGCCCGCGCCGCACCGGCGACGACGACATCGCCTCGCGCCGCGATCACTCGCTCTACTCGGGCGAGATCGACCGCGGCGGCTCCGGCTACCGCAATCGCGACGGCTCCGCCTACAGGAACCGTGACGGCTCCGCCTACAGGGATCGCGACGACACGCGCTACCGCAACGACGACACGCGCTACCGCAACAATGACCGCCGCCACGCCGACGTGCCGCTCGACCAGCTGCCGCAGCTCTACATCAACGCGCCGCAGGCCGGTGCCCTGAACCTGCGCGACGGCCCGGGCACGAATTTCCCGGTGATCGACACCATGACCCAGGGCAGCAGCGTGCGCGTGCTGGACGACAGCCAGACCTGGTACCTGATCCGGCACGAGGACGGCCGGACCGGCTACGCCCACTCCTCCTACCTGTCGCAGACCCGCCAGCCGCTCGCACCGCGCTCGGAACCGCAGCCGCGCCGCGAACCGCAGCGCCACAACGGCTCCATCGTGGTCGAGGCAGAGGACCTCCCCCGCATCCTCGCCAACTGCGCCTTCGTCCGCATCGACCGGCTCGACAGCTGTATCGTCAACACCATGCGCCGCTGATCCCGGACCGGAGACCGGAACCAAAAGAAAAACGCCCCCGCGATCTCCCGCGGGGGCGTTTCCGCATCCAAGGGCACGATGGCCCCGGCCCTTCATCTTGGCACAAGTACCTTCGGGGGGTCCGGGGGGCAGACAGCCCCCCGCGCCGGGGGCGCAGCCCCCGGCGGATCGCCTGCGCACCGCGCGGGCGAAACCCCTCAGGAATGCTCTTCCTCCGCCGTCGCCGCCAGCGCCCGGTTGTAGGCCTTCAGCGCGTCGACGTGGAACAGCGCGCCCTGGAACAC